>CAXBOY010000116.1:0-8645 GCA_963977405.1 uncultured Gammaproteobacteria bacterium
CCCGGTAGAGGAGCGGTCCGTTCCGCAGACCGATGTGCCAGGCGAGTGGACTTCCCTAACACAGCCTTTCCCAACCAAGCCTGCACCCTATGATCGTCAAGGCTTTCAAGAAGACGACTTAGTCGATTTCACGCCGGAAATTGCGGCATTGGCCAAAGAGGCAGCCTCAAAATTCCGCTTCAGTGAGTCGGTGTTTACACCTGCCTCTTTGTTCGAAGATCCGAAAGACGGCACGCAGGGTACTCTACATTTACCCTCGTCCACCGGTGGCTCGAACTGGGAAGGCGCAGCCTATGATCCAGAGACAGGGCTGTTGTATGTGCCCTCGCGCACTGCAACTAGCGTGCTATCTTTGACACACGAGCCCGATGTTTCTGATGTGAAATTCATACAGGGCGGCAGCCGAACTCCTTCGGTACAGGGTATTCCTTTAGTTAAGCCACCCTATGGCCGCATCACCGCGATCGACATGACCTCGGGCGAGCATGTATGGCAAGTCGTCAACGGCGATACTCCTGAAGCTATTAAGAACCACCCTTTACTCAAGGGAGTGGATATTGGCCGCACTGGCAAGCCTACGCGTTCCGGCTTGGTCTTAACGAAGTCTTTGCTATTCGCCGGAGAGGGCGTTGGCGGGGATCCCGTACTCTGGGCTTTCGACAAAGCCACTGGAGAGGTCGCGGCCAAGATTGGCATGCCGGGTGTTGTAACTGGTGTTCCGATGACCTATATGTATCAAGGAAAGCAGTATCTTGTAATGGCGATTAGTTCGCGAGGCGAAGCCGCTCGTATCATTGCCCTTACATTGCCGTAAGTAAGACGTGGCAGGTGCAGGCTAAAACTCTGCGCCTGTCTTCTTTCTAGGAAACAAGGAGGCGTTATGAGTACCACGACTATTATCGTTTTGGTTGTAATAGCGGTTATTGCGCTGTACGCGATTGCCATTTTCAATCAGCTCGTCAGCTTGCGAAATCGGTATCAGAATGCGTTCGCCCAGATCGAGGTGCAGTTAAAGCGACGTTACGATCTCATTCCCAATCTTGTTGAAACCGCTAAAGGCTATCTCTCTCACGAGCGCGAAACCCTCGAGGCAGTAATTGCTGCGCGTAATGCCGCGGCTAATGGTCTGGCGGCCGCTGCAGCCAACCCTGGCAATGCTTCTGCTATGAGTGATCTGGCCGGCAAAGAAGGGGCCTTAGGCGCGGCCATGGGACGCTTGAATGTTGTTATGGAAGCCTATCCAGACCTCAAGGCAAACCAGAACATGATGCAGTTGAGCGAAGAGCTCACTAGCACAGAGAATAAAGTGGCGTTTTCTCGCCAGGCCTTCAACGATCAGGTTATGGCCTACAACACCTATAAACAGTCCTTCCCTCCAGTGGTATTTGCCGGAATGTTTGGTCATGGGGAAGATGCGTCCTTGTTGCAATTTGAGGACAGCGCCGAGATTCAAGCTGCGCCGAAGGTGTCATTCTAATTACTCAATAGTTGAGAGCCGCCATGGATTTCTTTAGATCACAGGATATTGCCCGTCGCAATACGGTCAGGCTTGTGATTCTGTTTGCTCTGGCGCTTATCAGCCTCATTGCGATTACTAATCTATTGATCCTGTTCGGTCTCGGCGCATTCGCCGAAACTATCGATGTGCCGATGTTCCAGCAGGTGGACTGGCACCTCTACGCCTACGTAAGCGTGGCAGTTGTCGCCATTGTTGGTTTCGGTTGCGTCTACAAAATCATCAGCCTCTCCGGAGGCGGTGCGCGAGTCGCGGAGATGATGCAGGGTCGCCTGATAGTTCAGGGCGGCAATGATGTTCACGAACAGCGCATTCTCAATGTAGTGGAGGAGATGGCGATTGCTTCGGGCACGCCGGTCCCTCCCGTTTACCTTATAGATGAAGAAGGCATTAATGCATTCGCGGCAGGATATAGCCCCGCAGACGCGGTAATCGGTATAACTCGCGGCGCTATCCAGAGCCTCACCCGTGATGAGCTGCAAGGAGTAATCGCCCATGAGTTTAGCCACATCCTGCATGGCGACATGCGCCTCAATATTCGCCTGATTGGAATTCTCCACGGCATCATGGTGCTGGGCATCATGGGTTACTATCTAGTTCGCACCACACACCTATCGAGGCGCTCTAAAAACGGTGGCAATATCGCTGTAGTCGGGATTGGCTTGATGATCATTGGTTTCGCGGGCACCTTCTTCGGCAACCTCATCAAATCAGCTGTTAGTCGCCAGCGTGAGTTCCTTGCGGATGCCTCTGCCGTGCAATACACCCGTAACCCAGACGGGATTGCCGATGCACTGAAACGAATTGGCGGCAGCAAAGTCGGGTCAGTACTTGAGAACCCAGGGGCCGCGGAGATTAGTCATGCCTTGTTTGGTAACGGCGTGCGTTTCTCAATTAACTCGTTATTCGCGACTCATCCGCCACTCGAGAAACGCATTAGCGCGATTCAACCGAACTGGGATGGCAGCTTCGAGATTAAAGAGAAGGTTGAGCAGCCAGAACCTAGTAAGAAAGACTCAGCGACAAAACAGACTCCGCAGGGTGCGATGAGTGCGCTCACTGCGCTAGCGATGACTGACGCGTTAATGAACCAGGCCGGTAATCCTCAGGAAACCAATTTGAAACGGGCGCAGGAGCTGCTAGCAGCCATCCCTCGGACGTTGCTCGAGGCGGCGCACAATGCTTTTAGCGCCAGGGCACTCATTTACTTCCTCCTGCTCGATGATGATGCGGCAATGGCGCGTCAACAACTCGACTCTATGCGTGGCAGTGCTGATCCCGCCGTGTATGAGACATTAGTTAAATTGTTCGAGGAGCACTTGGGGGTCTCACAGGACTTGCGCCTACCATTGGTTAACCTAGCGCTACCCACACTTCGTCAGCTGAGCGCCGAGCAATACACTTTATTCCGCAAGAACTTGGAAGTATTAGTGTCCAGTGATGGACGCACTAATCTTTGGGAGTGGGTACTGCAGAGAGTAGTGCTGCATCAGTTGGATTCTGTGTTCCAGCCTAACAACCGCTTTCATCATCGGGCGCATCACAGCTTGCATCAGCTCGCGCCGCAATGTGCCATCGTGCTGGGTTTTGTCGTGCGGGCAGGGCGCCAGAGTGGTCTTAGCGATGAAGAGGTCTTTGCGAAAGCGATGACGGAGCTTGGCTTGCAAGAAACCCCAATGCCTGACAAGGCAGCGTTTAGCATAGACAGTATCAATACGGCGTTAGATGCCCTGCAGGGACTGCGACCTCTCAAGAAACCGGCCTTCTTAAAAGCCTGCGCGGTAGCGATTGCGGCAGATGGCGTAGCCCATGCCATCGAACTCGAGTTATTCCGCGCCATTGCCGCCACACTAGATTGCCCACTGCCCCCCATTCCGCTTCCTATCGAGGCCAAGTAGAGGTCTCAATGCTCAATGCTTTCGCCACGCGATTTGCACTGTATTTGCAGGCACGAAACCTCTATTACGGCTGGATAGTCGCCGCTACTACTTTCTTAACGATGCTAGCAACGGCAGCCGCGATGGGCTCGGCCGGTATCATGATCGCGCCTCTTCGTGAGGAGTTCGGCTGGACTACTGAGCAAATCTCCACCGCCATCTCTATCCGTTTAATCCTTTATGGGCTGTTTGGCCCCTTTGCCGCCGCATTCATGAATCAGTTCGGCGTAAAGCGCGTTGTCGTGTTCGCACTCGGCCTAATCTGTTTTGGTGTCTTTGCCTCATTCTTTATGACGAAGTGGTGGCATCTGCTTTTGTTGTGGGGCGTTGTAGTGGGTATCGGTACGGGTATGACTGCGCTCGTGCTTGGGGCCACCGTCGCCACGCGTTGGTTCAATAGACGCCGCGGATTAGTTTTAGGCTTGATGACTGCGAGTACGGCAACCGGGCAGATGGTTTTCCAGCCATTGCTGGCAAGCTTGACGGAGGCGAGCGGCTGGCGCGTCGCGATGACTGCCATCGTTGTGTTAATGCTAGTGATCATGCTGTTAGTGTTATTGCTGATGCGAGACCATCCAGCCGATGTACAGTTGCCGATTTTTGGCGAAGAGAATTTGACTGAGCCGCCGCCGCGCAGTGTCGGGTTTAGAGCAATGCTAATGGCGCCATTGCTCAATCTGCGGGAGGTCTTCAAGACGGCCACTTTCTGGGTGTTGTTCTTGAGTTTCTATGTCTGTGGTTTTAGCACCAATGGATTGATTCATACCCACTGGGTGCCTATGAATCTCGATTTCGGGGTGGCTGCCGTTAGCGCCGCCTCGATGCTCGCAATCATTGGGATGTTCGATTTTATCGGCACCATTCTTTCGGGCTGGCTTTCCGATCGCTTCGACAATCGCTGGCTACTATTTTGGTTCTATGGTCTGCGCGGGCTCTCCTTGATATTCCTCTCGTTCTCCGACTTTGGAATGCTGGCCTTATTCTTGTTTGCGGTTTTCTACGGACTGGATTGGGTGGCTACTGTGCCACCCACGGTAAAGCTCACTACAACGCGCTATGGCGCTGCGACGGCAAACATGACCTTCGGGTGGATCTTTGCAGGGCATCAGCTAGGAGCGGCCTCAGCGGCCTATATAGCGGGTGTTATGCGCACGGACCTGCAAACGTATATGCCAGCGCTACAGTTAGCAGGTGCATTGTGCATGATGGCGGCGTTGGTCGTATTAATGATGCGTCAGCAACGTTCTGTTTTAGCGACATCCTAGAGGCTTGCTAGCGAGACGCAAAGTTCAGCGCTAGCAAGTCTTTGGATTTAAGCCGTGGCCTTAACCAGCGCAGGGTAGTCCGTGTAGCCTTCGGGGCCAGAGCCATACATGGTGGCCGTGTTGAGCTCGTTTAGCGGAGCATCGTCGCGTAGTCTTGTTACTAGGTCCGGGTTAGCGATATACCAGCGACCAAAAGCGACCGCGTCACCAATACCTTGTTCGATCAAATCCTCTGCCATCTCTTTCGTCATCTGTTCGTTGATGATGACTTTGCCGCCAAAAGCCTTCTTCAACGCCGGTGTCAGTGCTGGCTGCTTGAAATGTTCTCGAGTACAGATAAACGCGATTTTGCGTTTACCCAATTCGCTGGCCACATAAGTGAAAGTTTCCAGCGGGTTGTCATCTCCCATGTCATGAGCGTCCATGCGCGGTGCGAGATGCATGCCGACACGGTCGGAGCCCCACACGGAGACGACTGCATCGGTTACCGCAAGCATGAGGCGGGCACGATTCTCGAGACTGCCACCGTAGATATCGTCGCGAAGATTAGTAGAGGTTTGCAGGAACTGGTCTAGTAAGTAGCCGTTGGCGCCATGGATCTCGACACCGTCGAAGCCAGCCTTCTTGGCATTCTCTGCGCCTTTTCGGTAGTCCTCGATTACTTGTTCGACCTCTGCAGTGCTTAAGGCGCGAGGAGTTTCGAAGGCCTTCTCCGGGCGCACTAAGCTGACATGGCCTTTCGCGGCAATAGCGCTTGGGGCAACAGAGGGTTTTCCATCGAGGTAGCGTGGATCGGAGATTCGACCAACATGCCATAATTGCAGCAAGATCTGGCCTCCAGCCGCATGTACGGCGTCGGTCACGATCTTCCAGCCCTCCACTTGCTCATCTGACCAGATACCTGGTGTGTTGGGATAGCCAACTCCCATAGGGGTCACGGAAGTTGCTTCGCTAAGGATCATTCCAGCATTGGAGCGTTGCGTGTAATATTGTGCCATTAAAGTATTAGGCACGCGGCCCTCACTAGCGCGACAGCGTGTTAGTGGTGCCATGATTATGCGGTTGGGGAGCTTTAGTGCGCCGATTTGTATAGGTGTGAAGAGTGTGTTCAACTTTGACTTCCTTCTTTATTTCAATAGGATGGTGAGGCCAGCGCTACGCGAGGAAACGTTTTCCAAGGTGGCCCGGTCTTAAGAGCAAGCGATGTAGTAAGCCTGCGCGCAGTATTCGGTATCTTAAGATGCCGTGAATGTAGCCTTAGATGCGGTCAGTAAGCACAAATTTCAACAAAAAGGAGAATGTTTATGTTACGTCCATTATTACTCGCGGCAGCGCTGAGTGTAGGTTTAGGCAGTGTTGGCATTGCGCACGCGCAAACAGACGTGCAGCGCTCAGCTCTGCACGACTTCCGCGTAGTGACTGTTGCCGATGGATTGGAGATCCCTTGGTCGATGGCATGGCTACCCGGTGGTGACATGCTGATTACCGAAAGGGCGGGCAGATTGCGTATTGTGCGCAACGGTCAACTCCTAGCAGATGCGGTATCAGGCGTTCCTGCAGTGTTCACCACAGGCGGACAGGCCGGGTTGTTCGATGTGTTGCCACACCCCGATTTCGCCAACAACCAGTATATCTATCTTAGTTTTGCCAAGCCTCTAGAAGCCCTTGGTACATCTACCACCGCTGTTGTGCGTGGTCGTTTAGTGAACGATCGCCTAGAAGGTGTAGAAGAGATTTTCGTTGCAGATTCAATGGGTGGCGGACATTACGGTGGTCGTATGGTCTTTGATGCCGATGGTTATCTGTTCTTGACCTCGGGTGACCGCATGGCGCCTCCCAATGGCGACCTTGCGGCGCATCCAGCACAGGATCGCTCTAATCACCATGGCGTTGTCATACGTCTGAATGATGATGGTAGTGTGCCTTCCGACAATCCCTATGTTGGTCAGGCAGGCTTTCAGCCAGAGATCTGGAGCTACGGTCACCGCAGCCCACAGGGCTTAGCGATCGACCCGTCTACTGGCAATCTGTGGATGACAGAGCATGGCCCACAGGGTGGCGACGAGCTCAACCTGATTCAGCCGGATAAGAACTACGGCTGGCCCGTAATCGGCCGTGGCGTGAACTATGGACCCGGTGTGCCTATTCATGAGTCGATTGTGTCAGAAGGCATGGAGAATCCGGTGCATTTCTGGGTACCTTCGATCGCGGCCTCTGGCTTGATGGTCTATTCCGGTTCGCGCTTCCCTGCTTGGAATGGCAACCTCTTCGCGGGTGGCCTAGCAGGCGAGCAACTCGCGCGTCTTACCCTAAGCGAGGATGGCAGCAAGGTGCTCACCGAAGAGACTCTGCTACCTTACATCGGTCGTATTCGCGACGTGCGCATGGGACCTGATGGTTTCATCTATGTAGCTCTTGAAGATCGTTCGCGCGCCCCGACTGCCGTTGTGCGTTTAGAGCCAGCGAACTAATCCTCCAAGGATGAGCAGTCAGTATAAGAAGGGGCCTTTGTGGCCCCTTTTTTATTGCATCAAATAAGCAGGTACGAATATTCCAATATTGGATATTTGCGGAATCACATTGTTGCCCGAAAAATGCGATGAGGTAATATAGGCCACAGCTTGTAGGAGCGCTTGCCCCCCATGCTAGGGCAAGCGCTCTCACACGAGAAATAGAACAATAAAAATAAAAGGAGCTCGCGCATGAGTAAGTTGCGATTGTTGGTAGGCACCCGTAAGGGGGCATGGACTATTTCGACGGATAGCGAACGCAGCAAATGGCAGATCGAAGGGCCGATGCATCTAGGAGCCGTGGTAAGCCACTATGTGGCCGACCCGCGCAAACCCGGGGTGCAATTGATGTCGGTCGGCAGTGGGCATCTTGGTCCTTCGGTATTTATCTCAAGGGATTTTGGAAGTTCATGGACCGAGGCGACTACTCCTCCAGCGTTCTCTGTGGAACCCAATGGTGTCGAGCGCAGTGTCGATCATGTCTTCTGGTTGACTCCAGGTCATGCAAGCGAACCTAATACTTGGTTTGCAGGAACCTCTCCCCAAGGCCTCTTTAAGTCCGTAGACGGTGGCGATACCTGGCAAGAGGTAATGGGCTTTAATCATCATCCCGATTTCTTCGAGTGGCGCGGCGGCGATAAAGACGGCACGCCAGATGGTCCTAAGCTGCACTCTGTGATCGTCGACCACAGTGACAAGAATCATCTATTGCTGGGTATGTCTAGCGGGGGGATATTCGAGAGTTTCGATGCAGGCGCCACTTGGTCGGCACTCAACAGCGGTGTCGCGATGGACTTCTATCCTCCTAAAGAAGATGGCAGTGAGTATGAGTTCGGTCACGACCCACACTGCCTTATCATGCATCCGCGAGATGCCAATAGGCTCTACCATCAGAACCATTGCGGACTCTACGCATTGGACCGCAGCACTGGGAAACGTTGGACGCGCATCGGTAACAATATGCCCAAGGAGGTCGGCGACATTGGCTTCCCAATCGTGGTGCATCCCCGGGACCCCAACACAATCTGGGTGTTTCCCATGGATGGTTCTGGCCAATGGCCGCGTACGAGTCCGGCGGGCAGGCCTGCGGTGTATTGCTCGCGCGATGGCGGTGCCAGTTTTATACGGCAAGCCAAAGGCTTTCCGGAGCAACAAGCGTGGTGGACAGTGAAGCGGCAGAGTATGGCGGTCGACGGAATGGACAGCCTTGGTGTCTACTTGGGCACTAGCAATGGGCAGCTTTGGGGTAGCGTCGATGCGGGTGAAAACTGGCAGCCTATCGCGATGGATCTGCCGCAAATATTCTCCATCGAAGTCGAAGTAAGCCCATGATCCGCGTATTTCTTCCTAGTCAACTCGACGACTACACCAGCGGTCAGCGTGAACTGAGTGTAGATCTGGCGAGCGGTAGTAGCCT
>CAXBOY010000117.1:0-8611 GCA_963977405.1 uncultured Gammaproteobacteria bacterium
TTAAGACCGCGCGAGCGATGGCTACCGATCCCCACGATATCGAGGCTCCCATCCGCTTTGATATCGCCAACAATCGCCACGACTTTCGATGTGCCAATGTCTAAGCCGACGATTAGATTACCGCGTGCTGTTTCGCTCATAGTCCGCGTACTCCCGCTACTCGTGAATTCATCACTTCGCCGTCAACTTTTAAAATTCTTGCTGTGTTCATTTCGAAGCAACTCCGACTGGCATATCTGTCTTGTTTCTGATTGAAATTCCATTGTTATAGCGCAAATCTATGGCGGCGACGCTCGCTACCTGCTCATTGAGATGGTGCTGGTAGAACTTAACGAAGCGCTGCACTCTTTCCATCACATTACTGCGCCCTATACTCACTAGAAGATCGTTGTCCATGCGTAGAGTCCAGCTACCACGCTCGCTCAATTCAATCTCGCGCACACGCAGCCCTGTGTCAGAGAGCATCTGGCTGAACAGCTGGTACTGCTCCATCACTTTGCGCTCCATTCCCTCTGGACCTTTAAGTAACGGCAAGGTTTGATCGTCCTCTTGCAGTTCCGGTGCGAAGGACTCTCCATACTGATTCAAGAGTCGCTTGTCACCCCAACGCGCGATCGCGATCTCTTCGGTTATCGCAACGGAAAGTGTGTCTGGCCAGATACGAGTGATCACCGCTTTCTCGACCCAAGGGTTAGCCTCTAACTGCTCTTTGATCGCCTGCACATCCAAGGCGAAAAAACCGCCATCCAAGTGCGCAGCTAAAGCAGCACGCACGCTGTGCTCATTCGCACGCTGCAGCGGGTTAGCCATCTGCACTACCCGAATGGGTTTGTTGATGTAGCCATTGATCTGTTCACTGTTCTGCGTAAACAACACTGCGCTGCACAGGAAGAGCACCAGCAACAAGACCCCCGCATAGCTCTTACGCGCAGGTTCAGCCGCGACAGGCACCGCCTTGCTCAAAGACACAGCGCCACGTGGAACGTCGCGCATTCCTCCGTGTGCTGAAAATCCTTGCCTGTTGTTCACGTTGCTCATCTATTTCCTAATGCTCGGTTAAAGCGGCTTCGCCGCGAATTCACCAGCTTTCAAAGCGGCTTCGCCGCGAGTATGCACAGCAATAGTTCTGTAAAACTTAGTCCTTTTGCTGTCGCAGCCATTGGCACTAAAGAATGATCGGTCATTCCCGGTACGGTATTGACTTCCAATAACCAAAACTTGCCCTGTTGGTCGCGCATTATGTCGACGCGCCCCCAGCCCTCACATCCAACAGCGTTGAAGGCCTGCAGGGACAAGTCCTGTAGATACGCAGTCGTTGCTGCATCCAAGGGAGCTGGGCACAGGTACTGAGTGTCATTGGCGATATATTTCGCATCGTAATCATAGAACTTGTGTGGCGTATGAAACTCGATTACAGGCATCGCCTCACCATTGAGTATGGCCACGGTAAACTCTGTGCCATTGATGTATTGCTCCGCCATCACCTCTGGGTCGAATGCGCGTGCGCTCTCATAGGCACTGCGCATATCTGCGCCATTTTCCACGATGGATATGCCTATGCTGGAGCCTTCACGTACCGGTTTGACCACAGCTTTACCCAATTTTGCAACGACCTCATCCCACTCACTCTTATCGCTTAGTACTGTGAAATTAGGCGTAGGCAGTCCTATCTGTAGCCATATGTATTTAGTGCGAATTTTATCCATTGCCAACGCCGAACCCAGCACGCGACTTCCGGTATAGGGGATACCCATGAAGTCCAACAGACCTTGTAGTTTCCCATCCTCGCCGCCGCGGCCATGCAAGACATTGAAAACCTGCGTAATAGACTGGGCCTGTAACTGCGCGATCAAGTCATGGGATGCATCGATGCCAACTGCATCGACTCCAGCCGCTTGCAATGCAACAAGAACAGCACGACCGCTCTTGAGAGAAACTTCGCGCTCGGCGGAATTGCCGCCCATGATCACGCCGACGCGGCCTAAGCGTTCGATGGATTCTTTACTTGTCAATTTTAGTTCCGTCATAGTTTGTCACTGCTCGCACGGAGCATTGCGTTAAAGGATGAGCCCCTGCTCACTCAATTGTTTAGCCAAAGCTCCGACACTACCGGCTCCTTGTGTGATCACGATATCGCCATCACGTAGGACTTCTGTTAGAACCTTGCGAATATCTTCCTCGTCCTGCACATACACCGGGTCAACTTTGCCCCGGGCGCGAATGCTACGACATAGGCTTCTCGAATCTGCGCCTGGGATAGCCTCCTCTCCAGCTGAATACACTTCCAACATGAGCAAGACATCGACATCCGACAACACGATTACGAAATCCTCGTAGAGATCCTTAGTGCGTGAATAGCGATGCGGTTGATAGATCATCACAACGCGAGATTCTGGCCACCCGCCACGGAGAGCGGCGATAGTCGCAGCGACTTCGCGTGGGTGATGTCCATAGTCATCGAGCAACATTGCAGTGCCGTCGCGCACCGGAAAATTGCCTTGAATCTCAAAGCGACGTCCTACGCCTTGGAACTTACTAAGGCCGGCATAGATGTGTTCGTCGCTAATGCCCTCATCGCTGGCTATTGCCACCGCGGCAGCGGCGTTGAGCGCGTTGTGCCGACCAGGGATGTTCAGACTTACATGTAGATTGCCGCTGCGCTCTGGGCGAGAAATCTCAAAACTTGTGAACTGCTTGTTTTGTTCCAGATTATGAATTCGATAATCTGCGCCCTCGGAGAACCCATAAGTCAGAGTAGGCCGCGCTACCTGTGGCAGAATCTCTGCAACAACGGGATCATCAACGCACATTACCGCTAAGCCATAGAAAGGCAGGTTGTGCAGAAACTCAACGAAGTATTTCTTGAGCTTATTGAAGTCGCCGCCATAGGTGCTCATATGGTCCGCATCGATATTCGTGACCGCCGTGACCATTGGCTGTAGATGCAGAAAAGACGCATCGCTTTCATCAGCCTCCGCCACCAAGTAGCGGCTCTCGCCTAGGCGCGCATTCGCGCCGGCACTGTTGAGCAAACCGCCGATGACGAAGGTTGGATCTAGTCCAGCCTCCGCAAAGATCGAAGCAACTAGGCTCGTAGTCGTAGTCTTACCATGGGTCCCTGCGATCGCGATGCCATGACGGTAGCGCATCAACTCTGCGAGCATCTCCGCACGCGGAATAATAGGACGGCCCGCCTCTCGTGCCGCCGCTAATTCTGGGTTCTGTGGATTCACCGCGCTTGAGTAAACCACGACATCTGCAGTTTCGACGTTCTCAGCGCGATGTCCAACGAATACCTTTGCGCCCAAACCGACTAATCTTTGTGTGACAGCCGACGCTTTAATATCGGAACCAGTTATCGAATAGCCCTGATTCAACAATACTTCTGCGATGCCACACATACCGGCACCCCCGATTCCTACGAAATGAATAGTCTTGATACGACGCATCTCGGGTACTTTGCTGGACTTAGTCTGTTTAATCGTTGTGCTCATAAGGGTTTATCCTTTGCAGGCCTCCATGCATTGCGTGGCCACTAAATCATTCGCATTGAAGTGCGCAAGCGCGCGAGCCTTCTCCGCCATCTTGCTCAAGACACTCCGGTCTTGCTGAAACTGCTGCCAGAGCCCTGCTAGGTCCGCTGCACTAAGGTCACTCTGTTGAATCAACACCGCGGCTTCGGCATCGCTAAGCCACTGGGCGTTGCGAGTTTGATGGTCGTCTACAGCATATGGGAACGGCACTAGAATCGAGGGCAAACCCGCTGCGGCTACTTCGCTGACGGTGGTGGCACCTGCGCGACACAGCACCAAATCAGCCCACTCATACGCTGCTGCCATATCCGCAATGAAGGGCACGACTCTGCAATTCTCGTCGAGCGTGATGCCCGCGTCGCGATAACGCTGCGCTGAACTATCGACATTGTTCTTACCTACCTGATGCCATACTTGCGGCCGTTCTTGAGCCGTAAATTTCAGCAAGGCCTGGGGGATCAAGTCATTGATCGCAACAGCGCCTAAGCTACCCCCGATAATGAGTATCTTGAGGGCGCTCTTCACCTCAGTCTCTTGCTTAAGCGGCAACGCGCTGATCTCGACACGCACTGGGTTTCCAGTCAGTAAGGCGCCTGTTCTGGCCGAGAAGGTAGCGGGAAACGCCTCCATTACAGTGTCCGCGATACGCGCCAAGAGCTTGTTAGTGAAACCAGCAATCGCATTTTGTTCGTGAATCAAAAGCTTGCAACCAGATAATTTTGCCGCTACTCCACCTGGGCCTGTTACATAGCCACCCATGCCCAATACGCAACATGGACGCACGGTGCGAATAACACGCAATGACTGCAGTACGCTTGAGGCAATCATAAATGGCGCGGTCAATACCCTAAGCAATCCCTTTCCCCTAAGTCCCTGAGCGTCGATAAGATGCAACGGAATATCGGTGTCACGCAGTACATCAACCTCTAGACCTCTTGGTGTGCCTAGCCATTCAGTGCGATAGCCCTTGCTCTGCAAATGCCGAGCGATGCTTAACGCAGGGAAAATGTGCCCTCCGGTACCACCGGCCATGATCAACACCGTGCCAAGGGCTTGTTTACTATCTAGCATCAGCGGCGCCCCCTTTGCAGTTCAGGAGATTGAGACTGTGCATGTTCGAACTGAATACGCACCAAGATGGCGACCATAAAACAACTGACCAAGAGACTATTGCCACCATAGCTTAAGAAAGGCAGCGTAAGTCCTTTAGTCGGCAGCAAGCCGATGTTGACGCCGACATTGATTAGCGTTTGACAGGCGAAAAGCATAGCGATGCCGTAAGCCACGTAGGCCGAGTAGAGATTGCCCGTAGCTTCAACTCGACGACCGATCGCGAAAGCCTGCGCAACCAATGCGACAAACAAGCCGATGATCGTCGTAACACCGACCAAGCCGAATTCCTCGGCCACAATCGCTAGAACGAAATCTGTGTGGGCTTCGGGCAGGAAATAGAGTTTCTGAATGCTGTTGCCCAAGCCTTCTCCGAAGAAGCCACCTCGTCCAAAGGCGATCAACGCCTGCGTTAACTGATAGCCCTCTCCGTAGACATACTCTGCAGCCCAAGGATTCAAGAAAGACGAGAAGCGGTCCAATACATAGGGTTTCATAATGGCCAATACGACCACTGCGGAAAGACAGCAAAGCAGCACTAACAAGAAGCGGTGCAACTTAGCACCCGCGAGGAAGATCATGCTAAAGCAAGTCCCAATCATGATGACCATAGCGCCATGATCAGGCTCGTAATGTAGTAGGACGATTGCTGCGGCAAGCAATAACATCGGCTTGAAAAAACCTATCCAAGAATTTATGACTTCGCTGCGGCGCCTTTCCAGATAGGCCGAAAAATAGAACACGATGAAGAGTTTGGCCATCTCTGAGGGCTGCAAGTTATAGAACCCTAAGTCGATCCAACGCGCGCTACCATTAACTACCTTACCGATACCTGGCACTAACACCATGCCGAGTAGAACAAATGAAACCACCAGCAGCGGACCACTTACTGAATACCAGAAACGCAGAGGCACTGACAAAGTGACGACCACGATAGCAACGGAAAGCGCTGCGAAGAACAACTGACGCTTCAAGAAGAAGAAAGGATCTCCGTACTGGCCATTGCCGATCTCCACTGAGGCGGAGGTCATCATCAACAAACCAATAGTCATCAATAGGAACATGATGACTAGTAACAAGTTCAACTGGAAACTAGGTGCTTGCCGACCGGCGATAGTGCCGTAAACAGATAGAGAAGGCGTGCTCATCGCAACTCCTCCACTGCGCTTTCAAACACGCGACCACGATGGGTGAAATCGGTGAACATATCGAAGCTCGCGCAGGCTGGCGAAAGAAGTACGGCATCTCCTTCGCTAGCTCGTTCGGCGGCGATATTCACGGCTTCTACCAAAGTGCTAGCGAAAACGATCTCAATACTATCTTTGAATGCGTTGGCGAGATTCTTCGCATCGCGACCAATCAAGATGGCAAGCTTCACGAACTTCGCAACAACCGGCGCCATAATTGAGAAATCTGCGCCCTTGTCAACGCCACCTGCGATCAACACCAGCTTGCCCTTGAGCATCTCGCCAAGGCTCTCGATCGCCACTATTGAGGCGCCCACATTGGTGCCTTTCGAGTCATTGAAATAATCGACTCCACGCAAATTGCGCTGCCACTGACAGCGATGCGGAAGCCCAGGGAATTCCTGTAGAGCCTCGACCATTGCCTGACGCGGCAGATTGATAGCCTGACCAAGGGCGAGCGCCGCTAATGCATTAGCAAGATTGTGCTTGCCGGCAATCTTGAGAGTCTGTGCGCGCAGTACGAGCTCATCGCCCAGCACGAGTGCGAACTCTCCATTTTGCTCAATCACACCCCACTGCCCTTGCTCTGGCTTGCCCGCACCGAAACTCGATGCGATGACAACTTCCTTAGACCAAGGCGCACTCGCTGGCTCGTCGCGATTTACTATCGCGCAGGTTGCACCGTTGAATATTCTTTGCTTGGCCGCTTCGTACTCATGCTTATCTGCATAGCGGTCCATATGATCGTCACTAACATTGAGAATAACTGCCGCGCGCGCCGCGAGACAGGCGGTGGTCTCTAGTTGAAAACTCGATAATTCGAGTACGTAGAGATCTTTCTCATCCTGACGCAGTAGGTCCAGAGCCGGTGCCGCTTGCGCGCCATCAAGATTGCCCCCAAGACCGACCCGTAAACCTGACTTTCTTGCCATCGCCGCAAGTAGCGTCACGACCGTGCTCTTGCCGTTCGAACCGGTAACCGCGACCACAGGCTTGCGAACTGCTCTACTAAAAATATCGACATCGCCACTGATGGCAATACCCGCCGCTCGTGCCGCCTTAATTGCAGGGTGTTGTATGCTGATGCCAGGACTAACAATTAACTCGCTAGCCGAGCACAGCAGCTCTGCTGAGAACTCGCCGAGGCTAATTTGTACCTCAGGGAATTGCGCCTGCAACTGAGCAAGTCCCGGTGGGTTCAGTCGACTGTCAACAACTTGGAATGACTCACCGAGCGAGTGCAAATAGCGGGCGCACGACAATCCTGTCGTTCCTAAGCCCACTATGATGCGATTCGCCTGAGTCACTTATCTTTCCCTTTTACTAGCGTAGTTTCAGTGTTGCCAGCCCGATAAGGACTAGCATTACGGTAATGATCCAGAAGCGCACGATGACGCGCGGCTCTGGCCAGCCCTTGAGTTCAAAATGGTGGTGCAGCGGAGCCATACGGAATATTCGCTTGCCCGTTAATTTAAAGGAGCCAACCTGCAGGATTACGGAGACTGTCTCTACTACGAAAATGCCGCCCATGATGAACAGTACGATCTCGTGCCGTGCAATTATGGCGACTACACCCAAAGCTGCACCAAGTGCTAATGCACCCACGTCGCCCATGAACACCTGCGCTGGGTAGGTGTTAAACCAGAGAAAGCCGAGCCCTGCGCCAACCAAGGTGCCGCAGAAAATTACTAACTCGCCCGCGCCTGCCACATAGGGAATGCGCAGATACTCAGAGAATTCAACATGCCCCGATAGGTAGGCAATGAGCCCAAGCGCGCCACCCACCATTACGGTTGGCAGAATCGCTAGTCCGTCAAGGCCGTCGGTTAAGTTAACTGCGTTGCTGCTACCGACAATCACGAAATAGGAAATCACCACGTAAAGAACGCCGATGTTGATCGAGACATCTTTAAAGAAAGGCACTATGTATTGTGTTTCCGCGGGCCCGATTGCGGAGGTATAGAGAAACACCGAAGCACCTAAACCCACCACAGACTGCCAGAGGTACTTCCAACGCGCAGGTAAACCCTTAGGATTCTTCTCAAACACTTTGCGGTAGTCATCTACCCAACCGATGGCGCCGAATAGAACTGTCACGATCAAGGTGGTCCACACATAATGATTGTTAAGATCTGACCACAGTAAGGTACTGAAGAGCATACTCACTATAATCAAGGCACCGCCCATGGTCGGGGTGCCCGCTTTACTGAAATGACTCTTCGGACCATCGTCGCGCACGACCTGTCCGATCTGCAATGAATTCAGACGACGAATCATATAGGGGCCAATCGCAAGGGATATCAGAAGCGCAGTGATGATGCTAAATATGCCGCGCACAGTGATGTACTGGAACACTGCAAAGCCACTCACAAACTGCGTTAAATAAGTCGATAGCCATACCAACATTATGCGAACTCTCCCTTTTTGATTTGTTCGACTACGCGATCCATGGCGGCACTGCGCGAGCCTTTCACGAGCGCTACATCACCGCTGCCTAAGTTTTCTTGTGCGTGTCGAATCAATGCTTCCTGCGTTGCGAAATGATGAGCCCTCTCTCCGAAACTCGCGGCGCTCAATGCGCTATACGTGCCTGTCGACCAGAGCTCGTCTATGCCACTTTGCTTGGCGTAGAGACCTAACTCAGTGTGAGCCTGCTCGCTTTGCATGCCGAGTTCACCCATGTCTCCCACTATCAGCACTGTATTTCCGGCACTGCTCGCCAAGACATCAATTGCGGCGCGAAACGAGGAGGGGCTAGCGTTGTAGCTGTCGTCGATAACG
>CAXBOY010000118.1:0-8252 GCA_963977405.1 uncultured Gammaproteobacteria bacterium
CACTGGTAAATTTCCCGTTACTATAGAGGCGAGACCAAAGCCGGTCAATCGCCACTGAAGGAAATCTCATACGATGACGACTCTATACGATGAAGCTGCGCGCAGGCGCAAAGAATTAATGCAGCAAATGGAGCCTAACAGCATCGCCTTGTTATGCGCGGCTCCTCTCACCACTCGTAGCAACGATACCGAGTATCTCTATCGCCAGAATAGCGACTTCTACTATATGACGGGATTTGTCGAGCACGATGCAGTGCTGGCATTGATTCCCGGGCGTAAGCAAGGTGAAGTGGTGCTGTTCTGCCAAGAGAAGGACAAAACCCGCGAGTTGTGGACCGGTATCTTGATGGGGCCGGAGCAAGCGATCAAGCAATTGAAGATCGACGATGCTTTTCCAATCGGCGACATCGACGACATTCTGCCTGGCCTAATAGAAGGCCGTGAGCGAGTCTACTCGTCTATGGGTAAAGATCAGCGCTTCGATCAACGCGTTATGGACTGGGTAAAGGTAGTACGCGAAAAGTCGCGTCAAGGCGCACAACCGCCCGGCGAGTTCCTCGTACTCGATCATCTGCTGAACGAGATGCGCCTCATCAAGAGCGCCATGGAAATTAAGCTCATGGAGAAGGCTGGTGCTATTTCTGCCGAAGCTCACAAGCGTGCTATGGCGATCTGTCGACCAGGCCTAAACGAGTATCATCTGGAGGCAGAGATTGTGCACGAGTTCGTGCGCTCCGGTAGTCGAGCCGCCGCCTACAACAACATTGTGGCGGCAGGAAAGAACGCGTGCATCTTGCACTATATCGAGAACAATTCGCTCATTAAAGATGGTGACCTCATCCTGATCGATGCGGGCTGTGAGTACGAATATTACGCGGCCGATATTACGCGCACCTTCCCTGCCAACGGCAAGTTCAACAAAGAGCAAAAGGCGCTGTACGAGATATGCCTCGATGCGCAGCTGGAAGCAATCAAGGCGGTTAAGCCGGGAGCATCATGGGACGCGCCGCACAATGCTACTGTGCGAATCATAACCGCGGGCCTGCTCAAGCTTGGTTTGCTAAAGGGCGAGCTCAAGAAACTGATCAAGAGCGAAGCCTATAAAGACTTTTACATGCACCGTGCCGGACATTGGCTTGGCATCGATGTGCATGATGTGGGTGATTACAAAATAGATGGCAAGTGGCGCCTTATGGAGCCTGGCATGGTCACCACAATCGAACCTGGCATCTACGTGGCGCCGGACAATAAGAAGGTCGATAAGAAATGGCGCGGTATAGGCATTCGTATAGAAGACGATGTATTGGTTACACGTACTGGTCATCGAATCCTGAGCAATGGCGCGCCGAAGACGATTGCTGAAATCGAAAACTTCATGGCGCAGGCTAATGCAAAGGCAGTGGCCTAGTAGCAACAGACGGAGTAAGTCGTTTTGAAAGTGACGGAAGTTCAAGAGCATTATGACATTGTTCTAATAGGCGGCGGCTTAGTTGGTGCCAGTTTTGCCTGTGGACTCGCTCATGCGTTGGCGGGACAAGGTGTGCGCATTCTAGTCACTGAGGCGATAGAGTCTTTGCAGGCATCACCGAGTTTCGACGCACGCTCCACTGCGCTGTCCTATGGCAGTCAGCAGATCTATGACGAACTTGGTTTATGGAATGAGCTCTCCACATATGCCACAGCTATCGAGAAGATTCATGTTTCCGATCGCGGGCATTTCGGTGCCGCACGTATCGATCGTAAAGAAATGAAAGTAGAGGCGCTCGGCTATGTCGTCGAGAATCGACACCTAGGGCTAGTACTCAATGGAGCGCTCGAGCAGGCCGAGGACATCGACTATCTATGCCCTGCGCGAATCAGCACCCTGACCCCCACTGCGGAGGGTTACACAGTACAGGTGCTTGGACAGAACGATATTGTCAGCACTATCCATGCGGATCTCGTGGTCCTCGCTGACGGTGGCAAGTCTGCCCTTAGTCAGAGTCTCGGCATCACGAGCGCTGTGACTCGATACGAGCAAAGCGCCATCATCGCTAATGTCGCATTCGCTGACCCCCACTGCGGGGTCGCCTATGAGCGTTTTACCGATAGTGGCCCAGTCGCGGTATTACCCCTGAGTTCGCTTGCTGGGGACAATCGTGGGGCGCTAATTTGGACCGTGGCCGCGCAAGAGGCAGCCGAGATAGTGGCACTACCCGAAGAGGAGTTCCTGAGTAGGCTGCAAGAACGCTTCGGACATCGACTTGGGATCTTCACGAAGTGTGGAGCCCGTGGCACCTATCCACTAAGTTTAAGTGTGGCGAGGGAGCAAATTCGCCCCGGCCTAGTGTTGCTAGGAAATGTCGCTCACAGTTTGCATCCAGTGGCCGGTCAGGGATTGAATCTAGCGCTTCGAGATGCGCAGGCATTGTCGGCAAGCTTGGCCAACGCACAACAACAGCTGCAGCCACTGGGGTCTATGGCTGTCTTGCAGGAATATGTGCGGCGTCAGCAGAGCGACCAAGAGGCCACCATCGATTTCAGCCACTATATGACGCGGCTATTTTCGACGAACCACCCTGCCTTGGTGTGGGCACGCAAATTCGGCCTATTCTCGATAGACCTCATTCCCGTGTTTAAACGTGGCTTCGCAAGGCAAGCTATGGGGCTTGCTCAGCGCGCAATTCAGCGCGCTTAAATCATCACCCTAAGTTGGGCCAGTCCCGGCAAGTGCTTGGCGTATGGCCTCGATTCGTTTTCGATTGACGCCAAGATCGCTTTTCCCTAAACGCGAGGCGGAGCGCACATGGGTGAGACCCGCTTGTTCGTAAAACTCGACGTCATCCACAAAACCCATTAGGCGCGTAGTAAACTCGGCATAGAGGTACTGGTCTTGCTCGCGAATAATTTGCGCGCCAGGCATTGTGAGCACTTGTGCACGCACTTGCATAAGGCTGGCCTCTAGTGGCGCAATCTGATGACTCTCGCGCGATTCGAAGCTCGACACACAATTAGGTGAATCCGGGCAGGTGCCAAGACGCCCATCTACGACACCGAGGCTTGCAGGGCGCTCTCCGGCGCAGCCAAGTAGAGTAAGTAGTGCCACCATCATTAGGCTCCATTTTTTCATATTAGATACTCTCAAAGTATTAGCCAGTTAGGTTAGATAAAACTGTAGGCAACTTAAATCGCTATAGCCAAAATCAACGTATGGACATGCCGAGCCACTCGGCGATCATTGCCGGCTTGGTCTCGCCCTCGATGTCTACAACAGCCTTATGCTTGAGCAGAAAGGCGCCGGGAGATTTCTCTTCTACGCTCTCTAGAGTAAAGCGTGCGCGAATTCGTGCGCCCACCTTAACGGGATTCATAAAGCGCACTTTATCGAGGCCATAGTTGATCAAGACGCGGCAATCTTTAATCTTGATGGTGCTGCTCTGGGCGCTGAGAAGAGATAGTAAAGACAAAGTAAGAAAACCGTGGGCAATGGGCCCGCCGAACGAGGTTTCGGCCTTGGCGCGTACTGGATCGACATGAATGAACTGAAAATCGCCCGAGGCCTGAGCGAACTGGTTGACACGTTCCTGAGTGATCTCAAGCCAGGGTGAAATACCAACCTCTTCTCCAATATGTTGTTTGGCTTCTTCTACGCTAAGGAATTGCTGTGCACTGGCGGCCTGCGATGAGGTGGCATTCATAATCTCTTTGACCTTTACTTTAGCTGGTCGCGACCAGCCTTCTGAGAGTAGCTGTATGCATGGCTGAGGCATCCTGCCTTGCCAGCGCAGCGGTGTAGTGGAATAGAGCAAGCGCTCAGTATCGGGTATTCGTGCGTTCGCTTCAATCGTCTTGTATGGCGCGTTCGGGCCATATGTGGGAAGTAGCTTCTGTCCGGGCAGGCTAGTTGCGGCTATACTCCTAAGTTCTGGCCGCCTCAGGGTGGCGTTCTTTACGAGTCTGAGATGTCTGAAAATAACGCGAAAAGCCTCGACTACGATGTACTTGTTGCTGGTGGCGGCATGGTTGGCGCAAGCTTCGCGCTTGCTCTTGCCAATTCGGGGCTGCGTATCGCTGTGGTAGATAGTCAAGACTTGAGTAAACTCGCCGGACAAGAGAAAGCGAAAGTGAACTTCGATCCTCGAGTTAGTGCAATTACCCCATCCTCGCAAGCCTTCTTAGAATCCCTTGCTGTGTGGCAGGGTGTGCTCAACAGGCGCTGTGCGCCTTACTCCGACATGCATGTATGGGATGCCGACGGCACGGGCTCCATTCACTTCAACGCACAGGAGATACATGCTGCAGCGCTCGGTCACATAGTAGAGAATTCCATCATTCTCGCTGCCCTCTATGAGCGTATCGCCGCCACAGCGAATATCGACGTGTTGGCCCCAGTCGCGCTGCATGCCTTAGAGGCCGGCAATCACCATGGGCGAGTTAGCATCACGCTTGAAGACGGCCGTAGCATCAGCGCTGCGCTTCTGGTTGCCGCGGATGGGGCAAACTCTAAGGTGCGCGAACTGGCTGGCTTTCAGACCAAAGAGTGGGATTACGAGCATCAGGCTATAGTCTGCACTGTTAAGACGGAGCTGCCTCATCGTGCAACGGCCATCCAGCGCTTCATGGATGAAGGTACACTCGCATTCCTGCCTCTGCAGCAAAGCTCCGAGCTTGTGGGCACCCAGCAACATTGTTCGATTGTTTGGTCAGTACTGCCGGAGTTTGCAAAGAGACTAATGGAGATGGATGACGCAGGTTTTGCGATACAGCTGCAAGCGGGTATCGAAAATAAATTGGGCAAAATAGAGCACCTAGATACGCGCTATAGCTTCCCCTTGCGTCAGCGTCATGCGGTGGACTATGTACAGCCGGGCATTGCGCTGATTGGAGACGCCGCCCATACAATTCATCCGCTAGCCGGACAGGGCGTCAATCTTGGCTTTCTCGATGCCCAAGCGCTGGCCGAAGAGGTGCAACGCACCCACTCTAAGCACCTCCCAATTGGTGATTTGCGCTTCTTGCGCCGTTATCAGCGCCGCCGCATTGGGCATAACTTAGGCATGATGTGGGTAATGGAGGGCTTCAAGCGCTTATTTGCCGATCAACCGCTCCCGCTACGTTGGCTTCGCAACGTGGGAATGTCGGGCATAGACCGCAGTGCGGTTATTAAGCATCAGCTCATGCGTTCCGCGATGGGAATGGAGCAAAGCTAGTTCAAGGTTTTCTCTTTTAGGCCGATGAATGGTTAATCCCCGCGTGCTGCAGGCGTTCCGGTCGAGCATGGGAAACCTTCAGGAGTCATCACCATGATGCTTAAAGACCCTTCTTGGCCCTTTGATATGGACCTCAGTACACTCGACACCGGCTGCATTACCAATATTTTGCGCGACATTGAGAATCATCTGCCTAGCGTCGAATCCAGCATCGGCGTTAAGGAGCTAATGCGTGTTAAGAAGATTTTCGAAAGCGAACTGATGAGCGTTCATCGACTGCATTAATGCCTTAGGCCTAGCTCGCATAGCCTTTCCATAATTAGCAATCACTCGCTATCGGTGTACTCCCACTATCGCTTGGTTTATGCTAAGTGCGCCTACAATCCTTAGTATTTCCCTAGTATTGGTAATCCGCACACCCACGCAATGGTATGCGCCGAACTACGGTCTAGGTGTTGGTAGGAAATAGAACTCGATGGGTTTTTTTCGCACAACAATCATAAAAGGTTTGTCATTATGAAATCGTTACTCTCTTTAGTTGCTGCTACAGCAATGTTCGTTGGCGTCAATGCCATGGCAATCGATGCCGATAAATTGAATGCGGCACTCGCCTCACCAGATCGAAGTGATGCAGATAAAGCCTTGGATGCTGGCCGCAAGCCGGTTCAAGTACTGGATTACCTCGGGCTTGAAGAAGGCATGACCGTGCTGGACGTGATGTCCGGTGGTGGATGGTACACAGAGGTGCTGTCCTATGCGGTTGGCCCAGAAGGCACCGTGTATATGCAGAACAGCCCCGCATCTTTGGCTCGTGGCACTACCGAGGCCACTGTGACGGCGCGCGTTGAAGGTCGTCTCAACAATGTTGAGCGCGTGAACAAGGACTTGAACGAGCTGGGCATTGCGCCAAACTCCGTGGACTTCGCGATCACTAACTTGAACTTTCACGATGTGTACAATGCGAACCCCGAAGCGGCTCAAGCGATGCTGCAGGCAGTTAAGGCTGTAATCAAGCCAGGTGGCACATTCGCAATTATCGACCACGCGGGCACTATGGGCGCGGACAATGCCTCGTTGCACCGTGTTCCTAAGGAGCTGGTGGTAGAAGCAGCTCGTCAGGCTGGCCTAACGGTAGTAGACGCCGATAGTCAGGTTCTACGCGTACCTAGCGACGATCACACTCTGGCACCCTTCGCTGCCGATCTAGACCGCAACACTGATCGCTTCATCCTGAAGCTGACCAAGAGCATGTAAGACACGCACTATCCGCCCTCGCAGTGATCCATTGCGAGGGCGGCTGCGTTATACTCTGCATCAACCGCCTTACTAGCCGGACTCATTCTTGAAGCAATCCGCCCCCGTCCAGTTAATCACTAAATTCTTTTCTGTCTTCAAATACAGCCGCGTGGCGATAGAGATAGTGTGGAGCACGAGTGCTGCACTAACTATTACTATGGCCGTGGCGACCTTGCTGGCCGGTGTGCTTCCTGCCGCGATCGCCTATGTAGGCCAATTGATCGTGGATGCCGTGGTGACGGCAATTCAAGCCCCCAGCGAGAGCAAAGAGGCCGCAACGCGACTGACTATTTTCTATGTGCTTTGTGAGGCCGGCTTGGTGGTCTTCATCACTGGCGTACAAAGAGTCAGTACGATCTGCCAGTCGATTCTGCGGGTGTTATTAGGCAATAAGATCAATGTGATGATCTTGGAGAAATCTCTCACCCTAGAGCTGCAACATTTCGAAGACTCTGAATATTATGACAAGCTAGTTCGTGCGCGCCGCGAGGCCTCTAGCCGGCCCTTGAGCCTTGTCGTACGCACCTTCGATCTAGTGCGCGAATCCATCTCTTTAGTGAGCTATGGTTTTCTGCTTTTTCAATTTTCACCATGGGCTGTTCTTCTACTTGGTTTCGCGGGTCTCCCCGCTTTTCTCGCGGAGGCGAAATTCTCCGGTGAGGCTTTCCGTAATCAGCGCTCGCGGTCCGCAGAGCGACGTATGCAGATCTATCTCGAGATGGTGTTGACCCGCGAAGACGGTGTTAAGGAGGTTAAGCTTCTTAAGATAGGCAAACTGTTCTTGCAACGCTATGTAGATATTTTTCTACGCATCTATAAAGAAGATCGTAGCCTTGTATTGCGGCGAGGGCTCTGGGGTTATCTTCTCGGTTTGGTGGCTAGTGCCGCATTCTATTTTGCCTACGGCTGGGTAGTGTTCGCTGCAATCGCCACGACCATTACGATCGGTCAGATGACGATGTATATCGCCGTATTTCGTCAGGGGCAGAGTTCGGTCACTAATAGCCTGACCGCCATCAATGGCATGTACGAGGATAATCTCTATCTCTCCAATCTAGTCGAGTTTCTCGACCACAAAGTGTCAGAGACAACTGGCACGCAAACCGAAGGTCCAGATCCTCAAGACGGCATTCGCTTCGAGGACGTGAGCTTCTACTATCCCGAGAGCGCTAGTCCCGCATTGAACAACGTGAGTCTGCATATCAAGGCCGGCGAGAGCCTAGCCATAGTCGGAGAGAATGGTTCTGGTAAAACTACTCTGATCAAACTCCTGACCCGTTTGTATACTCCAACCCACGGACGCATTCTCCTAGAAGGCTTGGATCTACAGCAATGGGACATCGAGGCGCTGCGCTATAAAATAGGTGTTATCTTCCAAGACTTTTCCCGCTATCAACTGAAGGTTGGCGATAATATTGGGATAGGCGATGTCGATAATATGGCGCAACAGAGCCAGATAGAGACTGCGGCGAAAGACGGTCTGGCCGCCGACTTTATCCAGCACATGCCGGACTCCTACGAGACACAACTCGGAACATGGTTCAAGGGGGGCAAGGAGTTATCGGGTGGGCAGTGGCAGAAGATAGCGTTGTCGCGGGCCTTCATGCGTAGCCATGCCGATGTGTTGATCCTCGACGAACCAACCGCAGCGATTGATGCTAAGGCGGAAGCAGAAATCTTCGCGCATTTTCGCGAATTAACCGCGAATCGCATCTCTATCATTATCTCGCACCGTTTCTCTACAGTGCGCATCGCCGATCACATTAT
>CAXBOY010000119.1:0-8218 GCA_963977405.1 uncultured Gammaproteobacteria bacterium
TGATGGCGAGCTTACCAAAACCGCTGGCAACGAGCAGGACTCGCACTAGGGAGATTCGAGCCTTTACAGACCACTCAATCGCAACAAGCCCTTGCGCGTTTCGGTGTGAACCCAAAAACAAAACAAAAAGCCCGCCTGTGAGGCTGACGAAACTAATGTAAGCGACAAACTTACTCAGCAGTATCGCCAGCTCCCAAGACCAGTCACCCATGTCGATTAATGACTGTGGGCGTCTTGGCTGTGTGCCTCATCATGGCTGTGTGCTGCATCGTGTGCATGGTCGTCCATCTCACCATGGTTCATAACTGCAGCGGGTGCATTCGGGTCTACAGTGAAGCCAAACTCATTGCTTACGGAGTGTCCGTCGGCACCAATCGCAGTCCAGTTCACGACATATTGCCCGGCCGCCATGAACGGCATTGGCATATGAAAACGCGCCTGCGCATCAGCGACTGGCGTAAAACCTATATCGAGCTCACCGCTTGCGCCGGTGACGCTTACACGCACTAGGCGCACGTCATCCCCGAAGGTCAGCATAAGGACCGATGGCGAGGAGACCGTCTCATCGGCCTGCGGAGAACTCATACTCAAATGAGTATGGGCAAATGCCGCGCTCTGAATACCAAGCGCCAACACTAACGTAGCAAACATCTGCCATATTGATACTTTTTTCATGTCTCACCTCTATGTGATCGCGAAGTTGCTATCCAAACTACGATAGAACAGTTGTGACGCCCTACTACCATTGTTGTGCCGGCGCTCTGTGCTGCGCAGTGTAACCGAAGCGCCTGTTAATGCTAAGCGTTTCGACTCTCCTAGACCGTGACAATTTGTCGCGGTCTGGAACTGCGGTATTTGGTAGAAGCGGGCTTGCCCGCGAATTGTCTGTTGCGGCACTAAGCTATTCGCGGGCAAGCCCGCTCCTACCATAGTTTCTTTATAGCAAGGGCCGCCTGAATGGCACCTGAACTACTTAGCATGCGCCGAATTGTGAAGCGATCTGATAGAATTGCGAGATGACTAAAAAAGCCCCCAAACGCCAACCCCTGCTAATTGCCAACAATTTCCATCCCGAAACTATTGCGCTATTAGACCAAGAGTATGATACCCACAAGCTTTGGCTCTTAGAGTCGCCTCAACAGCAACGTGATTTGATCGCCAAGCTTTCAGGCACTTGTGTAGCCGTTGCGACAGCCTCTTGGGCTACTGATCCGCTGATTTATGAACTACCCGAGCTAAAACTCATTAGTTGTTTCGGCGTAGGCGTCGATGGCATCGACTTCGACGTAACAAAGGCCAGAGGCATAGAAGTTAGCAACACTCCTACTGTACTCAATGACGCTGTAGCTGACCTCGCCATGGGCTTGGTACTAGCCACCTCGCGCAATTTAATCAACGCCGATGCCCACGCCCGCAAAGGCGACTGGGAACTTGCACCCTTTCCATTCGGCCGTAGTTTGACTGGGAAGACACTGGGCATCATCGGCCTAGGTGCCATTGGCGAGGAGATTGCACTACGCGCACTGGCTTTCCGCATGAAAATTGCCTACCACAATCGTAGCCGCAAAGACCTACCCTTCCCCTATTTCGACTCCATCGCAGAGCTAGCGAAGGCTAGTGATATCTTGCTGTGCATGCTTCCTGGAGGCAGTGCCACCGAGAAGATCATCGATAAGCATATTTTTGAAGCTTTAGGTCCAGACGGGATATTTATCAATGTGGGCCGAGGCAGCTGTGTCGATGAGAAGGCGCTGATCGAAGCCTTAAGCAGCAAACAAATCGCCGCCGCGGGCTTAGACGTCTACGCAAAGGAACCCCATATACCTAATGCCTTGGCGCAATTGCCTAACGCCATATTATTCCCGCACATCGGTAGTGCGACGGTCGAAACCCGCCGCGCCATGGGACAGCTAGTGATCGACAACCTAAGGGCATTCTTCGCCCACGAAGACTTACTTACCCCTATTTGATGCACCGTTTTATTGCTGCCCTTCAACTGAGAGTTAGTTACAATGAGCAAACAAACCGCAAACTAACATGTGGAGAAACCCTTGAGATTACTGACTAGCCTACTAACTGCAGCCTTCCTCGTGGTGGCCTTACCCATTAGCAGTACCCTCGCCCAGACTCAGCCCGGCTTCCGCGTTGAGAAAGTTGTAGAGGGTGTTGATGTGCCATGGGGCATGGTCTGGTTGCCAGACGGCGACATGCTAGTGAGCAATCGCGGCGGCCAGCTCTATCGCGTACACGATGGTCAGCTCAGCGCACCAATTGACGGTGTTCCCGAGGTACACGTTAACGGCCAAGGCGGCTTGCTCGACATCGCCCTGCACCCTCAGTATGCCGACAACGGCTGGCTCTATATCAGCTACTCCAGCCCCGAGGGCCCCGGCGAGGGCAGCCACACCGCAATCATGCGCGCCAAGTTACAAGGAAACACTCTAGTACAGCAGCAAGTCCTCTATAAGGGCGAGGGCAACACCACGAGCGGCGCTCACTACGGCAGCCGCATCGCCTTCGACCGTGAAGGCTACTTGTACTTCTCCATCGGCGAGCGCGGCGCGCACTTCGAGAACGCACAGCAACTAGACCGTGACGGCGGCAAGATCTACCGACTATTCGATGACGGCCGCGTGCCACAAGACAACCCCTTTGTGAGTACAACCGGAGCCAAGAGCGCGGTGTACTCTTACGGCCATCGCAATCCACAAGGCTTGGCGATGCACCCGATTACAGGCCAGATCTGGGAGCATGAACACGGCCCAATGGGCGGCGACGAGATCAACATCATTAAGCCAGGCGTGAACTACGGCTGGCCTATTATCGGCTATGGCATCAACTACAACGGCGAACCACTAGCCGTGGCTACCTCCCGCCCAGGTATGGAACAACCTATATTCTACTGGGATCCTTCTATCGCACCCTCGGGCATGGCCTTCATCACTAGCGACAACTACGGTCCGGAACTGAAGCACCACTTATTGGTGGGCTCACTTAAGTTTCGGTATATGGTGCACCTCGTCCTAGAGGGCGATCGCGTCGTCGCCAATGAGATTGTGTTTCCCGGCATAGGCCGCGTGCGTAATATCAAACAAGGACCCGATGGCTATATCTACGTCGCCACTGAGGGCGATGGCATCATCCGCATCTTGCCGGAGTAAAGAACCAACCAACATCTGTTAGCACTTTTAATGGAATTGAAAAATGACGGACGAACTACTAGCTGGCTACCAGCGCTTTAAAAACGGCTATTTTTCAGAAAATCGCGAAAAGCTACGCCAGCTCGCAGAAGAGCAAAAACCCAAGCACGTGTTGATCACCTGCTGTGATTCGCGCATGGAACCCGCTCTGATTTTCGACACGGAACCGGGCGAATTATTCGTGATCCGCAACGTCGCCAACCTAGTACCGCCTTACGAAGTCGAAGGCTCTTACCACGGCACCAGCGCCGCGTTAGAGTTTGCGATTACAGTCCTAGAAGTGCCCGAGATCATCGTTCTTGGCCACTCGCGCTGCGGGGGTATTCGCTCCCTAGTGCTCGACTCCAAGAAATTACCTCAAGACACCTTCATAGCGCGTTGGATGTCGATTGTGGCCCCAGTTGCCGACCTAGCAGACCCACATAGGCTGCATGACCACGCCACCTTCAACTACTGTGAGCAAGCAGCTGTAGGCTATTCATTGCGCAACCTCATGAGCTATCCATTCATTAAGGAGCGTGTAGAGGCCGGCACCCTGAACCTGAAGGGTTGGCACTACAATATCCTGACCGGCTCACTCAAGCAGATCCACGATCAAGACACTATCTCGACGATTGTGGAAGAGGCGCAGGATTAACCCCTAAACCTGAATGGTCCGTGTTTTGTCGGGCCATTCGTGCACATTGCCTCCCTCACAACATAACACTCGATGCGCGATCTCAAGCGGCGCTTGTCTGTGCGTCACCATAATTGTTGTCACATGCAGGGATTGAATGACTCGCAACACGTGTTGCTCTACTTCTGGGTCCAAATTGGCCGTGGCCTCATCAAGAAAAAGAACTTGTGCTTGCTTGTAGAAAGCACGGGCCAGCAATATGCGCTGCGCCTGCCCAGCCGACATGATTGAGCCCATATCGCCGACTAGACTGTTATAGCCCATTGGCAAACTGCCTATGAATTCGTGAATGCCGGCCATCCGTGCAGCCCTTTCCATACGCGGGGTATCGACTACTTCATCGTACAAGCAAATATTCTCCTGCAAAGTTCCCGACAGCAGCTGATCGGTCTGCAAAACTCCGGCACAGGCACTTCTGAACTGCCTTACCCCCATTCTCTGTAACGGCTGTCCGTCTACCTCGACACAACCTTCACTTGGAAAGACTAAGCCCGCCATGATTTTGATAAGCGTAGATTTACCAGACCCAGACGGCCCGACTATGGCGACAATCTCGCCAGAAGCTATCTGCAAGTTAACGTCGCGGAGCACTGGCTCTGCACTACCCGAGTACGAATAGCTCAGCGCTTGCAACTCGAGGCGACCACGTAACTTCGAACCCATCTGCGGCAAGTAAAAATTACCGTACTCCACTTCTGCGCAGCTAATGTCCGACACCCTCTCTAACTGCAATCGCAGCAAGCGGATTTGCACGATCTTGTCGATCAAAGAACGTATAGAGGACGAAAAATTGGCCTTCAGCGCCAAGAATGCGGTCATGAAGCCTAGGCTGATGCTGCCTTCAAGCACGAAGCGAGCTGCCAGGAAAATCACTAAAATATTCTCTACGCCTGTTAATAAACCGTAGGCTGCTTCGATACGAATCCCGAAGCGACTTAGTTGCACGGTCGCATTAACTTGATCCGCATATTGATGCCGCCAAGACCAAACCCTCTGTAACTCTCGGCAGTAGAATTTAACAACCTCTATAGCCCGCATATTCTCCATTAGGCTGCTCGAGGCAACAGCTTCGGCCACGATTCTGCGCTCGGTGAGAGATTTGATAGGGTTGATAAGACTAAGCTTGAACAGCGACATCAGCACTACAAAAACTAACACTACCGTTGCAAGTGTTGCTTGAAAATAAAATAGGACTACTAGAATCATCGATGCGAACAGCCCATCTAGAACTACTGTGATCATATCCTCCGCTAGCGTATTGCGAATCTCTCCGAGTGACGCGAACCTCGAGACCAAGTCGCCAATATGACGTTTGCTGAAAAACTCCACGGGCAGTTTCATGAGATGGGCAAACACATTGCCCGCCATCTGAAAGCCAAGCTGATTGGCGAAATAGAGTTGCACGGTGCTACGCGCAAAATTCATCGCCACCGAGCAAAACATCAGCAGTCCAAACCCTCCACCCAAAACTATAAGCAAGTCGGTATCATGCTTAGCGATACTCTCGTCGATTACTAATTGTAGATAGAAGGCCGCGCCGATATTAGCCAGTTGAATCAACAGTGACAGTAAGAAGAGTTGCCCTACCGCGGAGTAGAAACCGGGGAAGCGCGAGAATAGCTCCCAGATAGATGTGCTCTGTACTCGAGTCTCGCGCACGAAATCTCGACTTGGAATACACTCTATCGCGATGCCTGTGAAATGCAGGTCGAGCTCTTTAGCACTACATTTGCGCTCGCCAAACGCCGGGTCATGGATAGTGACACCGTTGCGACTTACTTTTTTAAGCACTACGAAATGCCCCATATCCCAATGCAGGATTGCGGGCAGTGCGATCTCCCCAAGCTCCTTCGGCTCCAAACGCAATGCCCGCGTCTGTAGCTTGAGGGCACTTGCCACATTAAGAATGTCGCTTAGGCAGGCACCGTGAATCGAGACAGGAAATTCCTGACGCAAACCGTTTAAGTTAACGCGACAGCCGTAGTAAGTGGCAATCATCGCGAGGCAGGCCAGACCACATTCGGAACGCTCCGCCTGAACAACTATGGGCAGTCTATGTGCAGCGGCGAATAGCGATGCAATCACACTCGACTCCGCAATCGCTGCAATGGCGATAGCAAGCGTTGCAGTAAGGACTGCTGACCAGTCACCACATAGGCCGAAAATTGCATGCCGGAGCGAAAGTTCAGATTATCGCTACTGCCCTCGAAATTTAGATCGGGGGTGGCGCGCACTAGGTAGATAGGCTCTTGCACATCGAGTGGAAAGATGTGCTCCCTTGGGTCGAGTATCGTGTCGGCAATCCGCTCAATTCGTGCCGGAAAATAACCAAAAACTCGGGAAGGGTAAGCGTCGTAGGAGAGCAATACTTGCTGTGCTTCTTCAAGTGAACCGAGGGCACGCGATGGCACGTAGAGCAACGCTTGCATGTCGTTAGTAACGGGTAGAAGTGTTAGAAATGGTACTCGCGGGTTGACCGACGTGCCGGGCATGGCCAGAAGATTGCTCACGATGCCGTCGCTGGGTGCCGTAATAGTATATGCATCATCAACTTCGAGCTCGGCTCTGCGCGCACGTAGTTGTGCAAGAAGCTTTTCGATTTCCAGCAACTGTGCCTGCCGCGTGAATGGCTCCTGATCGAGTTGTTGTTGTAAGACTAGCATCGCGCCAGTAGCAGATTTTATTTGCGCCTGCACGCTTTGCGCAGCTTGTTCAAGAGAGTACAACGTGTCTAGAGCACGCTCGTGTTGCGCACTCGCCGTCTGTTTCTTCGCAAGTAATTGCGATTGCCGCTGCACCTCTCTCTCGCTCAATACATGGCGCATTTTTATTACATGCAACTGCGCCAACATCGCATCTAACTCTTGTTGCTTTGCCTGTAGCTGTGCAGATATTTTCTCTGCATTGAGCTTGGAACGCTTCACAAGAAGAGTTTTGTGGCGAGACTGTTGAGTGATCTGCACATCGATCTGATAGAGAGAGTAATCTAGCGCGGCATGTCCACTCGAGTCGAAAGTAGAACGCGTTATTCGCGCCAGAACTTGTCCACTATGCACTGTATCGCCATCGCGAACCAACACCTCGCTAACCGTGCCCGCGCTGGGACTAAACACTTTCATTGCACCTTGCTTAGGATCAAGATGCCCTCTTACCATTTCTGTTTGCCGAACGGGGGCTAGGCTTGCGAATATGCCGAAGCAAAAAACGACAATGAGCAAGGCTATAACGAAGATTCGTAGCTGAATGGGTTGGTAGAATATTTTCTCACCAAAGCGCGGATCGTCATGAAAACAGGCCACCTCTTGGCGAAACAAAAACTCACTCATAGCGCCCGCCCTGCGCTACTTACTAGCGTCACGCTATTGCTGTACTGCTGAGTCACAACTCCCTGTGCCATCGCCCGTCCTCCTACCCGAATCCTTGGGTAAATTGACTATAGGTATAGCTTGCGAAGTCGTCAAACTAATTCCAGATGCTACGGGCCATCAGCGGGATATCGATCTTAGAACCACTGGCCTGCTCTACATGAATCGTGAAGGTGTCGCCTTCCTTGGTGTAACCCAGAGACTTCATGCCGCCGTCTGATACCGCCTTGAAATGCACATGATTGTCGTGAATCGCCATAAGCTCCATCTTCTGGGGCGTGGGGGTGCGCGGCACGAAACCCGGGTTGAACTGCTGGATATGCAGCACTAATGAACCGTCTACCTCCTCGATCGTAATCATCTCGAACATGCCCGTCTTCCCCGCTCCGGTCGAGCGCACCATCGCGGCGATGCTCGCACCTTCGGCCTTAATCCAATTCTCTTCTAATTGATTAGGGCCAAGCGCCCCCGCGTAATTGCCAGTCATCCAGGCTAGATCGTCTATGGTGGCGGCCGGGCCTGCCGCGAGCGCGGAAAGTGAGGTTAGGGACATGATGCTAGCTGCGAGTACTGTTCGTATTGTTAAGCGCATTGCGTTCTCCACATGAATTAGGCTGAGCGTTTGCTAGAGTAAGTGCATAGAGCTTAGCACCTCAATGGCGGGAGAAAGAAGCCCAAAAGTACGTTATTCCGACGTCGTCGCGTTCTCGACCGAGCAGTTGCGCGGTACAGCGGTTCTTGGGGTATCATCCCCACCATCACTTGAATCAAACTAGCAGGAACGCCTTATGAACTATCGATATATCGGCACGAGCGGCCTACGCGTCAGCCCAATTTGTATGGGCACCATGAGTTTTGGTACGTGGAGCGATGAGAAGGAATCTTTCCGCATTCTCGACAAGGCCTATGAGCGCGGCATCAACTTCTACGACACCGCCGAAGTCTATCCAGTACCGCCCACTGCAGAGCTTGCAGGG
>CAXBOY010000120.1:0-8065 GCA_963977405.1 uncultured Gammaproteobacteria bacterium
TGAATGAACGTTTAGTAGGTCCCTCCCATTCGCGAGGCCTTATCCTCATAGCCACCCTGCTGGGCGCAGTCTTCTCCTGCTGGGCCTCTTATCGTATGCATATTCTCGCGATCGAAGAGTTCGCCTTGCCAATTCTTGACGCCGTGATCAAGCTTCAGGGCCGCGCGCCAGATCAATACCGTGTCCTGCCCTATCTTATTATCAGCGCCATCGACAGCCTCGCCGCCATGCTGCCGATGAACACCCATGGCCTACGCGTGCCAATACTCCTATTCGACACACTCAGCTTGTTCCTCTGCGCGCTGCTTCTCCGTGCGAAGTTTCCTCGTGTCGTATCGCAGAATTTCGTATGGCTGCTGTTTCTGATTTACCCTTTTCTAATGTTTGACGGCTATCGCCCAATTAGCGCATTTATTCTACTAATCGCCATACTTTGTATAAGTACCATTATCTGGGCTCGTCAGAATGTTAATACGATTTCCCCTTGGCCGCTGGTGGCGATACTAGTGCTTAGTTTTACTCGTGCGGACATCGCGATGCTCTATGCATTGGTATACCTAGGGGCCACTAAAGCGCCGATGGCCCTTAAAATCACAGCGCTAATTACGCCACTGGTCGCGCAATATCTACTGACGCGAGTCTTTTTCCCAGAGGCGGAGTATTTCAGTGCTATTGTGATGTTGCAGGAGAATCTTCGTGGCGCATTCCTATTAGGTTCGCCTCTTACTTATCTTGCAATTGCGTTGCTTGTTTACTACTGGCAAAGCATCGCAGCATTTACGAAACAACTATTCAAAGAGTTGCCCATCGTCGGGCTGGCCCTAGCAGGCTATCTGCTATCACTACTAGTAATTGCCATGCCGAACGAATACCGCCTATTCTTACCACTGCTACCAATAGTCTTGTGGCGCATTGAAGAGTCTAGATCTAGCCCACAAAGGTCGAGTACATAGTTAAGATTCTGGTAGGCCACCAAGCCTAAGTCGTTTACGGCAACTAGTTATTATAGAGGTCTGCCGCAAAGCGATGCATTTGGTAATGCTGCTCGTACACATTATTCTAAACTGTGATGGCGTAAGATAACGTATTTCTAAATACTTGCGCTATTTACACGCCAATTGTAACTTTTTTGACATTCTGCGTAGGAAAAAGACCATAGAGATTCAACGCTTTGTGACAGTCGATTTCTTTCTTAGAGGATTCAAAGGGAAAGATTGTGGCGTACTACTTAGCTAACGTAGAATTTAGTTTAATTGCTTTGCTAGAGCTTCAATAGATTTTTATCGCGTATTTTTTAAAGAAATACATTTCAGTTAACTCGCCATCAAGCTCCATAAGCTTATTGCTAGGAATTTAGCAATTGACTATATTGACTGAAGGGATATTTAATCAGTAGCACGCGATTCTCAAATTTTTGACTTCAGATTGCTCACTGCGCTTTGCCAGAATGTGCACGAACAGGAGAATTGGGTGAGTATCTCTACCTTCTACCGTAGGATCGACCAACACAAGCGTAGAATCCGTGTGTTCGCAACGCCACTGCTCTTGTCCTTCATGATTGCCGTGTACTTTATCGTCATGAGCACTGGCGGTATTAAGTATGTTTTCTCTCACTCCATGTATCTTCCTATTGTTTTGGCCGCCGTGCTTTTTGGCGCCCTAGGTGGCTTTATCGCGGCAATTATCGGCGGCCTAATTCTTGGCCCCTTGGTTCCTATCGATACCCTCACCGGCGAGGCGCAACTCACCATCAATTGGCTTTATAGAATGGGCTTCTTTGTCTTGATCGGAACCACGGTTGGGCTCGCCAGCGAGGGTATACGATCCTACATAAAGCACCTACATTGGTCGGTGCGCCACGACAATGCTTCCTACCTTCCTAATCGCTTCGCGCTTGAGGCAGACATCAAAGCACTAAGTACAGGTGAGCATAAAAAGGAAGAAAAATATCCCTACTGTCTCACACTGATCTCATTGGCAAATTCGAAAGAGATAGAGACAAGTTTCGGCATGACTGCTTTGGACCATATTCTTATGCAGATGTCTTCGCGAATTAAGAAGGAAACTCAAGCTGAAACAGTTGTATATCGTACTAGCAGTGACCAGCTTTGCCTGCTGTTACAGGAGAGCAAACAATTAGAAATCAAAAAATTTTGCAAACGCCTGCGTAAACACTTCCAAGAACCTTTCCGCTTCAATGCATTACAACTACATGGTGATATTCAAATTGGTGTAGTCAAGTTCGACAGAATTTTGCAATCACCTAGCTATTACATCCAGAAAGCCAGCGCTGCCGCGTTGCAAGCCGAAATAGCCAATGCACCTAAAATTCTAGAGCTTAACCAAAGCAGCGACTCCGCGATTGTCGAGAACATAGAACTGCTCGGGCGACTAAAAGAAGCCCTCGACTCCAAACAACTACAGCTACACTACCAACCTAAGATCGACTTGAACACCGGAGCCATCGAACATGCCGAGGCATTGATGCGCTGGCACCACCCCACACTTGGTGCCATTTCACCTACTAAATTTATTCCGCGAGCCGAGCGTAGTACGCTCATAAACCGGCTTACAGAATTTGCGATTGACGAAGCGCTAAGTCAAGTTGTGCGCTGGAAGAAAGTAGGTTTCTCTTTGAAAGTGGCAGTGAATATTTCTGCACAGAATCTCACGCAACCCAGCTTTGTATACCAAGTGATGACACTTTTAAATAAGCACGGACTAGATGGAACCAGTCTTGAGTTAGAGCTAACCGAGAACTCTTTAATGCATAACGTCAATAACGCAATTGAGGTGTTATCTAAACTAACCAAACTCGGTATCGTTATATCCATCGATGATTTTGGTACCGGTTACTCCTCTTTACAATACCTACAGAAACTACCCGTCTCCATCATCAAGATCGACAAATCCTTCATCCTTAATCTAGCAACCGACGATGGCTCTCGCTATATAGTGGACGCTGCGGTGAATCTTGCTCACAAGATCGATATGAAGGTAGTTGCCGAAGGCGTAGAGGACCAGCAGTCTCTGAATATCCTTATAGAGATGGGGTGTGACTTCGCGCAAGGCTTTTTAATTTCACACCCATTGCCCGCAAGCGAATTCGCGAAGTGGCGCGGCGATCTTGGCGGCGTCTATCATTTCTCCTCTTCCGCATAGCGAATAGTTTCAGCTCGATTGTCTTTTTTCCCGCTTCGAAGAAAGAATCGGTATGATTATTGCGAATCAGTTGTAAAGACGAGACGATTGAACGCACTATGACAAAGCGACAAGCACCGCACCCGATCATCGAACAGTTTATTACCCAGGAACGGCTCCCGCCGGTATTCGCGGAAACTGCCCACGACTATTACCTGCCCCTGAGCACCTATATTGCCAAACTTCGCGGTAACGCTCCCGGCACACTCGTTGTTGGCGTGAACGGGGCTCAAGGCACTGGTAAATCCACATTATCCTTGCTGCTTAAGCAGCTTCTACAAGCTCAGCAACTCGAGTGTGTGGTGATCTCCATAGATGACCTTTACCTGACACGCGAGGAACGCCTACGCCTTAGCGAATATGTGCATCCGCTGCTTAAGACCCGCGGTGTGCCGGGCACACATGACCTTGACCTAGGTCTAAACCTTATCGCTTCTCTCAAGGCAGCCACGAACGAAACCCTGACCCCTATTCCCCATTTCGACAAGTCGCAGGACGAGCGCAGCCCAAGCCAATATTGGCCGGTGCATAGCGGCCCTGTCGACGTTATCCTTCTTGAGGGTTGGTGTGTTGGTGCGTTGCCTAGCGAGCTGACCGGAAGCCCAATCAATGAATTGGAGCGCAGCTACGACGCCGATGGCGCATGGCGACGCTATGTAGAGGCACAGCTTGTCGATTATCAGCGCCTATTTACGCAGCTAGACCTGCTGGTAATGCTGAAGGCGCCCTCCATGGAGTGCATCATTGCGTGGCGCACATTGCAGGAAGAGAAACTGATCGCAAAGGTGGAGGCCGCGGCACAAGCTAGCAACAGCCCGACGGAAGGTGTTGCACCAAATAAAGGCATCATGAATAAGGATGAACTACTTTGGTTCATTATGCATTACGAGCGCTTGACCAGATCGATGCTGGAGAACATGCCCCAATATGCAGATGTGCTGCTCAGACTAAATGACGAACACCGCATAATTGATGCGCACTATCGTGCTCGTCACGAGACAAAGTCATGAGCGCGCAGTGGGTGATATTCACGGACTTAGATGGCACTTTGCTGGAGCGCGAAGGATACTCCTACACCCCTGCACTTCCAGCTCTCAATCTCATAGCAAAGCACAACATCCCACTCATACTGAACTCCAGTAAGACCGTCGCCGAGATTCTGTCGCTGCGCACCGAGCTAGACAATCGACACCCCTTTGTTGTGGAGAACGGCGCAGCCGTTATTCTCCCCAAGAACTATTTCGATGCTGCGGAGCCTCTCGAGACGTTAGCCGCTGGTGACAATGCTGAGGCTTACTGCATAAAGCGCTTCAGCCAAGCACACGAGCACATCTTGCAGTCCTTAGCCGAAGCTAGAGGGCTAGGATTCAAGTTTGCGGGATTCTCCGACTGGAGCCCAGCACAGTTGGCTGAACTGTGCGGCCTGCCCTTGGCGAACGCTACCATGGCCAAGCAACGCATCGGTTCCGAGCCACTCCTATTTGAGGGCGATCTAGCAAGTTTTATTGAATTCCTAGCCAGCAAACAACTACGGGCCGTGCAAGGCGGGCGCTTCCTTCATGTAATGGGCCACTACGACAAAGCCGGCGGCGTGAACTGGTTGCTAGACGCCTACCGTAAGCAGTTTTCTCCTACACCGATACAGTCGGTGGCTCTAGGAGACAGCCATAACGATGAGGGAATGCTGAACACTGTGGACGTGCCAATTGTCATTAGCAGCCCCCACAGCCAACAGATCATTCTTACACACCCTAAACGCGCAAGATTCTCTAGCGCACAAGGCCCCACGGGCTGGAACGAGCAACTTTTAAAGCTGTTGCACGAATAATTACCACGTAAGCCACGCATAGATAAGGAAACGAAACATGGGCGATTTTTATCAGAACGGAGTAATCACTACCCTACACAATCTTTCCCATCGCTCCGAGACACAACGCGAAGAGCAGTTGATGCGGTTCAAGGAGTCGCGCCCCATGTCATTGGTCTTACCTTCTCTTTATTCAGAGCTGGAGACCGATGCACTAGCCAATATTGTAGACGAGCTAACTACAGTGCCCTATCTCAATCAGATCGTGGTTGGGCTCGACCGCGCAAGCCAGAGTGAGTATGAGCACGCCCTGCAATATTTCTCCAAACTTCCTCAGCACCACCGTGTACTGTGGAACGAAGGCCCACGTTTGCAGGCCATAGATAAAGTATTAGAAAAGAACGGGTTAGCACCAACGGAATTGGGTAAGGGACGCAACGTTTGGTATTGCCTTGGCTACGTGCTAGCCTCCGGTCGCTCCGAGGCGGTTGCACTACACGACTGCGACATAAAGACTTACACGAAAGATATGCTGGCACGGTTGATCTACCCCGTGGCCAACCCCAATTTCAATTATGAATTCTGCAAGGGATTCTACTCACGTATAGCCGATGGCAAGATGAACGGCCGAGTCACTCGCTTGCTGGTAACGCCTTTACTGCGCGCGTTAAAGAAAGTTTGTGGAAATAGTGAGTTCTTAGAGTTTCTTGACAGTTTTCGCTACCCATTGGCGGGTGAGTTCTCGTTCCGCCTTGATGTGATCAGCGACATCCGCATTCCAAGCGACTGGGGTTTAGAAGTAGGTGTGCTCTCCGAGATGAAGCGCAACTACTCTACCAATCGCATCTGCCAGGTCGACATTGCTGACAATTACGACCACAAGCATCAGGTGCTCTCGCCAGAGGATGCTAGTAAGGGTTTATCGAAGATGAGTATCGATATCTCCAAGGCAATCTTCCGCAAGCTCGCTACCAATGGTGAGATATTCTCTAATGAAAAATTCCGTACTATCAAGGCAACCTATTATCGCATCGCATTGGACTTCATAGAGACCTATGCGAATGATGCATCTATAAACGGACTGAGCTTTGACCGCCATGCCGAGGAAAAAACCGTAGAGCTCTTCGCGCAGAACGTGATGTCCGCTGGCTCGCATTTCTTGGACAATCCGATGGACACGCCATTTATACCGAGCTGGAATCGCGTAATCAGCGCAATTCCCGACATCGGGGAACAATTAGTCGACGCCGTTGAGGCCGACCACAAACAATACTTTAAATAGCGAGGCTATAGCGTATGGCCGCTGATCTGAGTCCACGACTAAGAGAACATTTACGTTTCATCTATCCGACCCAAGACGTCGACACGCTTGCGCAGACCTTGATTGCAACTATGGGCCTTAGTGCAGACGCTGAGAGTCCAAAGCCACATCAAAACCACTGGGATCAAGCTGATGTCTTATTGATCACCTACGGTGATACGCTCAAAAAGGAAGGTGAAAAGCCCCTGCACACCTTGAAAAATTTCATGTCGAACAGGCTCGCCGACACCATCAACGATGTGCACATCCTGCCCTTCTTCCCCTATACCTCGGACGATGGCTTTTCAATCACTGACTATCTGGCGGTGAACGAGGCGCTTGGGGAATGGGAAGACATTGAGAGCATCGCGCAGCAGTTCAAATTGATGTCCGACCTTGTGATCAATCATATGTCAGCGCGCAGCCGTTGGTTCGACAACTTCAAGAAACGCATCGATCCGGGTAAAGACTATTTTTACGAGGCGGACCCATCCAGCGATGTGTCGAAAGTAGTACGGCCGCGCACCTCACCTCTTCTGGTACCGATCAAAACAGAGGATGGTGAGCGCCATGTGTGGTGCACTTTTAGCGAGGACCAAGTAGACCTCAATTTTGAGAATCCACAGGTCCTAGTGGAATTTGTCAATATCATTCGCCACTACATGGAACGGGGTGTGCGCATCTTCAGACTGGATGCGGTGGCCTTTCTATGGAAACAGATGGGCACTAGCTGCATCCATCTCGATCAGACACACGAGATCATTAAGATTCTACGTCTTCTTATCGAGCATCGCGACAATACCGCCGTCATCATTACCGAAACCAACGTGCCAAACCGTGAGAATCTGACCTACTTCGGAAACGCGAATCAGGCCCATGTGATCTACAATTTTTCTTTGCCTCCATTGTTATTGCATACACTACTTACTGGCAATTGTAGGCATTTAAAGACGTGGATGATGAGCATGCCGCCCTCGCAAAACGGAACAGCCTATCTCAATTTCATCGCCTCCCACGACGGCATCGGTCTGCGCCCGGCTGACGGTTATTTAACACAGGAAGAGAAGTTCTCGATGGTCAGTTGCGTGCAGCGTTTCGGTGGCCAACTGACCATGCGACGCCTTGAAGATGGCAGCGACTCCCCCTATGAGATGAACATCAGTCTCTATGACGCCCTAAAAGGCACCACAGAGAACGGGCCAGATCAGTGGCAGTTCCAGCGTTTCATCTGCGCACATACCATCATGCTCGCCCTAGAGGGCATACCGGCCTTCTACATCCACAGCCTGTTCGGAACAGAGAACGATCAGGAACGCGTGACTCATACTGGTCGTGCCCGCTCCATAAATCGTCATCAGTGGCACGTGGAAGATCTCGAGAAACAACTGGAGAACAATTACTCCCATCACAGCAAGGTGTTCACAGAGCTTTCTCGCTTGATCCAATTACGTCGCAAACAACCCGCGTTTCACCCAAACGCGACGCAGTTCACCATGCATCTAGGTTTGAACCTATTCGGTTTTTGGCGCCAAAGCATGAGCCGTGCACAGAGTATCTTCTCGATTAACAATGTGACGGCACAACCCCAGCTACTAAGCCTGACGGATCTAAACCTAGTGAGTACCGACACATGGCAGGACTTGATCACAGGCCACCAGTTCGACGAACACACAGGCCAGATCGAGCTACAACCCTACCAAAGCCTGTGGCTGAGCAATAAGTTCTAGATCAAAGGGGTCAGAGTAACTTGATCCAAA
>CAXBOY010000121.1:0-7925 GCA_963977405.1 uncultured Gammaproteobacteria bacterium
TGCAGCCGTCTCTAGCACCACACGATTGTTCTCCAAGGATACATTAACGGCGTTATTGCCAGTGAAACCCGCGGCCGTTAGGGCTGCGTCAATCGCTGTAACTACAGCCGCGCCATCTGCGGCATTAACTGCCGCCAGATTGATTGCAGCGAATGCGCCACCATTGACACTGAGAGAGAAGCTTTGCGCACCAGCCCCAGCCGTGAAATCGGTACCATCGACGGAGATCGTGCCTGACACTATTGCGGGCTGTGCGACACGCGAGCCAAACTGCGCACTACCAGAGGTACCGCCGTTGCTCAACACCTTGCTACCTATGATCGAAGACGGCGCAGCTGTTGCATCCAAGTTGATCCGGCTGCTCACCAGGGTGGTGGCCTGTGGCGAAATCTCACCAGTGGTGACAACTAGGTCTGTCAAAGGACCACCGCCGGTTGCCTTGCCTTCTGCGGTCGCAGCAAAACCCTGCAGGCGCTCGCCAAGGCTATTGACGATATAACCGTTCTTATCGGTCCCGAAAGCACCGGCACGGGTATACACATTGCCGCCTTCAGCTCCAAGGATGAAGAAGCCATTACCATTGATAGCAAGGTCCAAAGTGCTGTCCGTGAACGAGATATTGCCTTGCCCGAAATTCTGCGCGATGCTCTGCACGCCAACACCGCCACCGGCCTGATTTTCGCCGCCGCCAAGTACCGAGGCTGCGTAAACATCGGCAAACTCTGTGCGTGAGGATTTGAAGCCATTGGTGCTGGCGTTCGCGATGTTGTTACCGGTAACAGCAATTTCTTCCTGTGCTGCGTTCAGTGCGCTCAAACCGATGTTAAAACTCATTTTCTCACCCCGTATTCGAAAGACATACTCATTAAATTAGTCATTACTTGATCGATTGTTTTAGTTAATCTGGATTACATCCGATAACGATTTAGGACCAATGCCAGCGAGGTTCAGTGTGAGAGAACCGCCCGGCTCGATCGTCACGCTGTTAACGTTAGCACTCAAATAAGTAGGCACCTGTTTAGCGCCGTCTCCGTCTGGGATCGCCACTTTGAAAGTGTATTCACCGGAGGGAAAACGCTGATCATTGGCATCGGTACCTGTCCAGATGAATTCTTGCCGACCTGCCTCTTGAGCCCCTAGATTGAAATTATCGACTAACGTGCCCGCTTGGTTGTACACACTTAGAGTGGCACCTTCGACACTGCGCGGCATATCTGCGATCACGCTAACTGCACCAGTGCTAAGCAGGGCAGTAGTATCAGCCTGCACATGAACGGGACGCCCTACGAGAGAGGTTGCTTGTAGATGTTGTGAAGACTGGAAAGCGGTGTTGAAGTTATCGAAACTAGCCGACATCTTCTGCGCCTCTTCCAAGGAAGAGAACTGTGCTAACTGGGCCACGAACTCGCCGTTGTCCTGTGGCTCTGTTGGATCTTGATTCTCCAATTGGGCTACCAACAACTTCAGGAACTCGTTGCGGCCCATCTCGTTATTCTTCTGGGGCTCGGCTTGCTTCTTAGTAAGCGAGTAATCCGAAAGCACCTGGCTTAGTGCGCTGCTGTTTGTGACTTCACTCATGAGGGTCTCCTAATGACGCTCTACTCTTAACTTAAAATTCGTTCTGTCTTATTGGCCGAGTGACATAACGCGCTGCATCATCGTGCGCGCTGCATTCATCACATCGACATTCATCTGAAACGAGCGTGAGGAAGAGATCATGTTGGTCATCTCTTCCACGATATTGACGTTGGGGTAATAGACATAGCCTTCTTGATCGGCCATGGGATGCTCGGGTTCGTAACGCTGCTGGAATGGCGCATCGGATTCAACGATGCCAAGAATCTGCACGCCGCGCCCTACTCCATCGCCGCCATCGAAGTTGAATGCGTCGGCATTATTGCTGTTGAGCATTTCCGCCTGAATGGTGGCGAAGATAGGCTGGCGAGAACGGTAGACTTGATCTGGGCTCGCCGCAGCACTGTTGGCGTTGGCCATGTTGCTCGCAGTGGTGTTCAGTCGCACCGTCTGGGCGCTCATGGCAGAACCGGAAATATCGAATACGGACATTAAGCTCATAATTACTCTCCTCGCAGCGCTTTCATCATGCCGCTGAACTTGCCATTCAAAAATTGAAAGCTGGCCTGGTGTTCAAGGGCGTTGCGCGCAAAATTGGCGTTCTCTAGTTGCTCATCCACTGTGTTGCCATCTAGCGATGGCTGCAGAGGGGTGCGATACAGTAGCGTGTCTTCATTCACCATGCCGGTACCCGTACCGTTCTGATCTTTGATGTGACGTGAGTTGGTAGTGCGTAGGCTGACCGTGTCGCCGCTCATGCCCATGCGGTCGCGCAGCACACTGGCGAAGTCCATGTCGCGAGCCTTGTAGCCTGGCGTGTCGGAGTTTGCGATGTTAGTGGCGATGATCTGCGTACGCTGGCTACGTAGGACGAGAGCCTGTTCGTGTACCCCGAGTGCATCTGAAAAACTAATTGCCATGGTGCTGCCTTCGTTATTTGCCGTTGCCACACATAAAGTGCGCTTTGCAGAGCATTGAGCAATACCCATGCCAAAACTATATATTTAATATAATCAATAACTTAAATAACTCAATCCGGTTCAAACGTGAAAATCGGCAAGGCATTTCCGCAATAGCGGCAAGGCTTAGTTAGGGTAAGTTGGCAGGACTACGCGGCTTGCTAAAGAAGGGGAGTTCGAAGGAATCGCAATGGTTCTTGAGGCCCTTTAGCAGAGGCGCTCGAGTGCAGACACTGTGCTGAAGCGATCACTGCTGGCTAGACGGCACGTAAATTGCTTCTTTCATGTGGAGTTTTAGTCGAAAGCGCTTCAGAGGCATGAAAACGGCGATTTTCGCTCTATTTGCGCTGTTATTTTGACGCAGCCCCTGCCCAAAGGCAGTGGCTTAAACCAAGGCATAGGAATAAAGCATGAAAGTTTGGCACATTTTGGCAAGGGCAACACAAACACTAAGCGGCGCGTCGCTATGCCTAGCAGCGATGTTTGGCGCGGCTGCGCATGCCGAGACAGGTCACCAGCAACTCCACAACAGCGTGGAGGAGTTCGTGGAATCCTTCTTCGATGTCAACGAACTGAACCCTAGTGCCGATCGCGATGCAGAAGAGCTTGTCCGCCGCGTAGAGATCGACATCAGCTCTATCGACCCGCGCCTAAACTTAAGCGTCTGCGAGCAACCCCTCATCGCATCGATGAACCAGACCCAACGCCCCATAGGCCGCATCAATGTTAAGGTTGAATGCCAAGGTTCCGCCCCTTGGACAAAATATGTGCCGGTAAGCATCAGAGTTTACGAGAAGGTTCTAGTGACCACCCGGCCGATTGCCCGAGGCGAAACTCTTACTGCAGCCGATCTCGCCCTGGTCGATACAGATATATCACTACTGCGTTATAGCTATATGCAGGAGGCTGAACACGCCATTGGTATGGAGGCTAAGCGCTCTCTTTCGACCAATACCACGATAGTACAGGAGGCCTTAGTGGCCCCGACCCTCGTAAAACGCGGGGATGCGGTAGTACTCAGCGCTAAGGCTGGAACCGTGGAGATTCGCCAGCAAGGCGTTGCGATGCAAAGCGGCGAATTAGGCAAACGTATAAATGTTAGGAATACCAACTCCGATCAAATCGTACAGGCTGTGGTAACAGGGCTTGGCGAAGCAAGAGTAGGGTTTTAAATTCATTAAAAAGCGAAATATTTACTAAAGTTTTTCTGTAATTGGTCGCCAACATCAGGGAGAGTATTTAAGATTACGATGTTTATAGCCCAACACGTGGGCGTCGCAACTTATCTACACCCCTGCAAATCAAGGTAGAAGTCATGACTGTAAGCACTATAGGCAGCAATGCAACACAGACTCCGACAGAGCAGCGTACTAGCGGCACGGGCAGCGTTTCGCCCGTATCTATTAGCGACGCAGGTGCTCAGAAATCGGGGAAATCTGCAAGCAATGACACCGTGCATATCAGCTCGCAAGCTATCGATCTGCGGGGTCTCGAGGCTCATATAAGCCAACTTCCCGATGCGGACAAGTCTCGTGTGACTGAGCTTCGCAATCAAATTGCCAACGGCCAATACCAGATCAACTTCGATAAAGTCGCGGAAAAAATTCTCGGACTTGAGGCTGAGCTGTAAGCCAGAGACTGGCGCACTCAAAACATTCGGTCCAAATTAGTCTTCACGGCAACGCTAGCGCATGCCGTGATTTTCGTGTGTTTACATTGGTCGGCAACTATTTTGTTGCCCGTGGGGGCTCCTATGAGCGCATCAACCATGCGTCAACTGCTTGAAAAAGACTTGATTAACAGCACTAATCTTGAGAACTTGCTACAGATTGAGCGGGAACAACTACAGCATCGTAATATTGGTGCGCTGAGCAATACCCTAATAGAGAAGGCGCAATTACTAGCGGATATCGAGACCAACGACGATGCACGTCGAAAAATACTGGCATCTTTCGACAAGTCCGTCGACAATAGTGGGCTGCGTGAATACTGTAAACAAGAAGGTATGGAGGATCTATATAGAGATCTACTCCGTAGCCTGCAGCAGTGTGCTGATTTAACCAACATTAATGGTGCAATAGTGCACCGAAGTAAGCTGAGCAATCGCCAGATGCTCGACATCATGCAGGGTAAGTCCTCTCAGCCCGGTGTCTACAGCAATCATGGCGATGCCATCTCTACTTCCGATTCAAGAGCCATCGCAAAGGCCTGATCAATATAAGAGCATAAATGGCATTAAATGACGGACCAGATCGTTATTATTACGGTGCTGGGGACATATTCGGAGTCCTAAGGGCTTTGCAAACCGAACGCAGTCTAGTGAACGTACAGTTCGATGACGGCGCGCAGCTTTACAACACCATGGTTTTGGATGCGAACCTACAGGAGCGTTACTTTCTCATTGATGAAGTAACCCCGCGCGACGGCCATCGCAAGATCGATGAGCGCGCCAAATTCAGCATCCGTGCCAGCATTCACGGCATTAAGGTGCATGCGAAGGACCTTGTCAGCGCGCGTACACTCAACAATGCCGACGGTATCTATTACCAAATCCCCTTTCCCGCCAAAATGCTCTATATGCAGCGCCGCGAGGCGTTCCGCGCCTATGTACCCGGTAGCATGAAAACCACCGCACGCTTTAGCTCCGAAGAGCGCGAAGAATCGCTGTTTGGGCGAATATTGAATATGTCCGCAACGGGCATACGCATTGGCTTTCCTGGCGAGGTGTTTCCAGAGTTTGGGGCCTTGGAGAAGTTCAACGCCCTCATCGATATCCACGCACAGGAAACTAGCGTGGAATGTGAGCTAGAGATCATCTATTTTCAATACAGCAAAGAGCGTAATCAGACACTGTGCGGCTGCCGTTTCCTAGACCTGCCACGAGCATCCCAGCAGATCGTGAACCGTTTCGTGACCTTCGTTCAGCGCGAAGAGCTCGTTTAATCGCCCTCTAATACTCCGGAAAACGCGGCTCCAAAGTCGCCAATCTCGGCAGGTCTTGCGGCCTGTCCACATCCCAGCGCGGCGCTAACTCTAACCAAGACAAACCCGCCTCCCTGAGATTTTGGCGAGTCTTCGCCATGACCTCCGCCTCCCCCCAGGGCACCTGCGCGAACAGACACTCCGGTACAATGCGCAAGCCCAACAGCACATAGCCCCCATCCTCCGCCGGCCCAAATACAATCTGCTCACCGGACTCCAAAGCCTCAAGTGCTTGCTCTAGATAGCCAGCATCCACAGATGCACAGTCAGCTCCTACCAACACGACGTATTGGCTGCCCATTAATAGCTGCTGTGCGGTGAACGCCATTCGCTCACCCAAGCCCTCGCCTACTTGCGCATATATATTCTTTTTATTACAAATAGATAGAAATAATTCATCATGTTCTTTATTAACATAAGAGGACGTATCCGCCCGCGCCACCCACAGCGTTACCGGACACAGTCGCGATTCAGTCAGATTGCTAAACACGTAGCAAATCAATGCCTTATGCAAAGATAAGGCTCCGTCCAACCCAAGCACCGCTTGCATGCGCGTTTTTACCTTACCTCGCACTGGCTCCTTGGCAAACAGCGCCACCACTCCACGTTCATAAGAATACTCAATTTTATTATTTTGATTCATCAACTTACCTAGCCTTCTTCATGTACATGCCGTGTAGAGTTTGAGGAGAAACACCTAGACTGTACAGCAGCCTAATCCACCACATCAGCACTACTGTGCGCCCCACTCCATGTGCCTCCCAACGGCGGCTAGACGTTACTACCTTACTGCCCAGACACAGGGGCCGAGCCAGGCGACGCAAGGTTTTACTGATGGCGACATCTTCCATCAAGGGGAGCTCCCCATAGCCACCGATAGCTTCAAAGACACTGCGCCGAACGAAGATGGCTTGGTCGCCCGTAGCCACCCCGGAGACACGGGAACGTAAGTTGATCATGTACTCGATCACCCGGAAGGACCAGCGCTGCCCACTGAGCCTGACATCGAAGCGCCCCCAAAGCGTAGAGTCTCTCGCGAACCCCTCTTGCAGCAGTTCCATCGCGTCATCAGGCAAGCGTGTGTCTATATGCAGGAACAGGAATATCTCGCCACTGGCTCTTGCCGCCCCAACATTCATTTGCCGTGCCCTGCCCGGCTCACTGACTAGCCAACGATCTAGCAACCCAGCAAAACTCGCAGCACTGGTCGCATCGCCGCTTCCATCCACTACGATGATCTCATGACCAAGCTCGCGCAGCCCCTGCAGAAGTGGGAGATGGGTGGCGAGGGCCTGCGCCTCGTTGAAGACGGGGATGATAATGCTGATTTTCTTCATGTAATTCAGGAGTAGCGTTGCACAATGAAACGGGTTTCTTGCCGAATCGGCCCTGCCCGCTGTGTGTCTAGGATTCTATGCCAGACACCAATAAATTACACTCGCGAGGCATCAGCAAAAGCGCCGCTTAAGAGACCATGCTCCGCTTTCCTGAGTGACTGCAGTCACTTCGAGATGCGAAAGCTGCGTAGGAGTGCACAAAAGCGCTAAAACAACCCAATTTCAACCCCTAAAGGGCTATCAACCTGAAAGCGAAAGCAGGATAATGTGCGCCCTGTCAAGGGGTAGGAAGCACGCCATACTTAAACGCGTTAAGCGTGGGTTAAGTGTGAGGAAGTCAGACTGTTACTATCCGATAATGGCGCAAGGATCGCTTTTAATTATTTATCGCTCACGGGGTAAGAAAACGGCCACTATACCGTTCTCACTTCCAGAAGGAGTAAAAACCTGATCTTCGGGCTGGCTAAAAGCCGCAGCCATTCACAAAGGCATCATCCCGACCTTTGCATCGATCAGACCTGTAACAGCAATGAACGTTGAAAACTTTTATATTATTGCCACAGCACCAAACGAGCCTTCACTGCAGGTAAACATCTCCGGCCCCTATCTTACTAGGCAGGCGGCAGAGGCAGACCTAAGTGCCGCCATTGGCGAAGCAGTTGGTCTAGACCCCGCAGCTAAGGAATACGAGTACAAGATTTCGAAGATCGCCTGCCAAAAGCCTGGCGTGATTCAACATATGGCCTGTCACATGGGCCAACGGCTCTAGGCTTACTCGTCTAGTTAAATAGTCAGTTTCGGGGAAAACTTAAAAGACCCTTATAGCGATGGGTTATTGAATCGAGAGAGAGGTTTTTGTGAAAAAACTGGATCCGCTTCACCACATCAGCATCATTGAGTCTCGCGGCACCAACTGCGCGTGGGTTCGTATTAAATACGACGAAAAAAGCTTCCAAGAGTCCTTCCCCTTCAAGAAATACGGCGGAAAGGACAAAGCCATCAAAGCCGCCACTAAAAAGCGCGACGAAGAAGGCAAGAAGATCTACGGCGAGAACTGGCCATTTACCAAGTT
>CAXBOY010000122.1:0-7851 GCA_963977405.1 uncultured Gammaproteobacteria bacterium
CTGCGCCATCACGCTGGCTACTCCCATGAGTATCGCCACGTGATTGTCGTGCCCACAGGCGTGCATCACGCCCACATCCTGGCCGTTATAAAGGGTGCGCTCTATTGATGCGAAAGGCAGCTGTACTTGTTCTACTACAGGAAGAGCATCCATATCAGCACGCAGCGCAACTACAGGGCCAGGTCTCCCTCCACGTAGAATTCCGATAACGCCTGTGTGGGCAATCTCGGTGCGCACTTCCATGCCTAGATACTGAAGATACTCGGCGACGATGCCAGAGGTGCGAAATTCGCGATTACCCAGTTCTGGGTGTTGGTGAAAATCGCGGCGCCACTCTACTACCTGTGGCATTACACGGTCTACGATCGACTGCACGTTGGCGGGTAGAGCTGCCTGCTGCGCTTGACTCGCCGAAGCGAAGCCTACAAAAAGGATGCTTAGGAGTGTCTTGCGCATAGGGGAGTTCTCCGAAGGTTGTGCTTATAGCCAACCTTTGCGTTTGAAATAGAAGTAGGGTGCCATGCCTGAGAGGATCATCAGGGTAATTGCCCACGGATAGCCTAATAGCCAGTCGAGCTCGGGCATGAATTCGAAATTCATGCCGTAGGCACTGGCCACGAGTGTTGGTGGCAGGAAAACTACGGCGGCGATCGAGAATATCTTAATGATTTGGTTCTGTTGAATGTTGATAAAACCTTGAGCCGCATCCATCAAGAAGTTTACCTTGTCGAATACGAAGCTATTGTGTGGCAATAGGGACTCAATGTCGCGCAACAATTCCCGTGCAGTCTCCGCATGCTCCGTGGCGAGTTTGCCATGGCGTAGAAGGAAGGTGAGGGCGCGCTGAGTATCCATGAGACACAGTCGTACTTTGCCGTTGGTGTCTTCGTGTTGCGCCAACTCGTCGATAGCATCCTCGATGGCACTATCGTTTTCTTCCAATACGAGATTGCTGGTTTGTTCTAGGCCGGTGTAGACCTCCTCAAGCGTGTCGGCGAGGTCGTCGATCTTAATCTCGAACAGGGCTAAGAGTATTGCGACTGGGTCGTGAGCGAGGCCTCTTTGTCGTCTTGCGCGCATACGCAGTAGACGAAACGCGGGGATTTCGCGCTCGCGCAATGTGATCAGTTGATCGCCAGCTAGTGTGAAGGCCACCGTAGTGTTACGCGTGCGATCGTCGACCTTATGCAGGAACATCGAGTGAACGTGTATGCCGCCTGACTCGTCTTGATAGGAGCGCGCACTAGCCTCGATCTCTTCTACCGCCTCGGTTTCAGGCAGGCTCTGTTGGTTCTGGGCCTCAACGAGCATGCGCTCCTCGTCCGTGGGATCGACGAGGTCTAGCCATATCGCTCCGGACATGGGCTCATTAATGTACTCGTCGTGTCGAGCGACGAGACATTTTTCATGACTGAGGTCGTATATATTTAGCATCGCGTTCTAGTGTATCCCATGACAGCGGTTGGTTTGCAAAGCTCTGGTTTAGAGATATTTATCGGTGACGGCACCTTCTGAGGCGGAGGAGACCGTCTTAGCGTATTTGGCCAAGACTCCGCGCGTGTAGCGAGGTGCCGGTTTCTTCCAAGCCGCCATGCGCGCTGCTATCTCCTCATCACTTAGGTGTAATTGTACCTCGTGACGCTGTGCGTCGATGGTGATCTTGTCGCCATTCTCTACTATGCCGATAGGGCCGCCCTCAATTGCCTCAGGTGTGATGTGCCCCACCACGAAGCCGTGACTACCACCCGAGAAACGGCCGTCGGTAACTAATGCCACATCTTTACCTAAGCCTTTGCCCATGATGGCGGAGGTAGGGCTCAACATCTCGCGCATGCCTGGCGCACCTTTCGGGCCTTCGTAGCGAATAACGAGGACGTCACCGGATACTACAGTGCCATCGAGTATGCCCTTCAAGGTTTCCTCTTCGGAGTTGAATACGCGTGCAGTGCCAGTGAAAGACAGGCCTTCCTTGCCCGTGAGCTTGGCTACGGCGCCCTGAGGGGCAAGGTTGCCCCGCAGAATTACAAGGTGGCTCTCGGATTTAATGGGCTTGTCGAAGTCTTGGATGATCTCTTGGCCCGCTGGATATGGCTTCACGTCCTTGAGGTTCTCCGCTAAGGTCTTGCCCGTAACTGTGAGACAGCTACCGTCGAGCATGCCGCGATCTAGCATCATCTTCATCAGTGGTTGAATGCCGCCGATTTTGATCAGCTCTGACATCAAGTACTTGCCGCTAGGACGTAGGTCAGCTAACACGGGAGTGTCTTGGCCGATGCGGGTAAAGTCGTCGAGGCTGAGATCGACACCAATGGTGTGGGCGATGGCCAAAAGGTGCAGAACGGCATTAGTAGAGCCGCCCAGTACGATAACGACCTTAATGGCATTCTCAAATGCTGCGCGGGTCATGATGTCGGAAGGCTTAATATCCTTGCGTAACAACTCCATGATCGCCTCGCCGGCCAATAGGCAGTCGTCGACTTTCTCGCTCGATATCGCGTCTTGCGCAGAGCTGTTGGGCAGGCTCATGCCCAGCGCCTCGATGGCCGAGGCCATGGTGTTCGCAGTGTACATGCCGCCGCAGGAGCCCGCACCGGGAATAGCGGTTTCTTCGATCTGTTTGAGCTCGATATCCGAGACGCGACCGTTAGCGTGGCCACCTACAGCCTCGAATACAGAGATGATGTCCGTGTGATTCTTACCCGGTTGAATGGTGCCGCCATAGATGAAGATGGAGGGGCGATTCAGGCGGGCCATGCCCATTAGGCAGCCCGGCATATTTTTGTCGCAACCACCGATAGCGATGATGCCGTCGTGACCCATGCAGCCGGAGACGGATTCGATAGAGTCGGCAATGACCTCGCGTGAGACCAGGGAATACTTCATGCCCTCTGTACCCATGGAAATACCGTCGGACACAGTGATGGTGCCGTAGATTATGCCCTTGCCATTGGCAGCGTCGACGCCGCGGTTGACCTCTTCAGCCAGTTTATTGATGTGCATATTGCAAGGCGTCACCATGCTCCAAGTGGAGGCGATGCCGATCTGCGGCTTCTTGAAGTCCTCGTCACCGAAACCGACGGCGCGCAACATTGCTCGGCTGGGGGCATGTTCTACGCCATCGACTACTTGGCTGGAAAATTTACGGCCGTTGCTGTCCTTGTTCTTATCGCTCATCTTTTCTCTCTAGGCTTCATCAAACACGGGTTTACTGGAGAAGTCCTTCGCCTAAAAAGGCCTATGCCAAGCATTAACATTGCACGCGTTGAGCATATCAGGAGCTTGAATTACTGAAGGAAACTGGGCTTGAACTATACACTAGAGGGCCTCCACTGAGCTATAAAAAAGGCGGCGTCTGCCGTATTTGGGGCGCAGTATTGTTTCGTATCGGCAACGGCTTCGGGTAAGATCGAGTCTCTAGCATGGGCCCTTAGGATGGGAGAATTAAGGCAGTGCTGTCTATTGTTGCTGTTCGTCATTTTTAGGGTAGTGAATCGCTTCGCACTAGGAGTGCCGCATTCATCGCACCGCTTGTCGACAGTGATCTTTATAGCGTTTGAATTGGGGAAAATAATGAGAATAAAGACAAGACTCGCCCTGCTGTTCCTATTTGTTCTAAGCAGTAGCCTAATCTCGCAAGGCGCAGCCTTAGCCCAAGATGGTGAGGCACTGTACACGCAGTATTGTGCAAGCTGTCACGCCGCACCCACAGATCTGCGTACACCACCTCGCAGCGCTTTGGGAGGGTTTTCCGCCAATAGCGTTTACCACGCACTAACGCAGGGTCTCATGCAGGCGCAGGGCGCGGCGCTAAGTGATGAGCAGAAAATCACCCTCGCGCAATACCTCACCCGTGGCACCTATAAGCCCGTGGGCGTCGAGCGCTTAACGCAGTGCACCGCTCCAATCCCGAATCTGCAGATTGGCGCCACAGGTACTTGGAGTGGTTGGGGCAATGGCGATCGCAATGCCCGCCATCAGACTAATCGCGATAGCGCGATCAATGCGTCCAATGTTGCAGATCTCGAATTAGCATGGGTATTTGGTTTCGAAGATGCCTCTAATGCGCGCGCGCAACCTAGTGTGGTGAGCGGCGTGATGTTCATGGGCAGCAATAGTGGCAATGTGTATGCCTTAGATCTCGCCAGTGGCTGTGCCTACTGGACTTTCTTAGCGACCACAGAGGTGCGCGGCTCCCTAAGCCTTGTGCATTCCGAAGTGCTAGACAAGGTGCTAGTGGTAGGTGCCGATGCGTCTAACCGTGTATTCGTTCTCGATGCCAGCACTGGCTCTAGGTTGTGGCACGCGGATGTAGATCCCCACCCCTATGCTCGCAGTACTGGATCACCGATAGTCTCCAGAGACTTGGTGTTCGTACCGGTTTCCTCTGCGGAGGTTGTGGTAGCAGCTAACCCGGCCCACGAGTGTTGCAGTTTTCGAGGCAATGTAGCGGCTTTCGACCTCAACACAGGTGAGAAACGCTGGCACACCTATATCATGGAGGAGGCAAAGGAGGTCGGTCTCAATAGCGCTGGCAAACGTGTCTTCGCTCCGTCCGGTGCGCCAATCTGGGATGCCCCGACGGTCGATGAGAAGCGCCGCCGCGTATATGTTGGCACCGGGCAGAATTATACCCGGCCAGCCAGTAACAGCAGCGACTCGGTCATCGCCTTCAATATGGATAGTGGCGCCATCGAATGGATCATGCAAACTACTGCCAATGATGCTTACACCATGGCCTGTTCAGCTGCCGCTGGACATCCCAATTGTCCCGACTCCGGCCCCGATCTCGATATCGGCGCCTCGGTACTTAACGTTACTCTCTCTACCGGTAAAGACATCTTGGTGGCGGGAACAAAGGGCGGTGTAGTGTTCGCTCTGGATCCTGACGCGGAAGGCAAGGTACTTTGGCAGACCCGTGTAGGTCGCGGAGGTGCGTTGGGCGGAGTGCATTGGGGAATGAGCTTCGCGGGGGATATCGCCTTCATACCTGTTTCGGACAGAGCAACGGGACTCGATGGAGACCAGCCGCGACAACCCGGCCTGCATGCCATCGACATGAAGACGGGTGAGCGTGTTTGGTATTCCGAGGCCCTGCAGCGCTGTGAGGCAAGTAATCGAGCTTGCTTAGATGTCTATTCGGCCCCGCCTAGCTCAACTGCTGACCTCGTTGTTGCCGGCGCCCTCAATGGCCATCTGTTCGCACACGATCAGGCTAGCGGCGCCGTGCTCTGGGAATACGACACCGTACAAGAGTTCAGTTCGGTGAACGAAGTTCCAGCCAAGGGCGGAGCCATAGATTCTGCCGGGCCGGTCTTCTCGGGGGATTACATGATTGTGAATAGCGGATATGCCACATTCGGGCAGCTTCCGGGGAATGCATTATTGGTGTTTAAGCTTCCTCGTTAACTCCTGCCATTACCTAGGTATTGGCAGTGGGTTCGATGGATATTTTACAAAGGAGAGAAGAATGAGTTTTAGATTGACAAGATGTTCGGCATTAGTTGCAGCGATCGTATTCGGGGCCTCATACAGTGTGGCCCAGGATCAAGGTGCTGCACAGATACCGCCTGACGCACAGCCATCGGCTGCGGCACGAACTAGCGCAGTGCCTTATGGTGCAGCAGTGAATGGCAGTCGCATCATTGCGGCGGATGCAGAGCCAGGCAATTGGATGAGTACTGGGCGCGACTACGGCGAACAGCGCTATAGTCCCCTGACTCAGCTAAGTCCGGACAACGTCGATCAGTTGAGTCTCGCATGGTTTGCCGATATCGATACCAGCCGTATGCAAGAGGCAACACCAATCGTAGTAGATGGCGCGATGTATGTGAGCACCGCGTGGAGCCATGTGAAAGCCTTTGACGTGCGCACCGGGCGTCCACTTTGGGCGTTCGATCCGGGTGTCGACCCTGCCAAGGGTGTAGATGCATGCTGTGACGTGGTCAATCGAGGCGTCGCCGTGTGGGAAGGCAAGGTCTTTGTGGGCACCATCGACGGTCGTCTGATCGCGCTGGATTCCACTACAGGCAGAGAACTGTGGAGCGTGATGACGGTCGACGAGTCCTTGCCATATACGATCACTGGTGCGCCACGCATCGTGAAAGGACAGGTCATTATTGGCAATGGCGGCGCGGAATACGGCGTGCGTGGTTATATCACGGCCTATAATGTTGCCAACGGCGAGCAACTTTGGCGTTACTACACAGTGCCTGGCAACCCTGCAGACGGCTTCGAGCAGCCCGAGTTGGAGATGGCCGCCGAGACCTGGAACGGCGAGTGGTGGAAGCTCGGTGGTGGTGGCACAGTATGGGATGCCATGGCTTATGACGCAGACCTAAACTTACTCTATATCGGTGTAGGTAATGGCTCCCCTTGGAATCAGAGTCTGCGCAGCCCCGGCGGCGGCGACAATCTCTTCCTCTCCTCGATTGTCGCACTTAACCCCGACGATGGTAGCTATCGCTGGCATTACCAGACCACTCCAGGCGAGACCTGGGATTACACGGCCACGGCCCACATTATCGTGGCCGATGTTCGCATAGACGGTCAGGAGCGTCGGGTAGTGATGCAGGCGCCGAAGAATGGCTTCTTCTACGTGTTGGATGCGGCGACCGGCCAACTCATTACCGCGGAGAAATTTGTACCGGTCAGTTGGGCATCCCATATCGATCTAGAGACAGACCGGCCCGTCGAGATTCCTGAGGCTCGCTATGACGAGACGACAGTCCCGATGATTGTGTCACCAGGCCCACAAGGTGGTCACAACTGGCACCCAATGTCTTTTAGCAAGCGCACGAATCTAGTGTACTTGCCCGCCAACGAGCAGTTCATGGGCTATGTGGCGGTGGAAGACTTTCAGGTCTCGCAGACTGGTTGGAACACCGGCACAAACTTCGCCGCAGGCGGCGCTCTTGTTATGGCCGCAGGCGAGAATGCACCAAAGCGTTCTGCCTATCTACTAGCCTGGGATCCGGTGCGTCAACAAGAAGTGTGGCGCGTTCCGAAGGTCGTGACCACCGACGCCGCTGGGGTGCTCAGCACTGCCGGCGGTCTAGTCTTCCAGGGCAATGCCTCGGGCGAGTTTAGTGCCTTTAAAGACGACACAGGACAAGAACTCTGGAGTGCTAAGACTCAGGCGATTACAGTCGCCGCACCGATCACATATCTGGTGGATGGAGAGCAATACGTCGCGGTGTTAGCGGGCGGGCGTTCTCTGCCAACCGAAGGCGCTGGTGCAAGTGGTTCAACCACGCGTTTGTCGAATAATAATTCGCGTTTGCTAGTGTTCAAGATCGGCGGAACCGCACAATTGCCCGCTGAACTACCGGCGGAACTGACCTCGTCAGTAGGCAATCTTAACCCACCACCACTCACGGCAGATTTCGAAACAGTTGCCCACGGGGAACAAGTCTACGGGCGCTACTGCAGCGTGTGTCACGGGCCAGCGGGTGTGAGCGCGAGTGCGGGTACGTTCCCGGACTTACGCTATAGCCAACGTCTAGCGAGTTCAGAAATGTGGGATTCAGTAGTACTGGGTGGTGAGCTAGTCGGAGGCGGAATGGTGTCCTTCGAGGGAACACTCGAGGCGAGCGACCCGGATGCGGTGCGGCAGTACATAATCTCCCGCGCAATAGCCGACAAAGAAGCAGGCGGCGCTGCCCAAGGCGGACCGTTGCAATAAGCCCAAAAGGCTGATCAAAAAAAGCGGCGGTTCCGCAGGGAGTCGCCCTTTTTTTGTGGGCTGGTCTATGTGTTGAGTTTGAGTTTGTGGTATTGGTTCAGTGGTACTAGTTCTGTTGTATTAGTTCAGTGCTGGAGCGCGCTGCACGGTAGGGGCTGCTGAGAGACGCC
>CAXBOY010000123.1:0-7710 GCA_963977405.1 uncultured Gammaproteobacteria bacterium
AGGCTGCGGGAGTGAGTACTTGGCGCATCGTATGGTCGGTCATGAAACCCACCATAGGGATCATGATCCTGAGCTTGGTTTTGGGGGAGTATGTGGCGCCACGCCTGCAGCAAACCGCACAGAGTGAGCTGGCATTGATTCAAAGCGGGGGGCTTGGCTTGAGCTCCTCGAGTGGTGACTGGCGCAAGATTGGCAACGAGTTTATCCATATCAATGTGATCTTGCCCGGGGGCACGGAGTTGCGCGGGATAACGCGCTATGAATTGGATGAGAATAGACGCTTACGTACTAGCAGTTTTGCCAGCAGTGCGCGCTATAGCGAGGACTCACAGGGCCAATACTGGCAGTTGAATAACGTGCGTGAAACCGAATTTGGCCTCGCTAGCATCGCGGTAAATGAGTACGAGTCTCTGGCTTGGCGCATCGAATTATCGCCGGAATTACTGAGCGTCTTGCTGGTGGAACCGGAGCGACAGTCGATCTCTGGCCTATATCGATTTGCGGAGTATTTTCGCGGTGAGGGGCTAGAGAGTGATAGTTACTTCTTGGCCTTCTGGAAGAAGCTATTACAACCACTGGCAACGGCCTCTCTGGTATTAGTGGCAATCTCTTTCGTGTTCGGGCCGCTGCGTTCCGTGACGATGGGTGCACGCGTGTTTATCGCGATTGGCATCGGCTTGCTATTTACTATCGCGCAACGAGTATTGGGACCAGCGAGTCTCCTCTATGGTTTCAGTCCGGTGATTGCAGTGATGATTCCGATAGTGGTGTGCTTTGTGACTGGCGTCTATTTGCTACGCAGGATTTAAAACGTTTCTAGTTAAAAATTGCGACCGCCTTTAGGGACTACGATCACTTGTGTGCCCGACAAGATGTCGTGAATAGCGTTGCCATGCTTGTCGATATAATGCCATAGATACCCAATTCCTAAACAGAAGAAGGACGGCCAGGCGAGCACCCAGCGTAGCAAGGACTGCTTCAAGCTCAAACGCGAACCATCTGAGCTTATTACCTCTATACGCCAAGCCAACATGCCCAGTGTCTGTCCCGTGCGCATCCAGAACCAGATATAAAAACCGGCGGCGCTTAACACTTCAGCTATGAATAAAATGGCACCGATGACGGGGTCGGTTTGTACCTGCCCGTCAACCAAATGATTAGTGTTTGGACCTACAACGAACTGCATGGCAAAACCAAGTGCCATCCATATCGCTGCAACGAGAAATGCGTCGTAGAGTAGGGCGGCAAGGCGCCGCAATAGTCCAGCGACCGGTGCGGCTTCTTGTGCAATTTCTGACTCGTTATCGGGCATTACTCTTAGAGTTCCTTCACAGCTTGAATGAGCTCGTTTACCGCCTTCTGACCATCACCGAACAACATGCGGGTGTTGTCCAATAGGAACAGTGGGTTCTCAACTCCCGAGAAACCCGTGCCTCGGCCACGCTTGATGACGATGACGTTCTCGGACTCTTCTGCATTGAGGATAGGCATCCCGAATAGTGGGCTACTTGGATCCTTCTTCGCCGCGGGGTTGACCACGTCATTCGCCCCGATGACTAGTGTCACAGTAGTGTTGCCAAAATCAGCGTTGATATCTTCCATGTCATAAATCAAATCATAGGGCACGCCAGCTTCGGCCAACAGCACGTTCATATGGCCAGGCATACGCCCCGCCACTGGGTGAATGGCAAACTTCACCTTTACGCCTTTGTCTGTTAAAAGCTGAGTGAGTTCCCAGACCTTGTGTTGTGCCTGAGCAACGGCCATGCCGTAGCCTGGAATGACTACAACCTGACTTGCATAGGCCATCATGATGCCCACATCCTGGGCCTGAACTTCCTTCATGGAGCCGCCGCTTTCGTCCGCTGCTGTAGCTGCCGCGGCAGTCGTGCCGAAGCCGCTAAAGAAGACGTTGCTCACGGAACGGTTCATGGCCTTAGCCATCAGATGGGTCAACAAGCTACCTGCAGAGCCCACTACGGTGCCGGCGATAATCATCGCAGCATTGCCCAATACATAGCCTTCGAAACCCACTGCCAAGCCCGTGAGGGCGTTGAACAGGGAGATGATCACAGGCATGTCCGCACCGCCGACAGGGACGGTAATGAATACCCCTAGTACGAGCGCAATGCCGAAGAACGCGATGATTGGCATGAGCTCGCCAGTGAAGTAAACCGCAATTGCGAAACCGACAAGTACGATAGCTAAAACTAGGTTGATCAATTGCTGCTGTGGAAGCAGTTTATTCGAGTTAAGGCGTCCATCGAGCTTTGCCCACGCAATGATGCTGCCACTAAACGCGATGGTGCCGATAACCGCGCCGACGATTGCGAGGATGGTGACATCAGTCCCCATCGCTTCGGCGATGGTGCTAGGGTGCGTGGACATGCCAGTCATGCCCAGAAGGCTATCGGCATGACCTGCGGCCACCTCGCCTTGGGCCTTGAGTAACTCGACAGCTGCAATAGTAGCAGCTGCACCGCCGCCCATGCCGTTATACATGGCGATCATCTGCGGCATATCGGTCATCGCGACCTTCTTGCCGGTGACATAGGCATAGCCGCCGCCGATAGCGATGGCCAGCACGATTAAGCCATAATTCGTCAGTGCCTGTGGGTTATCAGTGAGCTCTGGCGATAGGAATGTGACCAGTGTGGCCAAGACCATACCTGCTCCGGCCCATTGGATGCCGCGACGTGCCGTGACTGGCGAGCTCATCTGCTTCAAACCCAGAATGAACAGCACAGCAGCAAGGAAATAACTCGCTTGGATGAGAATGGTCATTTAGTGCTTTCCCCCTGCGCTGTCTTTTTTGCCGCTAGATTTGAACATTTCCAACATGCGCTCGGTCACCACATAACCACCAACGGCATTTCCTGCGGCGAGCAAAACAGCAACGAAGCCGATCGCTTGTTGAGTGCCATTCTCCGCTATGCCCAATGCGATCATCGCGCCTACTAGCACGATGCCGTGGACGAAGTTAGAACCGGACATCAGCGGTGTGTGCAGAATGACTGGCACCTTGCTGATGATCTCGTAACCGGTAAACCCGGCGAGCATGAAAATATATAACGCAGCTAATCCTTCAATCATTTGGCACCTCCGGCGATTTTTTCGGCTATTGCGGCATTGACGATAGCGCCGCCGTGAGTAATCAAACTGTCCTTTAGAATCTGGTCTTCGAGGTCGATATTCAGCTCGCCTTCTTTAATCATCAAGTTAAGAAGATTGAGTAGATTCTTGGCATACAACTCGCTGGCATGGCCACTGACAGTGCTAGGCACATTCAGGGGGCCATACACTTTGACGCGATTGTGTAAGATGGTTTCGCCAGCCTTAGTGAGCTCGCAATTACCACCGCCTTCGGCGGCTAAATCCACTATCACCGAGCCTCCCTTCATGCGCTCGACCATCGCCGTGGTGATGATCTTCGGAGAGGGGCGTCCTGGAATAGCGGCCGTGGTGATGACCACATCGGCAGCTGCGACATGATTGGCGAGAATCGCTTGCTGCTGCTCGCGTTCCTCGTCAGTGAGTTCACGGGCGTAGCCGCCACTTCCCTCGGCCTTGATATCGATGTCGACGAACTTGGCGCCGAGTGATTCGACTTGATCTTTCACTGCAGCGCGGACGTCATAGCCCTCCACGATGGCGCCGAGACGGCGCGCAGTCGCGATAGCCTGCAGTCCCGCAACACCAGCGCCGATGATCAATACCTTGGAGGGGCGAACGGTGCCGGCAGCTGTGGTGAGCATGGGGAAGAACTTGCCTAACAGTGTGCTTGCTAGCAATACCGCCTTATATCCGGCAATCGAGGCCTGTGAGGACAGTGCGTCCATAGCCTGAGCGCGGGAGATACGCGGAATCATCTCTACAGAGAAAGCGGAGACGTTTTTTTCCTGTAGCGTTTTGAATCGCTCAGTATCGGAATAGGGATTGAGATAGCCGATGAGAACGCTGCCCGTTTTGAGCTTCGCCATCTGGGCATCCGTCGGGGGATTAACCGTTAAAAGGATGTCGGCGCTGTTATACAGTGCATCGATGTCGTCGACGATGTCGGCGCCAACATAATCGCTATCGGCATGCCCTGCAGCCTCGCCAGCACCAGTTTGAATGCTGACTTGCACCCCAAGGGCCGTGAGTTTCTTGACGACGTCAGGGACCATGGCGACCCGCTGCTCGTCTTCCCTCAACTCCTTTGCTACACACACTCTTATTGTCATAGTTACACTCCAGCAACTTCCTTTTCTTAAAGTGCGCGCAGTATACCTTGTTAGGACAGGGTATAGAACGGCGAAGAAGGGGCTGGGTGTTTTAGTTTAATGCGCTGGGTCAGGGCTAGCGCTGCTCGCTGCGGGCGTCTCGTTCTCGAGATCCAAGCTGAGATCGTTAGGGTCTTCGATTGTCGAAGCACTTGGGGTGGCAGCTGGCGCGGGTGCGGCTTGCGTTGTACCACTGCTACTAGCGGCAGATGAAGGGGACAGCAGTTGATTGCGCAAGGCCTCGATCTCTGGCGTGAGTGTGCGTGCAGTATCCGCCGCATCTTCACTGCGCTGAATTTTCGCAAAATATTCGGGGTCTACCTCGGTGATTGGCACTACGCGATTGTAAGTAGTCTTCGCGTCTTTCTTGCACAGAATGGTGAAGGTAGGTTCCTCGTAAATCGTGCGGTACTCGTTCAAGCGTGCGTAGAGGACATCGTTGCAATCCTCTTCTTCCATCGCGAGATTTACTGCCATTTGCAGGAAAGGGCGCAAATGGGCGGAATTGGCGGGCAGCCACAGACGCTCAGAGCGCGACTCTGAACCATAGCTCACTGTGGCCAGCAATAGGGCTGTGGCTAGGCAAAGTAGTTTCTGAAGGCTAAAAAGACTCATAGTGAATACATCGGCAATTTCGTTACAGGCATGAGCGCATTGTCCCCTGTTCTCTCCAAAATGGGAAGGTGGACACGATCAAATGGCTGATTCGCCGGGCTTATGGCGGCGCAGTTTATTTGCTAGAATCTGCTCCCCTTAGCGCTGCGCGGCAGCCGGATGAATAGAGATATGAGCAGCAACAGCCCGACTAGACACATCAAATTACTCGACACGACCTTGCGCGATGGCGAACAGACCCAAGGTGTGTCCTTCGCTGGGAAAGAGAAACTGCATATTGCCCGAGCACTTTTGCAGTCATTACGCGTTGACCGTATCGAAGTGGCATCGGCCCGCGTTTCCGACGGTGAGAAACAAGCGGTTGTCGATATCAACGCATGGGCGGCCCAAGAAGGTTACTTAGAGCGCGTCGAGGTGCTGGGGTTCGTAGATCATCGCTTGAGCGTGGATTGGGTCGTAGAGGCAGGTGGGCGCGTGATCAACCTTCTTGCTAAGGGCAGCGAGAAACACTGTCGAGAACAGTTAGGGCGCACTCTCGCGGAGCATATCGAGGATATTCACCGGACTGTCAGCTATGCGCAAGAGCGCGGCTTAAAGGTCAATATGTACCTAGAGGATTGGTCTAACGGCTATAAAGACAGCCCGGATTATGTTTTCGGCCTATTAGAGGGAACTAAGGATCTAGGGATCGCCGATTTTATGCTGCCCGATACTCTAGGCGTTATGATGCCAGACGAAGTCTTCACCGCGCTGAGCGACATGATCTCACGCTTCCCCTTACTCGAATTCGACTTCCACCCCCATAATGACTACGGGCTCGCTACAGCCAACGTTATGGCCGCCGTCAAAGCCGGGGTTAACACGATTCACTGCACGGTGAACTGTCTAGGCGAGCGTGCCGGTAACGCCTCTGTGGCAGAGGTGGCAGTAGTACTTAAAGACAAGATGGGCATGAGCCTGTCGATAGACGAGACCAGGATCGGCCTTCTCAGCCGTATGGTTGAGAACTTCTCCGGTAAATGGGTCTCTGCTAACGCCCCCATTGTTGGTGCCGATGTGTTCACTCAAACCGCTGGTATTCACGCCGATGGCGACTCCAAGGGCGGTCTCTATATCACTGCGTTGCGTCCGGAGCGTTTCGCACGCAAGCGCGTCTACGCCTTGGGCAAGATGAGTGGCAAGGCCTCTCTTGCCAATAATCTCGAAGAATTGGGGCTTAGTCTGTCGGCGGAGGAGCAGCGTAAGGTCTTGCAGCGCGTCGTGGAGTTAGGCGATTCCAAAGAAGTGATCACCGTGGATGACTTGCCTTTCATCATTGCCGATGTGTTGGAGAGTCGCGACTATCGCTATATCGAACTACTCAATTGCTATATTAACAGTGGTATGGACGTAGACAGCACCGCTAGTGTGCGAGTGCGAATCAATGACAAGGAGTACAGCGGCTCGGGTTCTGGTAATGGCGGTTTTGCCGCATTTATGGATGCGATGGCGCGAATTCTCAAAGCACGAAAATTCAAGATGCCCGATCTGCTGGATTATGAGGTCCACATTCCCCGGGGTGGCAACACTAGTGCCCTGACGGAATGTATCATTACCTGGAGTGGTGAGATGCGCGATCTAAAGACGCGCGGAGTAGATTCGAATCAGGTGTTGGCGGCGGTCAAGGCGACGCTGCGCATGATCAATATCAAGATGCATGCGCAGGCGGATTGAAAATCTAATTTAGATTATTTCACCAACGGCATTTTACGCAGCTCTTCAACCACTAGGTCACCAAAGCCTTGCGTGTCGATCATCTTCACGCCTGCGCCTGGCTTGGATAGATCGGGCGTCGAGAAACCTTGCGCAAACACACTCTGCATTGCATGCCATACATTCTTCGACTCTTGGTCCATGCCGAAGCTCATCTCGAGCATCATGGCCACTGAGCCAATCATGGAGTAGGGATTCGCGATATTCTTGCCTGCGATGTCGGGAGCGGAGCCATGAGATGGTTCGTAATAGGCTTTGTCATCGCCAAGGCAGGCAGATGGCATTAGACCTAATGAGCCGAGAATACCGCCGCCTTGATCGCTGAGAATATCGCCGAACATGTTCTCCATGACCATTACATCGAACTGGCCTGGGTTCAGACACAGGTAAGTGGCTGCGGCATCTACGAGGATGTTAATAACCTTCACCTCGGGATAGTCTTTGCCTACCTCATCCATGATCTCGTTCCACAGCACACTCGATTTCAGCACATTGCTCTTGTGGATGTTGTGCAGCACTTTTTTGCGCTTCATCGCGGTATCAAATGCGACGATGGCGATGCGACGAATCTGTTGCTCGTCGTATTCTAGTGTTTCTTTGACGTAGCGGAGGCCCTGCGCATTCACTCCCGTTTCTTTCTCGCCGAAGTAAAGGCCGCCGACTAGTTCACGAATGATCATGATGTCGATGCCGTCGCCAATAATCTCTTTCTTCAATGGAGAAAAATGAGCGAGACCCTGAGGCAGGAATACGGGGCGGAAGTTCGCGTAGGTATTGTAGCGACGACGTAACGGCAACAGCGCGCCGCGCTCAGGCTGCTTGTCGACCGGGATCTTCTTGGAGTCTTCGTGGTTGAGCCCGATCGGCCCTTTTAAAATCGCATCCGCCTCATCGCAGATTTTCTTAGTCTGCTCGGGGAAGGGGTCACCACACTCGAAATATGCACTCGCACCGAACGGGGTATGAATGAGTTCGAATTCGACGTCATTGCGCTGCTCTACCAGTCGCAGCACTTTGACAGCTTCTACCATGATTTCAGGGCCGATGCCGTCACCGTCCAGTAATGCGATCTTGTACTTGC
>CAXBOY010000124.1:0-7678 GCA_963977405.1 uncultured Gammaproteobacteria bacterium
CCAATTGTCCCTACGTTAACGTGTAGTTTTTTTCTTTCGAACTTACTCTTCGCCACAATATCACCTCATTAAAGCGTCAATTAAAGGAGTCTAGTTGGGGGCACTTGCGTGCACACCTGCATTACTGCCCTTTGGCAATAATGCTCTCTTTTATGTTGTTAGGTACTTCTGCGTACTTCAAAAACTCCATGGTATATGTAGCGCGACCTTGCGTTGCAGAACGCAGATCCGTTGCATAACCAAACATTTCTGACAGAGGTACTTCGGCATCAATGACGCGACCACTGGCGCTGTCTTCCATGCCTTGCACGGTGCCACGACGACGGTTTAAATCGCCCATCACGTCGCCCATGTTCTCTTCTGGCGTTACCACTTCAACCTTCATGATTGGCTCAAGCAATGCTGCATCAGCCATCAGCGCGCCTTTCTTCAACGCCATTGAGCCAGCAATCTTAAACGCCATTTCGCTAGAGTCCACATCATGGTAAGAGCCGTCATACAAGGTGACCTTCATAGCAAGCAACGGATAACCTGCTAAACAACCATTCTTCATCTGCTCTTGCACGCCCTTATCGACGGCTCCGATGAACTCTCTTGGTACGGCACCACCCACAATCTCGTTAACGAATTGGTATTCCTCGTCAGCTGGAAGAGGCTCTAAGCGCAACCATACGTGACCGAATTGGCCGCGACCACCAGACTGCTTAACGTGCTTGCCTTCCACTTCAACAGTCTTCCTGATCGTTTCACGATACGCCACTTGCGGCTTACCGATATTCGCCTCAACTGCGAATTCGCGGCGCATACGGTCGACTAGTACGTCTAGGTGCAATTCACCCATGCCTGAGATAATCGTTTGGCCTGACTCTTCGTCAGTCTCTACACGGAATGATGGATCTTCCTGAGCTAGCTTGCTCAAGGCAATACCCATTTTCTCTTGGTCCGCTTTCGTCTTAGGCTCTACAGCTACAGAGATAACAGGATCCGGGAAGTCCATGCGCTCTAGCGTGATGATGTTATCCGGATCACATAGCGTCTCACCAGTGGTCACGTCTTTCAGGCCGATCGCAGCGGCGATGTCGCCCGCATACACTTCTTTGATTTCGTCACGGTTGTTGGAGCGCATTTGCACCATACGCCCGATTCGCTCTTTCTTAGACTTAACGGGGTTATAAACACCGTCGCCCGAGACCAGCTTACCCGAGTAGACTCGGAAGAAGGTCAGTGTGCCCACATAGGGGTCAGTCGCGATCTTGAACGCAAGCGCTGCGAATGGTGCATCGTCATCAGCTTCACGAGTTGCGATGCTGCCGTCTTCTAGCTCACCCTCGATTGCTTTAACTTCTGTAGGGGCTGGCAGATACTGAATAACTGCGTCCAGCACTGCTTGCACACCCTTGTTCTTAAATGCAGAACCACAGAATGTTGGGACGATCTCGCCAGCCAGCGTACGTGCACGCAGACCTGCAACAATCTCTTCCAAGGTGAGCTCTTCGCCACCGAGGTATTTTTCCATATAGGCGTCGTTCGCCTCTGCAGCTGCTTCTACTAGCTGCTCATGCCATGACGCGCACTCGTCGACCATGTCGGCAGGAATCTCTTCGTATTCGAAGGTTGTGCCCTGGTCAGCCTCACTCCAGATGATGCTCTTCATCTTAATAAGGTCAACCACACCGCGGAACTCATCCTCAGCGCCGATAGGCAACTGCATTGGCACTGGCAGTGCGCCTAAGCGGCTCTTAACCTGCTTCACAACACGCAGGAAGTCTGCGCCAGTGCGGTCCATCTTATTCACGAAAATAAGGCGTGGCACTTCGTAACGGTTCGCTTGACGCCAAACTGTTTCAGTCTGAGGCTGCACACCAGAGGACGCACACAACACAACAACTGCGCCGTCGAGTACGCGCAAAGAACGCTCTACTTCAATGGTGAAGTCAACGTGCCCGGGAGTGTCGATGATATTGATGCGATGCTCATCGAACTGCTTGTACATCCCTGACCAGAAGCATGTAACAGCGGCAGAAGTAATGGTGATACCACGCTCCTGCTCCTGCTCCATCCAATCCATGATTGCGGCGCCGTCGTGTACCTCACCAATCTTGTGTGAGATACCCGTATAAAAGAGCACGCGTTCACTGGTAGTCGTCTTACCGGCATCCACGTGAGCAACGATTCCGATATTTCTATATCGGCTCAAAGGGTGTTTTCTGGCCACAATCATACCTTCAATATATTAAGTGAATAAAATTCGTTTCTTAGAAACGGTAGTGAGAGAACGCGCGGTTGGCTTCTGCCATGCGGTGCACGTCTTCGCGCTTCTTAACTGCGCTGCCACGGCCATTCGCCGCGTCACTGATCTCGCCAGCCAAACGCAAGGCCATTGATTTCTCACCACGCTTACGCGAGTGCTCAACCAACCAACGCATTGCCAATGCTGCACGGCGCTCTGTTCTTACTTCAACAGGAACTTGATATGTCGCACCACCAACACGGCGAGATTTAACCTCAACCATAGGGGCGATAGCTTCCAAAGCCTTCTCGAAAGCCTCGAGAGGATCGGCACTGGTTTGCTTCTTGACTGTTTCGAGGGCGCCGTAAACGATTTTCTCGGCGACTGACTTCTTGCCATCTTCCATGACGTGATTCATGAACTTGGCGAGCACTTTACTTCCATACTTGGCATCTGGCAGGACTTCCCGCTTGGCCACTACGCGTCTTCTTGGCATAACTACCTCTATAGATTCAGGTCATCCGAAATCCCCAACAACACGGTATGTGCTATCAGCATTCGGCCTTACTGTTACTGCTAATACCAAAGCGCTTACGCGCTCTGAAAAATTCTTACGCTTTAGGGCGCTTAGCACCGTACTTAGAACGGCCTTGCTTACGATCGGCTACCCCAGAGGTATCCAAGCTACCGCGCACTGTGTGGTATCGCACACCCGGAAGGTCTTTTACACGACCGCCACGAATCAGGACCACGGAGTGCTCCTGCAGGTTATGGCCTTCACCACCAATATAGGAGGAGACTTCATAGCCATTTGTCAGACGGACACGGCACACTTTACGCAATGCTGAGTTCGGCTTCTTAGGTGTGGTGGTGTATACACGAGTACACACGCCTCTTCTCTGCGGGCAACCCTGCAAAGCGGGTACGTCGCTCTTGCTAACCCGGCTTTGTCTTGGCTTACGAACCAACTGGTTAATAGTTGCCATTCAATACTCCTGCCTAAAACTTGCTTCTATTTAAATACACCGGCGGCACTAAACCGCCGGATATCAACCTGTTTTGCTGACGAATGACTCGACAGATGTGGAAAACTCCACGCCCGGAACGCTGCAACACAGCGTTTTGACTCTGCAATTTCACTGTTTAGAGAGAAATTGCGGGCAATACCCGGAATAAAGGATGCGAGAGTTTAAAGACCTCACACCCCATAGTCAACTTCTAAAACCCGAAGGATTAACCTTCGCCTTTTAGTGCTTCGGTCAATGCTGCTTCTACATCGCTGGCACTGACTGTTGAGCTTTCGGCGGCAGCGGCCGATTCTAGGGCCGCACGCTTACGAGACTCATGATACGCAAGACCCGTTCCTGCAGGAATCAAGCGTCCTACCACGACGTTCTCTTTCAAGCCGCGCAAGAAATCGCGCTTGCCAGTAACCGCCGCCTCAGTCAGCACGCGCGTTGTCTCTTGGAAAGACGCGGCGGAGATGAATGATTCGGTGGCCAAAGAGGCCTTGGTAATACCTAACAACATGCGGTCAAAGCGGGCTTCCACCTTGCCTTGTGCACGCATCTTGTCGTTTTCTTCTGCGACTTGCGTCAATGTAACCTGTTCGCCTTTGATAAAGCTGCTATCGCCGGTGAAGGAGATCTCAATCTTACGCAGCATCTGACGCACGATTACTTCGATGTGCTTATCGTTAATACGCACACCTTGGAGTCGATATACTTCCTGTACTTCATTGACGATGTACTCAGCCAAGGCCTCTACACCCTTGAGGCGCAGAATATCGTGTGGCGAGGGCGGGCCATCGGAGACGACTTCACCCTTTTCGATGTATTCGCCTTCGAACACAGTCATGGTGCGCCACTTCGGAATCAATGCCTCATAGAAGCTACTACCGTCGATCGGGTTCACACCATCTTTAGGTGTAATCACTAGGCGACGCTTGCCTTTAGTTTCCTTGCCGAAGGACACGGTACCCGAGATCTCCGCAAGAATTGCGGGCTCTTTCGGCTTACGTGCTTCGAACAAGTCTGCAACGCGTGGTAGACCACCCGTAATATCGCGCGTCTTCGAGCTCTCCTGAGGGATACGGGCGATTACGTCGCCGATATTCATAGGAGCGCCATCCTGAATTGCGATGATCGCGTTTGCAGGAAGGAAGTAATGTGCAGGAACGTTAGTGCCTGGGATACATAGCTCTTTACCATCCTTGTCCAGCAAGGTTACCGCAGGGCGTAATTCTTTCGCAGCAGAGGAGCGCTCAGCCGGGTCGATGACCGAGAGGCTTGATAGCCCCGTGATCTCGTCCGTCTGGCGACGCACAGTGATACCTTCTTCCATATTGGCGAAGGCCACTTTACCGCTTACTTCCGAAATGATCGGGTGAGTGTGCGGATCCCAAGTTGCTACTACCTGGCCAGACTCAACCTTCAAGTCTTTGCCCAGTGTAATCATGGCACCGTAGGGAAGCTTGTACTTCTCACGCTCACGACCGCCTTCGTCGGAGACTAGGAGCTCACCGGAGCGAGAAACCACAACCAGGTTGCCCTGAATGTTCTCTACCGTCTTCATGTTGTGTAGCTGCGCACTACCCTTAGTCTTCACTTGAACGTTGTCTGCAGCTGTTGCTCGCGATGCCGCACCACCGATGTGGAAGGTACGCATGGTCAGCTGTGTACCAGGCTCACCGATAGACTGGGCAGCGATAACACCGATTGCCTCGCCAACGTTAGCAATGTGGCCACGGGCCAGATCGCGTCCGTAACATAGACGACAGATACCGAAGCGAGTCTCACAGGTGATAGGAGAGCGCACTAACACTTCGTCCACACCTAGGGCGTCGAGCTTCTCGACTAGACGTTCGTCGACCATGACACCAGCTTCAACGATGACTTCGCCAGTCTCTTCGTTCACCACTTCTTTAGTGAGCACTCGACCCAGTACACGATCGCCCAACGGCGCGATGATGTCGCCGCCCTCGATCACTGGACGCATGGTCAGACCATCGGTCGAACCACAGTCGTGCTCGGTGATTACGAGATCCTGCGAAATGTCGACTAGACGACGAGTCAGATAACCTGAGTTCGCTGTCTTCAATGCCGTATCCGCTAGACCCTTACGCGCACCGTGGGTTGAGGTGAAGTACTGCACAACGCTCAAGCCTTCACGGAAGTTCGCCGTGATGGGCGTCTCGATGATCGAGCCGTCAGGACGCGCCATCAGACCACGCATACCGGCCAATTGACGAATCTGTGCGGGCGAGCCACGAGCGCCGGAGTCGGCATAAATATAAACAGAGTTGAAAGACTCTTGACGCTCTTCTTCGCCCTTCTTATTGATAACTGGCTCTGTGGAGAGGCCGTCCATCATAGACTTGGCAACGAGGTCGTTGGCACGAGACCAAATGTCGATCACTTTGTTGTATTTCTCGCCCTGAGTCACAAGACCCGAGGCGTATTGGTTTTCGATCTCTTCAACTTCGGAATCGGCCTGAGCAATAATCGACGCCTTCTCTACCGGGATTACGAAGTCATTCACACCGATTGAGGAACCGGAGCGAGTGGAGTACTTGTAACCTGTATACATGAGCTGGTCGGCAAATATGACCGTCTCTTTCAAGCCTACATAGCGGTAACAGGCGTTCAAGATTCCGGAGATCTGCTTCTTAGTCATCTTCTGATTGACCATAGAGAACGGCAGGCCGTCTGGCACGATGTTGAATAACAACACGCGACCGACAGTGGTTTCCACCATTTCTACTTTGGTCTCTTTCTCGCCATCGCTATTGGTGGCGGTACTGGAGATACGTGCCTTGATGCGTGCTTGCAAGTGAGCATGACCAGTCTCGTAGGCACGCTGCACTTCTGCTGCGTCTGCGAAGACCATGTCCTCGCCCTTTGCGTTTACGCGCGCACGGGTCATGTAATAGAGACCCAATACGACGTCTTGCGAAGGCACGATGATCGGCTCGCCGCTGGCGGGGGCCAAGATGTTGTTAGTAGACATCATCAACGTACGCGCCTCGAGCTGAGCTTCCAGCGTCAAAGGTACGTGAACAGCCATTTGGTCACCGTCGAAGTCGGCGTTGTAGGCCGCACAAACGAGTGGGTGCAACTGAATCGCTTTACCTTCAATCAGCACAGGCTCGAACGCCTGAATGCCCAAACGGTGAAGTGTAGGTGCGCGGTTCAACAACACTGGGTGTTCGCGGATTACGTCAGCGAGGATATCCCACACTTCCGCAGTTTCGCGCTCAACCATCTTCTTGGCGGCTTTGATTGTAGTAGCTAGGCCACGACGCTCGAGCTTGCCGAAAATGAAGGGCTTGAACAGCTCCAAGGCCATCTTCTTAGGCAGACCACACTGGTGCAGCTTAAGAGTTGGGCCTACTACGATTACCGAACGACCAGAATAGTCCACACGCTTACCGAGTAGATTCTGACGGAAACGGCCTTGCTTACCCTTGATCATGTCGGCTAGCGACTTCAGAGGGCGCTTATTGGAACCGGTAATCGCGCGACCGCGACGACCATTGTCTAGCAATGCATCAACTGCTTCTTGCAGCATGCGCTTTTCGTTGCGCACGATGATATCGGGCGCGTTCAAATCCAGAAGGCGCTTCAGGCGGTTGTTACGGTTGATCACACGACGATAAAGGTCGTTAAGATCTGAAGTTGCGAAACGGCCACCATCAAGCGGCACTAGCGGACGAAGATCTGGCGGTAGAACTGGCAATACAGTCAACACCATCCACTCTGGCTTGTTGCCAGACTCGGCAAATGCCTCGAGCAGCTTCAGACGCTTCGAAAGCTTCTTCAACTTGGTTTCGGAATTGGTCTGTGGAATCTCGTCACGTAGACGCGCCACTTCGGATCCAACATCCATATCTTTCATTAGCTGCTGAACGGCCTCGGCGCCCATCTTGGCGTCGAACTCGTCGCTAAACTCTTCCATCGCTTCGTAGTACTGTTCGTCCGTCAGTAACTGCCCTTTCTCAAGGGTAGTCATGCCAGGATCGGTCACTACGAAAGATTCGAAATAGAGGATGCGCTCGATGTCACGCAGGGTCATATCGAGCAACAGGCCGATACGCGATGGCAATGACTTGAGGAACCAAATATGAGCCACCGGGCTAGCCAGCTCGATGTGCCCCATGCGATCACGACGCACTTTGGACAGCGCGACTTCAACGCCACACTTTTCGCAGATTACACCACGGTGCTTGAGGCGTTTGTACTTGCCGCACAGGCACTCGTAATCCTTAACTGGTCCGAAAATCTTAGCGCAGAACAAGCCATCGCGCTCAGGCTTGAAAGTTCGATAGTTGATGGTCTCTGGCTTCTTCACTTCACCAAAGGACCATGCACGAATCATCTCTGGCGAAGCCAGACCGATTCGAATGGAATCAAACTCATCAGATTGTGATTGGGACTTAAGTAACCCTAG
>CAXBOY010000125.1:0-7500 GCA_963977405.1 uncultured Gammaproteobacteria bacterium
GACAATCTGGTTGCGGCATTGATGACAATGGTGCTTCTGAAGCGCCAGAATGTCGAACTCGACCGAGATGTAATCTTACTCGCCGAGTCTGGTGAGGAAGGCTCTACTCAGATCGGCATTCAGTTCATGGTAAATGAGCATTTCGACTCGATAGAGGCGGAGTACTGTCTAGCAGAGGGCGCGAGTGTCGTAAGACAGAACGGGGAGGTCTTCTATGCTTCAGTGCAGACCGTGGAGAAGCTACCGCGTGCCATGACGCTGACGAGTAACGGCATCGCGGGGCACGGCTCGGTGCCCCTGCAGAGCAACGCGATCGTATCTCTGTCGCGAGCGGTGGCGACTATAGCTGATTGGCAGCCGCCTATTCGCTTGAGCGATACTACGACCTCCTATTTCTCTAAGCTCGCTGGGATATCGGAGCCCGAAGCCGCGGCGCGCTATCGTGCCCTGCTTAACCCAAACTCAGCAGCAGGAATAGAGGCGATCAACTATATGAAACAGTATGAGCCGCGTAATGCCGCTGTGCTGTTTAGCACTATCTCTCCGAATATAGTCGATGGCGGCTACAGGGTGAATGTGATCCCTTCGGACGCGAGCGCGACTCTTGATGTACGACTACTGCCCGATGAAGATGCTCCACAATTTTTGGAGCTCGTACGTGCAGCAATTGGCGACCCGGCAGTGAATGTACAGTGGGCTGCACGTAACGAGCGGCCTGGGGCCTCTACGTCTTTAGATACTGAGGCTTACCGCACAATCGAAGCGGTATATGGTGAGTTATACAACGCCCCTGTGTTACCTGTTATGAGCACGGGTGCTACCGACATGGCTTACCTGCGGGCGAATGGAGTTCAATGCTATGGCGTGGGTCCAGGCATCGACGCAGAGGATGGGCCGCTTGGGTTTGGCGCACATAGCGATCAGGAGCGTATCATCGAGAGCGAGTTGTATCGATTCGTTCAAGCCCATTACGAAATTGTGCAGCGGCTAGCGTCCGCTGAGTAGTTTTGAAATTAATTGGAGTAGGCTATGTCGGGTCAGTACCCAGATCGCATCAGGCAGTTGCCTTTATTCGACGGACGTTTCGATGCCCATAAGCTAGCAGCACAGGGGGCGGATGTCTTATTTGCCTCCTACCCCGCCGGCACCTCAATTCCAGCGCACAGCCATGACAGCGATAACTATGGTGTAATAACACGCGGAGAACTGATACTAACTAAGAGCGGTGTGACACAGCGCTTCGGAGTTGGCGATTGGTATCACGTATCTGCTTTCGAAGAACATGAAGCTCGCTTCGACGTTGCTACAGATGAGATCGAATTTTGGTTTGTTGTAGATTAATAGTTCGGTGAGGTATTCGAGTTGCGCACACTCTGCGGGACGATAGGTACTTGCAGAAGCAATAACTTTTCGGAGCAGTTTAGTGAAGCGTGCATCACGCGTAAGCGCTTCTGCAAGACAGGCAGTACTGCAAACTGGCTAAAGGCACTATCCTCTTCAGTGGCATGTGTTACGGCGATAGTTAATGAAGAGTCTGCAGCACTCCAATTCATATCAACGCGCAGATGTGAAACATTCTGTAAGCGAAGACAGGCTCCAATAAGTTCTCGCTTCAACATGCGTAGACCGAGTGTCATGGTGCTATGACACTCTACCTCATCAAGTGAGCTGTCTAGGTCCCAGTCTATATCCTTGCCCAATGCCTGCGCTCGATTGAATTGCTCAGCTAGGCTATCTGCTAAGACGGCAGACAAAGATTGCGAAGATGTGAGCACGCGGCTGACGATATCGCGTAAGTCCTGCAGCGCTGTGCGGGCAAGGTCTTGAGCATCGCCCTTCTCGCTCTGGTAAACCAAAGACAATAGCCGAGCACCCAAATCGTCATGGAGGTCGCGGTACACTAGCTCGCGCTCTGCCTCTACCCTCTGTTCTCTTTCCAATCGTTCCTGCTCTAAGTAAAGCTGTCTAATGCGTAGTTCACTTTCCTCTAGTCGACCTTGTAACACAGCGTTCGCGAGGTTCAGCTCGCGTGCCGCGCTTAGGAATACACGCAAGCCGTTCCATGCGAGAATTAAAAGCATAATTGGCTGTGTGATATAGGACAGAGGGGTGTCCCAGCGCCAGCGTTCGGTATTGCTGCCAGCAAATAGCGTTACATCATGAAGTGCAGCGAGCAACATAATGGCGAGGCCGAGCACCACCCAATAGAACCCAGCACTATGCCGATGTGGGCTGCCTAGCAAACGTACAATGAGGAAAATAAACAGTAACTGGCAAAGGACCTGGCCTGCGTTGCCTATGGTCACTACCAATGGATTGGGCACTAGGGCGAGAGTGATTGCATGGCTCAAAGGAATAAGCGCTAAGAGATCTAGGCGTAGGTTTTTGCCACCGAGATAGAAGCGATCGATGAAGGCGAGTAATGCTGTCGCGCCAGCGACTACTGCCCAGTGGATTATTCTTAAACCAAAAAATTCTCCTACTGGGATTGTTGGCAGAATTATATAGAGCAATGGCAGCGACCATACGGCGCTCATTAGCGTAAGTAGGAGCCAGCTGCGCTGACGCATCTTTATCCAAATAAAAAGGCTGAGTAAACCAGTAAAAAGTAGCGCAGCGAGACTAATCTGAACAAGTGTAATCTGAACAAAGAAACTAATGCGGTACCAAGGGGAAAGTGAAGACTCGGTTCCAATAATAACTGGGCTCATCACGCCGTATGCTGGTTCAGCAAGAAGCCTGATGTAGAGGAAGCGCGGTGAAGTCGTTTTGGCAAGCGCATCGCGCATCGACAATAATATCGGTCTATTCCAATTTCGTTGCATTCTTAACTCGATAGGATCGGATACAGGGCCACCGCTACCGATGAACTGCTCGTCGAGCCAAATCTCCACATTCAATATATGGCGCAACATTAGTATTTGATCCCACTGCCGGTTTTGTAGGTCTGCAGGTAGCGCAATTCGATACCATGCGCTTCGCGTGTCTTTTGGGTGTTCGGGATCTATAGACCATGCACGTGGTAGAAAGGTTTGGCGCCACTGCTGTGGCTCCAATGGTGGCGTGGCTGAGTCCGCGATTAACACCTCTGCCTCGGTTATGAATTGGTAGTCAGCGAAACTGGGTAGGCAATAGAAAAGCGTAAGAGATAAAAGTAGCAATCCTAGGAAGCGCGTCATTGAGATTGCTCCGCTAGGAAGGGAAGAGTGAAAAGCAATGACGTACCTGCACCTGTTCGTGTATCGATGGTGACCTGCCCACCTAGCTCTTCGAGTCGTTGTTGCATATTCGCCAATCCACGCCCTCGCGGGCGAGCGGGGTCAATGCCGATGCCATTGTCCTTAACTGTGTAGTGCAAGTCCTGCGACGAGGTTTCGCTTAAGCAAAAACTTATTGCGACTTCGCTCGCTTGGGCATGCTTAAAGAGATTGCTAATTGCTTCTCTTAGGGTGCGTGTTAACGCTGACTCCTGCCTGGCATTCAGAGTGAATGTTTCTAGTTCTGGCGCAACTTGCCAAGAGAGCTGTAAGTTCACTTGCTCGCAACGGGTCTGAATCTCAGCAAACGCATCGGCCAGTATGTGGTGAACAGACCGATGTTGCTCCGGTTGCAGTTTCTGGGTATCGCGTAATTCCGCAAGAGCCGCACGGGCAAGATCCGCAGTCTCCGGTGCAGGTGCCCGATAGATTAATTGCAAGAGCTTGTCGCTTATATCCTCATGAATCGATTTATAGATATTACGTCGCTCACGCAACGCTGCCGTGTCCACGGCATCCTGGGTAATTAGCCGATAGCGATCTTCAAGCTCCCGTTCGGCTTCCCGCACACGGCTATCCAGTGTGGCATTGAGCACGCTTAGTTGGAGTTGATTGTTGACGTGACGTGTGACCAGAAAATACAACGCCAGAACTACCGCGATCATCTGAGCGAATGGGCTTAGCAAAAGAGTTTGCGCTAACTGCCAATTTAGCAAAATGCCTAGTGTGTCTAACAAGCCACATAGCGCAAGAATAAATACGCCGATAAATAGGCTCATTTTGGGACTACGAACAGTTCGTATGTGCTGTCTTAACCTTAAAGCCGAAGCGAATACAAGCAATCCAAAAGCAGTACTTAGAAGCGCAGTATGTAAGATATCTCCGCCTAAGGCACGTGCTAAGCCGAAACTTATTAGAACCGCCGCCGCTACAGCGCTTAGCCACCGTTGCTGCGTAGATGTTAGATGGGTAAATAGAATACGCGTTAAACAATATAACCAAGTGCTGAGCAAGCAGTCGATAAAGAGTGGAGGCAAGGACTCTGGATAGAGCGCGCTTAGATTACTTGCATTCGCGGTAAGACTAGCACCGAGCAACCAATTGAACTGAGGGACATTACGCTGACTTTGCCACACTAAGTACAAAATAGCGGCAGCGATGAGATTTACCCACATAGCCCATTGAGGCAAAGACTGGAAGAAAAATTCATGCGTGCGTGCAAGTGATAATTGTTGGTAATACTCTTCCTGCAATGGTGTGGCAGCGCTAGCGAGCTCAGCGAATGGAAGAAGCAAGGCTACGCTAGCTTTCCTCAACCAGAGCATTACGCAACGGGGTCCGTGTTGATATCGCTGATAAATATATTCCAAAAGGCAAGAAAGACTGCTGCAATCAACGGCCCAACTACAAAGCCATTAATGCCGATTAGCGCGATACCTCCCATCGTGGAGAACAACACAATGTAGTCCGGCAGTTTAGTGTCTCGGCCAACTAGGATAGGGCGCAGTACATTGTCGGCAAGGCCGATAATGAGTGCCCCATAGGCAACTAGAATCGAGCCGCTTAACCAGTCACCACTAGCATAGAGATAGATTGACGCAGGCACCCATACCAGAGCTGCGCCTACAGCGGGTATGAGCGATAGGAAGGCCATGACTACAGTCCATAACACAGGGCCCGGTATGTCGAGTATCCAGAAGATAATACCCCCTAGCGCACCTTGTACAAGGGCAACTAGTAAATTGCCTTTAATAGTGGCGCGAGTGACCTCCACGAATTTATTGAACAGTAAGGATCTTCGGGTCTCGCTCAGGGGAACGGCCGCCTTCATCAGGCTTACTAGATGTTCGCCGTCGCGCAGTAAGAAGAATGCAAGGTAAAGCATTAGGGTGAGCTTTACTGTGAAGTTAAGTGTGTTGCGCCCTACGCTTAACGCCTGCTGCGCAAGCAGCTCACTCATACTGACGGCCGAGCTGGATAAGTACGAACGGATACTGTTGATGTCCACGCCAGTCCGTTCCATCAGGCCTGGCACGAAGGGAATGGCGGAGATTATGCGGTCTATGAACTGCCCGGGCCGAATCTCTTGTGACTGGATCATGCTATAGAGATTCGCGCCTTCTTGGATAAATGCGGAGAGAAGTGCGAGTACGGGTAGTACTACCATGACCGAACAGATCAACAAGGTGAGGAGCGCGGTAAGGTTGCGCCGCTGTCCTAATCTAGGAAGTAAATAGCGTTGCAGCGGCGCGAACAGTATCGCTATTGCTGTGGCCCAGAATATCGCGCTCCAGAAGGGGCGTAGCAACAGTGCGAAGAGTAGAGTTATGACGCCCAAAAAAACTAGGAAGCTGCGCTGCTCTAGCATCTTGCGCATAGTGGCTCTCTCCGAAAAATTGGGCTAAGAAACGGGGTGATCGAACGCTGTCAGAATGCCACAGAGCTCACGTAGTGACTAGTATTCAGTGTTTGTGGCTAAGCATGCGTAGTACCTCGACGATCCGCGGAGGCTGCCCTGTTCGCAGTACACCCTGGCGGAATATCTTGCCCGAAAGCCACAGCACGAGTGCGATAGTTAGCAGTAGGATGATTGTTGTCCCTATCACATCGATCATGGGTGGCTCAGCAGCAGCGCGGTTCATCATGGTGAAGGGGGTGAACAAGGGTATCCACGACATTATTCTAGCGACTGGGCCGTTCGGGTCTTGGGCTATAAAGGTCATGGTGACAAGTGGCACAATCAGAATCATCATCATCGGCATCATCAGACTCTGTGCCTCTTTAAGCGTATTACACAGGCTGCCGATAGCGAGAAAGATGCCGGCGTATAGGGCATAGCCTGCTAAGAAGTAGAAGATGAAATAAGGAATTAGGTCTGAGGAGAGCAGTACATTGAAGAACTGGCTAATCAACTCCGTCTCTGTGCCTGGATAGAGCGCAATAAATAGAAAGAAGGACAGCAACCAAGCGAGAATAGTTGTAATACCACTTAGCCCTATGCCGAACAGCTTGCCCATCATCAACTCTAAGGGTGTGACAGAGGCGAGTAATACCTCGATTATACGGTTCGATTTTTCTTCAATGGTATTGCTAAGCAAGTACTGCACGCTCTGCATTAAAGAGATAAACATAAGATAGACGAAACCAACCGGCGCCCATTGTCTGAATGTATCTGCGACGCTCACCGCCTCCTGGCCTTCCGCCTTGCGTGGGTCCAAACGGCTTAACGGCATTCTGGTGCGTTGCACATTGCGTACTACTTGCACATCCACGCCGCGAGAGACGAACTCATTATTGCGGATTGTATTGTTAATACTGCGCTCAATTGCATTGGGCAAGCGTGTATCGGTGAGGTTGCTGGCCCAATATTGAATTCCGTTGTTCGTCGTGGTTGCCGAAAGCGTTGCGGCGCCGGGGCGCACTATTGCCCCATTCACTTGTGCGGGAATCAAAATCAGTGCGAATAGATTGCTGCTTTGGCCATCCACTACTAGGGCGCGCTCACCCGTGAGCCAAGGTCGCAGTTGTTCGATTATTTGATCGGGGTCTCCATCCGGGTTAACACCTTCGGGTAGCGGAGCTAGCACGAACTGCTCACGGGGAGGCACAAACGCAGGTGCATCTTCGCGAAGATACGGTGTGGCCATCGTAAGCGCGAAATCGAGGCCGCCACTTTCTAACCACTGGTCCAATCCTGCGACCTCATCGACTCCAACATCGTCGATGAACTGGTCGATCTGCGCATTGGCTCGCGCTGGGGTTTGTTCGAGATTGGCAGCGAGACGATACTCGAGCACATAGTCTACGAAGGCTTGCAATATACGTCGCTGTTGTTCCTGGCGAATGGCCGCGTCCACGGCTTCGCCATACTGGCCAGACTGATCGATTAGTAGATAGTGACGAGTGGGCGTGGACTCAGCCAGCATGGTCTGGAAAAAGAATACGCCTACTAGGATGAGGGGGAATAGGAGTATGCCCGCCCAGAAGCCCTTGGTCTTGACGTTCTCGGCGTACTCGCGCATGGCTATTAGGCGGATCATTCTCATCGCAGCGAGTGCTCCCGAGCTTCACTGCCAACTAAATGCACGAATACGTCGTGCAAGCTTGGCTGTGTGTAATCGAAGCGCGTTAGCGCAATATTGTTCTCGAAGCAGCACTGCAGAATTTGCTGTGGATCAGCCTGCTCTTTTATCTGCAACTCCCAGTGCCGTGAGCCGATAGCGCGACTCGGAATGTCTGGAAA
>CAXBOY010000126.1:0-7277 GCA_963977405.1 uncultured Gammaproteobacteria bacterium
CAAGTTACTCTGACCCCTTTGAAATGTGTGCCGCCAAAGATTAGGCGGTTCTGCAATACATCACTACATGGGATAAAAATAGTCGAGAGAAACGCTCATTGAATCTGAAGCGATACTCTATTTCTGTTTCTCCTATTTTCTTCCAATTCTTATCGAAGTATTGATTGATGTCAGCGCTTGCGTCGTCAGGATTTTTCAAATGTTTACTCGACCATTGATAAGAACATGAAAGAACCAACACTCCATTGAGGCGTGTGCGGGCCTGTAAATCTCTCACTAATTTCGTAGGTTCTTCACATTGATCTACGACATTGAGACATACAGTAATGTCGAAGTCATCGCTCGCTGTCATCGAGTCGAACACCGTATTAATGGGCTTAAAGCGGATGTGAGAGCAAGTGGCCGCAATAGCACTAGTATCGAACTCAATACTCGCTAACTCCTTTAAGCCTTTGATATAGGGAAACGCATATGCGCCCGGTTCTAAGAGGAGTTTTCTCATATTAAGGAAAAGTCGCTCAGAGGGCTCGACAAGGGTCACGTTGCGAAGAGTTGGGTTGCGCTTGATCAGCTCATAGCAACTGCGGCCGAGTGCAGGCCCGACTTCAAGAAGATTTGTGGGCGCTAGAGACGCCTTGGCTAGACCCGCTTCGATAAAGTCGGCAGCTTCTAGAAAAAATGGAGAAGCAACAAAAGAGTCGGGTACATGTTTAGAGTTTGCAAGCAGCAGCTCGGTGAAACCGGACTCGCGTACTTTGTCTAGCCACTGAGCTTCGAAGTAGGAAGCGAGCCCTCTCTCATCTAGGTAGTAGTCTTCCATACGATATTGGTTCCTACGGGCCCTATTGATTAATTTTATCGAGGGTTATTGTTCCGTCCAATGGATTGAGTATCAAGCAGAATCGATAGGCGCTATCTAGGGAGGGAGCGCCGTCAAATACGCGCTAGTGGCAAAGACAGAGAGCGTGCGGCGCAGCTATAATGGCAGTTCGCCCTGAATGTTAGTGCCAAATGAGTAATATTATGAATCCGCAGATCTACCACAATCCCCGTTGCAGTAAGTCCCGTGCCACACTCGCTTTACTTCAAGAGGCTGGTATAGAGCCAGAGATAATCGATTACTTAAACACTGAACTGCGCAAAGAGGTGCTACTGGATACGATAGTGGCCACGGGGCTTTGTGTGCGCGATGTCTTGCGCAGTGGTGAGGAGGCCTACAAGCGGCTCGGTTTAGCGGACAAGACTATCGGTGATGATGCGCTGCTAGATGCGATTATCGCCAATCCCATATTGCTAAATCGTCCCATCGTTGTAACTGAAAAAGGGGCAAGATTGTGTCGTCCTCCGGAGTTGGTATTGGAGATTTTGCCTACTGCGTGAGTGAGTCATATGTCTAAACTAGTTCGCTAAACAAGGCCACCAGCTCATCTAGTTTTTCTCGCACCGCGTTGTCCAAATCAACTCCCTGCAATTGGTCAGAGAGTGCACGGAAAAACAGCTTCGTATTGTGTAGTTCCGTAAGTCCTAAAGAACTTCCGAATGTCTCGGACCAGGTACTCACAGACTTAGGTGTCGCGTAGCCCGCGAACCAATTCAGCCAGGCAGTGCTCGTTAAAGCCTCACGCCTTAGCAGAATCACGACTGGCCTAGCTAATCTATCGCCTTCATTGAAATGATAGAAACTCTCTGTCGCGCTCACTTTACTGCTCACAGCTGTCAGAATGAGCGCTGCCTGTTCCTCGCTAAGTGCAGGGTGTAGAGAGAATCGCCACATCACATCTGCTAAATGCGCAATCGGGTGTACCCACCCTAATTCATCTTCGAAGCCTCTAAAGTCTTGTTCGTCGCGTAAGGCCTGCGCGCTGTCCTGTAGTAGTTGTTCGCGCTGTGTTGTGGTCATGAATGTGTCTATGGCATCGGCGCGCAAGAGCTCGCTAATGATCAAGGCGGAAAAGGAGCGTTGCAGGCTAAGCTCTCTATTAGCAGGGCTTAGATTGGCTGAGAGTTGCTGCAAGAGGAACTGTTTTCGGTCGACAGAGAGTTGTGCATTGCGCAGCCAAGCGCTGAAAAGGCCGTAGCCGATGTCGTCACGTAATTCGGGATTGGGCGACTTGAGACATTGTAACAGTGGCTCGGCTAAGACGTTCGCTTCAGCACTTTCCGCCACGGAGGCGATGGAACGCCAGTAGTCCAAGGCTGCTGACTCGTCTAGGCAATCTGGAGTTTGTGCGATGGCTATGCTGGCCACGCCAAGGGAGCACAACAATATGGTAGCTTTGCTTAGCTTGGCGAACATTTCCTCATCCCCTAATGGCTAGTTTTGCTGCCTAGCCATTTCTCGCGGAAGATTTTTGCCTGTGGCGATAACGGCCGTTGCACGCTCTCGTCGGACACTATTATCAGGGCGGGATCCGTGATGAAGGTGACCTCGCTTGTGCGTAACACCCCGCGCTGCTCGTACTCGATGGGAAGCGTGTCTCCTGAGCTAGCGCGTTGCAGTAAGCGCTCCCAACTTCTTTCGCTGCGCATGTTGTAGCGCCCTATCTTGAGTATGTGGTCGCCTCGCTCTAGACCCGCAATGTAGAGGGGCGAGCCAACTAGTGTAGGGCTTTCCAGCGTGGCTCTCTCGTCCGTGAAATCTAACTCTATGGTCCCAAGGCTCGCTTGTTCGGGGGAGTCCAGCTGTAGTAGCAAACCCGCGTTTGCCAGTAGGCTCGCATAGTCTGGTAGCTCGCTGGAGTGAATATAGCGTTGGAAGAAGTCAGAGGCGAAGGCCGGGTCCCCGGTGGTAATTGCGAGAGTATTTTGCAGATCATCTAAATTGTAGGGGATCTCGGTGCGGCCAAAATCCTGCCAAAGTGCGCGCATGTAGTCGTCAAGGCTTAAGTCATAGTCGCTGCGCAGCGTGAGATCTAGCGATAAGGCTAGTGCGGCACCGTAAGTGTAATAAGTGAAGAAAGTGTTGCGGAAGTTGGTTGGGTCTAGCGCGGTTGCGGCGTCCACGAAAGGCGCCTGCATGCTCATCTCGACGGGACTAAAAAAATTGCGCCCAGTGGAGCTTGTTATGGAGTTGACTAAATTCTGCACGATCTCCACATATTCCTGCTCCGTGCGCATGCCACTGCGGCGTAGGAGTAGGTTGCCATAATACTGTGTGAACCCTTCCGCTAACCATAGCTCGCCAGAGAGATTGGCCTCTTCATAATTGAAGGGCTGGAGCGAGAGAGGGCGGATTCGTTCGACATTCCAACTATGGAAAAACTCATGAGAGAGTGTACCGAGCATCGCGGAGGCATTGTCGGTCAAGCCGTTGGAGTTAGTCAGGATGGTCGAGTTGCGATGCTCCATGCCGTCTCCATTCACATAGGGCAGATAGTCCGCTATGAAGGTATAGGTGCCGTGGTCGAAGTTGGGGAGTTCTCCATACACCGCCATGTGCTCATACACCACTTTCTCCGCCATATGCGCCAATTCGTCCACGTCCTCTTCGCTGGCGTCGTGGTGTACAGCAAGGCGAATTAGATAGTCTTCCCCTTGGGAGTGCACGCTGAACTCTCGCAAAGAGAAATCGCTGATCTCGGTGGGACTGTCGAGAAAATATTGCAAGTCAGGTGCAGTAAACTCATTAGAGCGAGGGGTGGGTACAAGTTGAGTCGCAATCTTCCAGTCTGTATTGAATTCGGTGAAGCGCACACGTAGTGGTCGGTGGTCGAAATTACGTGCCCACATGAAAGTGGCAGGCATGTTCAAATGCGCGTGGTTCAGGTCGATCTGTGAGTAGGTGCCATCTGCGCGATCGGCGAATAGTGTGTAGCTAAGCTTCACATAGCTGCCGGGGTTGGCGATGTTCCACTGGTAGGGAGAGGGGCGAGAGATCGCGAGAGGATTGCCGTTGCGATCCACAGCGCTGACCTGATACACATTCTTAGCAAACTCGTGCAATGCATAACGTCCAGGAGAGGAGCGGCTCATGCGCATCTCCAACACCTCTAGGTCTGCAGGCAGGTCGTCATAGGTCACACTGATGTGAGCCTCGTGGTGCACCGCATTGGCGAGAGACACCTCATAGAAAACGGCTTCCTGAGCGTGGCTCAAAGGCGTACATGCGACGATGTTCGCAATCAAAAGTAAAATAAAGAAGGATTTCATAGGCTTTGGACTTCACTCACCGGACATAAGAACGAAGTCGAGAATAGCGGTAATGCCGCTGCTTGGAAAGACTCAAGCGCACTGTGGCTGAGCGAACTCAGCTGGCCCAGTGTCTATTGGCTCTGCGCAACCCCCGCGATGCTCGCGTCCACGGGCCAAACATTCTCAGACCAGAGATTATTGCGGGCCATGAAAACCTCTTGTTGGTAGTGCGTATAGGCCGTCTCGCTAAGGCCGACACCGGTGACCCCTTCTAGGAGCATCACACCTTCCATTAAGGTACGTTGCCAAGATCTGCCCACATCTAGTTCTTCCAACAGAGCCGTATATTGCTCGTTGGCCAGTATTCTGGCAGGGAAATAAATCTCTTGTGCATGTGCAAGATTGAGTAGCCAGCGCTTCAGCAATGGGTGAATCTGCCTCCAATAATGGGCACCGGCTTCGAAGTCTCCCAACATGAAGCTAGCAACACCGTTGGAGTAGGCGGAATCTTTATCGTCATTGAACTCACGCAGGAAACTCGCGTTCTCTCGGTTAACTGCGCCTCTTGCGGTATCAACGATCAAGGCAGTGAGATCCGCCGAAGGACCCTGCTTGTCTGCTAGTTTCTGACGCTCGAGAAAGGGAATGGCCTCTTGGTAATTGCCGATGGCGGTGAGATCTCGCGCTAATATACCGAGGAAGCCCACATGCTTGGGTCTTTCCAATAGCTGTAATTTGCGCGCAGGTATTGCTTGCGCAGGCGGCAAAAGGGTAATGCGATAACTCCAAATCTCATCGGGTGATATTTTAAACGGACCAACCTCTGCGGCCTTATCTAGGAAACGTTGGGCCTCGTCATACAGCCGCGCGCTCATCAGCAATAATGCGTAATGAGCCATGGCGAAGTCAGGCGGTGTGCCAGAGAGAATCTGTTGGCGTAATACAGTTTCTTCTTGGCGAAACTCATTGCCGGCCATACGTAACTCGATCGCTCTTATAGATACTAGAGCGGGGTGCTCACGATCGATACTAGCAATCGCTCTATGGGATTTGGCGACTAGATCGATAAGGCGTTGCTTTTCGGCTATTTTCGCAAACACTGAATAATTATTCGCAGCAGCACTTAGGCCAAGGTGAGCGTTGACAAAAGTGGGGTCTAGGTCGATGGCTTCGATGTAATACGCTATTGCGAGTTGCCAATCATCGGGGTTGAACTGAGCATTATGAAACTCAGCCTTCATGAACCGATCGTAAGCGATAGCATCGCTAGTGCCCCAATCCAGCATATTAGCCCTATGCTCATCATCTAAGTGGATTGCCAGAGCCCCCACAACATTAGTGACTATGGTGTCTTGGATGTTGAATAACTCGCCCTGATTCATGTCGAAGCGACCCGAGTACTCGTAGACGCCATCGTTGGTGCGAACCAAGTTGATGATCACGCGCAGGCGCTCGTCCGCCTGAATTAAGGTGCCTTGTAGAACGTGTGTGAGATGGGAGGGGAACTTGTTGATGCCGAAGCGTGTTGGGGCTGACGAAGCGTCGGTATCGCTTATAGCCAATACTTCCATAGGTCCCAAGTTGGAGAGTCCGTTTATTAAGGTACTGGTGAGGCCATCGACCAAATAGCGGTTGCTATCCACACCATTGCTTTCGAATCGAAATGGCGACACGCCAATCACTAGCTGATCACCTTGTCGATGAGAGCGCTCAGACTCCGCCAGCCATCCTAGCCCCGAAAGTATTACGGCGGCCGTAACGCCGACCAACCATTGGCGGGTATCGACTAATTCGAGCTTCTGTCGCACGCGACTCATTAGGCTTGCGGGTTCTGGAAGAGCTGTTGCGCTATCTGCCAGGACCGCGCCCAGTAGTTTATAGCCGCGTTTCGGTACCGTCTTGATATAGCGCTGTCTGCGCACGCTGTCGCCCATCGCGGCGCGTAATTCGGCAATCGCTTTGTGTATCGCATGGTCCGATGCTACAGAACTCCAGAATTTGTGGAGTAGCTCCTCGGTACTCACGATGCGATCAGAATGCTCGATCAAGTAAATCAATACATCCATGCAGCGAGGCGAGACTTTATTCTCCACTTCCCCGAGCGTTATGGTGCAACTACCTTTCGATATCTCGAATGGTCCCAATGTAATAATGCGATTTATCTCAGCCCCAGTCATGCCCTCTCCAAGATTGTGAGCTTGCGCACTCGATTGGTGCGCCCGCCTTCAATTAGGTCATTTTTTCTCGCGATTTCAGCGCGCAAACCGCAATCCTTGGTTTTTGCTGCACCTTTACAGTAGTCGTGCAATTTAGGTACCAGCCATAGGCGTTGCCCCTGATTCTCCTGCGCTTCTCCCCGCTTTGGGAGAAATTGGGGACCAAGTAGGAAGGAATTTCATGAGCTAGGAGGCGAATAATTCGCACAATCCTACTGCAGAGCGGATGTGACGGCTTCGATCTGCACTGTAGTAGGCCATCCCAAATGAAGGAGTGAATAATATGGTTCCCACTAACCGACGCTTACTAGCATTGTTAATCGCAGGTCTCTCTTCTGGAACAATCAGCTCGACCGTAATCGCACAAGATTCCGAAGCTAGTCTAGAAGAAATTATTATTACAGGTTCACGCGCGCGCCCCCGTACGGTGACCGACTCACCGGTTCCAGTCGACGTGTTCAATACTGAAACAATTCGAGAGGTCGCTTTCACCGATACCAACGATGTTATAAAGACACTGGTACCCTCCTTCAATATCTCACGTCAGCCGATCAGTGATGGCGGCACATTTATCCGTCCCGCTCAATTGCGTGGCATGCCTACTGATAAAACATTGGTGCTGGTGAACTCGAAGCGTCGTCACCGTGCTGCATTAGTCTCTATCGGTGGCTCTGGCACACAAGGGCCCGACATCGCTACGATCCCTACCGCGGCACTGAAAACCGTCGAAGTACTGCGTGATGGCGCTGCAGCACAATACGGCTCAGACGCGATTGCGGGCGTAATTAACTTCATTCTCAAAGACAACACCGAAGGAGCAAGCCTTACAGTAGACACTGGCGGCTACTCGGAAGGGGATGGGGATCAAGTCACGGTACAGGGCAATATTGGTCTGCCCCTAGGCGAGAGTGGCTTCTTGAGCATCTCTGG
>CAXBOY010000127.1:0-6689 GCA_963977405.1 uncultured Gammaproteobacteria bacterium
AATAATCTGATCTAGATACGAGCTGGAGCGTGTCACCTCGTAGCGTTTGAACTTGATGCGCGGATGTAGCTCACGCATACGCGAACTCAGCAATCCATGCGCTGAGTGCAGCTGCGCATCCGAGATAATGCCATTGGTATCGCAATCGCGGGCTAGGCGTAGCAGGCGATCGAAATTCATAATGAAATTATCGGTATGAGTACAGCGAATCTGAGTGCCATAGAACAAGTTCGTAAGGTTCTCACCCTTGCCCGCCAGAACTAGAAAATTACGCGAGAAAATCTCGAAATCGCCAGTGGCGAAAAGATGCCACTTCTCCATGAACTCGCTCTCGGTGAAGGTCTTATCGCCCTGCGGCCCCTTACTAGATTGCAGCAACAGGCCAGAAATTCCACCAAGTTGACGGCGCGTATTATCCGCGATCTTAAAGAAAGTCTCCTGACGCGCATTCATCTCGGTGGCGGCAATCGCCATCGTCTGCTTCTCTGATTGAATATTATTATCGCGCAACTCGCGGTTATTCTCCGCCAAGACACTCTGCTGGATGAATAACCCTATCACCAGCCATAGAAAAGCGAGCGGGGCGAAGGCACCCTCGAGGAAGGTGCCCATGTCGCCAATAGGCAGAGAGATGAAACTGCCCCAACCGACGTTATAGGAAATATAGAGCATGCCCAGTAATAGCCAAATCAGGGTCAGCACTACCCCGTAAACAATGCGCATATCCTTGGGCGGCAAAATCGTTTCAATATTATTCTTCTGGTTTTCCATCTGGGCAGCTTCCTAGCGTTCAATCGCGCTGGCATCAGCACGAAGCGGCAAACGCTGGCTAGGTTACTGCCTGCTCTGGGGCGGGTCAACGTATAAGAAGTTGGTGGGCTTTTCGCTAGGCATATTGGCTTGCTTGTTGAAAGCGGCGAAGCAGTGCCCCGTCATTGGCGAGCAAGTCATCGAGCTTAGCGCAGATTTGTAGATTCAGTGGCGCATCGGGATTATTGCTATAACCATCGGAGTAGCCGCTCAGCGCCGCTCGATACTGTGCTAACTCCTCGAAGAAGTGCTCTACCGTCGCCCGGTCCGCCCGCTTGCCATAGAGTCCAAAGCCGAGTTGCTCGAGGCAATGGGCATTGAGTTGCTGCTCAAACTGCCCTCCCATAGGAAAGGCCAAATAGGGCTTCTGCAGAAACATCGCCTCGCTCATCAGCGTAAAGCCGGCAGTAGCGATAACAGATTCGCACCCCGCCAGATCGTCGAGGAAACCCGTGGTGCTGAACTCTCTCAAGTTGAGATTGCCACGGCTCTCATTGCGGTTATAGCCATAGACAACGAAGCGTTGCTCTGGGAATTCACGCAGCGTTTCGATCAGTGTGTCGTACTCACTGGTGACATAGACAAGATGATAACCCTGATTGCTCGGGCGTAATCGGCCGACCTCTGAACGCAGAATAGGCGGGAATAGAAAGGTATGGGAGTTCTTCACCGGCCCCTGTAGGAAGGTTGTAGCTAGGGCCACATCTGGCTTAGGCACCATTGCCCGAATGACTTGTTCGGTTACCCAGCGGTCGCGGCGCAAGCGAGCTGGAGAGTCATACTCCATGAAGCGCATGCGATGCTGATTGTCGAGACTGATTAGAGGTAGGTCCCGGGCTGTAGCCAGGCGGGCGCACATCGGCTCGAAGTCGCTAATCACCACTTCCGGTTGGAACTCATCGAATATCCGTCGCAGTTTCTGCAGGCTGCGATAGTAAGCTGGCAACATGCGGAGGTTGTAGATCACAGTGCGCAGCATAGAGACCTTATTATCCTTGCTGATAATGCGCAGCCCATCGATGCGCCGGCAAGGGAACTGCTTGTGCAGTACAGCGTAACCACGGTCATAACTGACAAACAAAATTTCGTGACCGGCACCAAGCAAATGAGTGGCCATCTCCTTCGCCCGAGAAGAGTGCCCTGAGCCTTCGCCGGACACCGCATAGATGATTCGCATTTGACTCCTTGTTCGAGTGTGCTCTAAGCCATCTTAGTTCAGTTCGTCGCAGAGTATAGTGAGCAAATATGACAATTACGGGAAACTGGGCGACTGTCGCTTTGCTATTGCCCTGTAGAAAATAGATAATTGTCCGCCCCCAAAAAACCATCCGGAACGCTTCAATGACAAAGAAGAAAGACAGCGTATTTAATTTCGAGGAATCCCTAGCTAGCCTAGAGAACCTAGTTACGGCAATGGAAGATGGCGACCTGAGCTTAGAGGAGTCATTACAGGCCTTCGAGAAGGGCATTCGCCTGACGAGAGAGTGTCAATCTGCCCTGCAAAAAGCCGAGCAGAAGGTGCAGGTCTTGATCAACGAGAATGGCGATCCTGAACAGATCGACATGGACAGCGAGTCTTAGTATCCATGGTAGATAGCACCGTTTTTGCGACAGAGCCCTATATGCTGCAGACGCGTACACGCCTCGAAGCCGTGCTGCGCAAGCAATTAGAAGTATTACCTGCCAGCGCACCACGACTACGCGAGGCGATGCTGTATGCATGCCTCCAGGGCGGCAAGCGAGTGCGCCCTACCCTAGTCTACGCGGCCGCGGCCGCCCTTGGCGGCCCGCCCGAACGCGCCGATATCCCAGCCTGCGCGGTGGAATTGATTCACTGCTATTCGCTCGTACACGACGACCTTCCCTCTATGGATGACGACGCCCTGCGCCGCGGCAAGCCCACCGCCCACATCGCCTTCGATGAGGCTACTGCGATCCTCGCTGGCGATGCCTTGCAGGCCATGGCCTTTCGCCTTCTAAGCGAGCCAAGCCTCAGCATAGATGCGCAGGCACGATTGCAAATGATTCACCTACTCTCCGCTGCAGCCGGCTTCGAGGGCATGGTGTCGGGTCAATCCATCGACTTCGACGCCGTCGGCAAGACACTCGATGTGACACAACTGCAGACTATGCATAGCCTGAAGACAGGCGCATTGATCACGGCCAGTGTACTTATGGGGGCCTTGAGTAGTGAACGTGCCAGCCCTTCGCAGCTCAATAGCCTGCGCGTCTACGCAGAGTGCGTTGGCCTAGCGTTTCAAGTACAGGACGATATTCTAGATGTCACCAGCGACACTGCCACCCTTGGCAAAACCCAAGGCGCGGATCAGGCCCTTAACAAGCCCACCTACGTCAGCCTGCTGGGCCTAGACGGCGCAAAGGCTAAGGCTCAGGCCCTATGTGAGGAAGCCCTAGCTGCGCTGCTAGGCTTCGACGAGCGTGCCGAGGCCCTACGTGGCATCGCCCACTTTATTGTCGCCCGTAGTAGCTAGGAGCCTTTAAATTGACGATTCCAAGGCATTGCATTAAGTTAGCGACTAGTTTGAATTTTCAGGCCGTTCGCAGCACGCGACAAGGCAGTCTGCCCTCGACTCGACCTCTAAATACGCCCTATCTCTACAAAAAAAGAGTATGCTTTTCAAATGCTTGACGAAATTCCACTCACTAGGCCGGATACGCCGCTCCTAGATACTATTTCTAGCCCGGCTGACCTAAAGACCTTAGAGCCAGAGCAATTGCTCGGCCTTGCACGAGAGTTGCGCCAATTCCTACTCTATTCCGTAGGCCAGACTGGCGGGCATTTCGGCGCAGGACTCGGCGTGGTGGAACTCACTATCGCGCTTCATTATGCCTTCGACACCCCTAACGACCGCTTAGTGTGGGACGTCGGCCATCAGACCTACCCCCACAAGATATTGACTGGGCGCCGCGAACGCATGTTGAGCATGCGTCAGGAAGGCGGACTAGCCGCATTCCCACACAGAGAGGAGAGTGAATACGACAGTTTCGGCGTCGGCCACTCCAGCACCTCTATTAGCGCCGCGCTGGGCATGATGATTGCTGCACGTGAGCAGAAGATTGATCGCCATACCGTCGCTATAATTGGAGACGGCGCGATGACCGCAGGCATGGCCTTCGAGGCGCTGAACCACGCCGGCGACATCGACGAGAACTTCCTAGTCATCCTCAACGACAATAATATGTCGATATCCAAGAACGTAGGCGGCCTGTCGAGTTACTTCGCCCGCATGTGGGCAAGCCGCCCCTATAACGCCATTCGCACCGGTGGCAAGAAAGTACTCTCGCACATACCACCCGCTCTAAAGGTTGCCCATCGCGCCGAAGAATACATGAAGGGCATGGTGTCACCGGGCACGCTGTTCGAGGAGATCGGCTTCAATTACATCGGTCTAGTGGACGGTCACGACACACTAGAGTTGATCGAGATACTGAACAACATCAAGAAGCTGCGCGGCCCGCAGCTGCTGCACATCGTGACCCAGAAGGGTAAGGGCTACCTAGCCTCCGAGAACGACCCCTTCGGCATGCACGCAATGAACAAGATAGAACCCAAGCAGAGCAAGCCGGCCATTCGCAAGGCAGAGTCCCCCAGCTATTCCGCCGTATTCGGCCAATGGCTATGCGACACCGCCGCACACGACCCCTTGCTAGCGGCCATCACGCCAGCCATGGGAGCCGGCTCTGGCATGGACAAATTCGCCGAACAATACCCAAAACAGTTTCACGACGTCGCCATCGCCGAGCAACATTCGGTGACCCTAGCTGCGGGCATGGCCTGCGACGGACTAAAACCCGTAGTAGCGATCTATTCGACTTTCTTACAACGTGCCTATGATCAACTGATCCACGACGTTGCGATCCAGAACCTAAACGTGCTCTTCGCGATCGACCGCGCAGGACTAGTAGGCGAGGACGGCCCTACCCATGCAGGAAGTTTCGACATGAGCTTCCTACGTAGTGTGCCTAATATGCTAGTCATGGCACCTAGCAACGAAAACGAGACACGCCAACTCCTCTACACGGGCTACCAACACGTTGGGCCCGCCACCGTGCGCTACCCTAGAGGAAAGGGGCCTGGCGCGAAGATCGAAGAAAAAATGGAAGCACTGCCAATCGGCAAAGGCGTAGTACGCCGCAAGGGTCACACAGTAGCCATCCTAGGCTTTGGCAGCCTAGTCAACACGGCGCTAGAGGCGGCAGAGAGCCTCGACGCAACAGTAGTAGATATGCGTTTCGTCAAACCCCTAGACGAGGCGTTGATCGGAGAGATGGCGACGCGCCACCAGTTGATCGTGACATTAGAAGAGAACACTGTAATGGGTGGTGCGGGCTCGGCAGTCAATGAGTTCCTGCTACGCCAAGACTATCGAATTCCAGTCCTAAACCTAGGTCTCCCAGACGAGTTCCTACACCATGGCAAAGTAGCCGACATGCTAGCGGCAGTAGGCCTAGACAAAGACAGCATCATCACCTCAATCCGCGCCAAACTACAGAAGTGCAAGATCCAGTCTCAGGCGGTTTAGTCCTTTTTGTTACTGTTGCTCTGTACTCCGAATTACGAGCGGCGCAGTAGGAGGGGCGTCGGAACCGCCAAACTGCGTACATCCATGTACAGGCTTGACGTGCGCAGTTTGGCGGTTCCAGAAATCCTATACCCGCCCCTCAACGCGACCTACGAAGCACTAAGAACTAAACATCAAGAAATAAAAAAGCGGACCGAAGCCCGCTTTCTAAACACACGTTATGCTAGATGTAGATTACAGAGCGTAACGCACACCGATCGCGTAGGTAGTGCCGTACTCGTCGTACTGTGACAAACGATTCTTGTTGCCCCAGTAGTAGAACTCCGGCTCATCGTTCATGTTGATTATTTCGAAGTTAATAACTAAGTCATCAGTCATATTGTACTTCGCCGTGAAATCCCACTGCGTGTGTGAATCTGTGTAGCGAATCTGATCATTAGTCAGGCCTTCCTCTGCCGCCTCACCGTCGAACAAAGAATCTAGATAGCTGTCTCGGTAGTTCGAGGACAAGCGCACATCCCACTTGTCATCCTGATAGCCCAGCATGAAGTTTGCCACATTCTTCGCCATCTTACGGAACGGAATCGTCTGGCCCGTTGGCAGATCTGATTCCGCATCGTTGTACGTGTAGTTCAATGACGCATACATGTTCGCTAACGCACCTGGTAAGAAATTCAACTGACGCTGTGCATTCAACTCATAACCAAGAATCGTAGATGTATCTAAGTTTTCCCAAGTAGTGATGCCATCGTTGTAGAACACACCATCGATCTCACGATTATTGCTCGCCACCTGATAGATCGCATTGTCGATGCGCTTATAGAACATGCCAAGGCTTACATAGGAGAACTGATCCAGATAGTACTCTGCAGTGAAGTCCAAGTTATCCGACTCATAATGCTCTAAGTCGAAGTTGCCATAACTGATACTACGCTCATCACCAAGCGAGTTTATCTCCGCATTCGGTGCGAACTCGCTGAAACCAGGGCGTGCCAATGAACGCGAGTAACCGAAGCGGTAGACGGTGTTATCGTTCGCGTCATACTTCAGGTTCAGACTCGGAGAGACGAAGGTATAGTCCTTGGAAGGGCTTACCGGTGTCCATGTACCGTTGACCATCTGGGTTGCCTTAGACTTCACATCGGTCTGCTCCACGCGGATGCCGCCCACGATGCGCAGCTTGTCCGTATAGTCCATCGTCGCCATACCGTAAACCGCGAGGATGTTCTCGTCGGTCACGAAATCCCCCGCTGTAGAGGCCTCTTCATCTATGCCCGCAAGGCTGAAATACTGTTCTAGCTGACGCGATGATTTACGCTCAATGAATTGCCCGAA
>CAXBOY010000128.1:0-6583 GCA_963977405.1 uncultured Gammaproteobacteria bacterium
CCATGCAGGCGAAGGGGGACATCTGGGCACTGAGGAACGCGACATCATCGAGCCAGTGCTCGAGGAGATGCGCGGCCAAGGCATTCACCTACTTGGCCCCCTACCCGCAGATACACTTTTTACGGACAAATATCTCGAGCATGCCGACGCAGTCTTATCCATGTACCATGATCAGGGCCTGCCCGTGCTCAAATACAAGGGCTTCGGTAAGGCCAGCAATATCACCCTCGGCCTGCCCATCATCCGCACCTCGGTAGACCATGGCACCGCATTAGATCTCGCCGGCACTGGCAAGGCATCGACTGGCAGCTTAATCGAGGCTATCGCCACTGCACAGCTCATGGCACGCCACACCCGCGAAGGAGCCCAACTAAGTGAGTGACTCTCGCAACAAGTCAAAACGCAGCAGTAAAGGCGCCGACCTGCAGAACGATGGTTTTCAGCATCAGGCGCGCAAGCGCTTCGGCCAGAATTTTCTGCACGATCAGAATATTATTCAGAAGATCCTGCAGTCTATTCGCCCTCAAGACAGCGACCATATCGTGGAGATCGGTCCAGGTCAGGGCGCGCTAACGCGGCATCTTTTGCAAACCTGCGCCAAGCTCGATGCAGTAGAATTAGACCGCGATCTGGCCGCCTATCTAGTGCAGACACTCGGCGATGACAGCCGCTTCGCGTTGCAACAAGGTGATGTGTTGAAATTCGATTTCAGCACCCTGACCGACAAGCCCCACAGCCTACGCATAGTTGGCAACCTGCCCTATAACATCTCTACGCCATGCATGTTTCATCTACTCACTTATCAAGCACTGATTAGCGATATGACTTTCATGTTACAGCTAGAAGTTGTGCATAGATTAGCGGCACAAGCGGGAGACCCAAATTACGGCAGACTCGGCTTGATGATGCAGTATTATTGTCAGGTTGAGCATCTGTTTGATGTTCCTCCTACTGCTTTTACTCCGCAGCCGAAGGTATGTTCTGCCATCGTTAGGTTGACCCCGCACAAGACACCACCTGTGCAGGTGATCGATGTGAATTGCCTGCAGGAGGTAATCCGCATAGCCTTCACGAAACGTCGCAAGACCTTGAGAAATAGTTTAAGCACCCTCATATCTGAGCCAGATCTGAGCGCGCTAGGAATCGATACTACTCTCCGCCCTGAGAAATTGAGCTTGGCAGACTACGCCCTAATCAGCGACAGTATCAGCCAAGCAAGATTAAAGTCTCGCTCGGCAGCGCCGCAGGAGGAGTCCAATGTTAAGTGAAGAGATAGTCCCCAAAGACATCGATATTTCCGTCAAGACGCAATACATACATGAACAGTCTGACCCAGCGAATAATCGCTTCGTTTTCGCCTACACCATCGGCATCGAGAACAAGAGTGAGAAGCCGGTAAAATTGCTGTCGCGTCACTGGATCATTACTGACGACAACGACAAGGTAGAAGAAGTACGCGGCACCGGTGTCGTAGGTCAGCAACCTATGATCGGTCCCGGCCAAGTATTTCATTACACTAGTGGTGCAGTTCTGACGACAGGATTTGGTACTATGCAGGGAAGCTATGAGATGCTCAGCGAAGACGGCGAGAAGTTCGCAGCGCCGATTCCCGCTTTCCTACTCTCCAGACCATTGAGCGTGCATTAGAAAAAGGCCAAAGGGTGTTATGTCAACCTATGCAATAGGCGATATCCAAGGGTGTTATAAACCCTTACGCAAATTACTCGATAGTGTTGATTTCAAACCCGGCAAGGATCAGCTGTGGTGTGTCGGCGACCTCATCAATCGCGGTCCGCGCTCTCTCGACACCCTACGTTTCCTGCGCGACCTAGGCAGTGATGCGCGCATCGTGCTGGGCAACCACGATCTCCATTTCCTCGCCATCTACTACGGCGCGACACTCAACCGCAACAAAGACACGCTTCAGGAATTACTCGACGCCCCCGATTGCGAAGAGCTTAGTACTTGGCTGCGCGGCAAACCCTTAGCCCATTACGAATGCTTAGAGACGCAACAAGGCCCACAAAACTACCTGATGGTGCACGCTGGTGTCGCGCCTCAATGGACACTAGAGAAAGCACTGATGCTCGCAGCGGAAGTCGAACTCACACTGCAAGGGCCAGACTATTTCGGTTTCTTAACCAATATGTATGGCGACACCCCGCGGCGCTGGAAGAATAAACTCACCGGCTATGATCGTTTAAGAGTTATCACCAATTACCTTACGCGCATGCGCTTCTGTAGTGAGAACGGCAAACTCAACCTGCAAGTAAAGGAGGGACTGCTATTCACGCCAGAAGGTTATAAGCCCTGGTTCGAGTTCGAAAAACTTACCCCATCTGTCAACATCCTGTTCGGCCACTGGGCCGCACTCGAAGGCCATACCGGTAACCCCAATGTCTTCGCACTCGATACGGGCTGCGTGTGGGGACGCGAACTGACTATGATGCGACTAGAAGACCATAAGTTGTTCAGTGTTTAACGCCCGCGCTACACTTAAGATCCCAACACTCAATTCCACGACAGAGTCTAAACCATGAAAACCTATCTCGTAGGCGGCGCCGTTCGCGATAGATTGCTCGGATTCACGAAGTCCGATCGCGATTGGGTAGTCGTGGGAGCAACGGTAGAGCAAATGCTTGACGCGGGATTTGCACAGGTGGGCCGCGACTTCCCGGTATTCCTGCACCCACAGACGAAAGAGGAATACGCCCTAGCACGCACCGAACGCAAGACTGGCCCCGGCTATACTGGGTTTGCCTTCAACGCGGATCCCAGCGTCACATTGGAAGAAGACTTAGAGCGTCGCGACCTGACCATCAATGCCATCGCCCAAGACAGCGAAGACAATCTTGTCGACCCCTATGGCGGCGTTAAGGACATCGAGAATCGCGTGCTGCGCCATGTTTCCCTGGCCTTCACCGAAGACCCCTTGCGAGTGCTGCGAGTGGCCCGCTTCATGGCGCGTTTCGCGCCAATCGGATTTCGCATAGCAACGGAAACCAAAGCGTTGATGCGTCAGCTCAGCAGCAGTGGAGAACTGCAGCATCTAGTCGCCGAGCGTGTATGGCAAGAAATGGACAAGGCATTGCGCAGCGTTGCACCCGCCGAATTTTTTCGCAGCCTGCGTGACTGCGGCGCGCTTCAGATCATACTGCCGGAGGTGGACAATCTGTTCGGCGTACCCCAACCCGCACTGCACCATCCGGAGATCGATACCGGCGTACACGTGATGATGTGCTTAGAGCAAGCTGCGAAACTAAGCGAAGATCCAATCGTTCGTTTCGCCACACTTATGCATGATCTAGGTAAGGGCGTAACACCAAAAGACAACTGGCCCCATCATTATGGCCATGAGCAACTGGGCGTCGCTTTAATCGACACGGTGTGCACGCGCCTTCGCGTGCCCAAGAAGCATCAACAAGTAGCCCGTCTAGTCAGCAAGTTTCACACTCACTGCCACCGCGCTATGGAGCTGCGCGCCGACACGATGCTGCGCCTGTTCGAGTCTCTGGACGCCTTTCGCCGTCCCGAGCAAGTGGCACAATTCCTGTTGGCCTGCGAGGCAGATTCGCGAGGGCGCACCGGTTTCGAAGACAAGGAGTATCCGCAGGCGGATTATCTGCGTGGTGCATTAGTGGCCGCCAACTCTGTCGACATAGCAGCACTGCTAAAGAACCTTGGGCCCTCCGAAGAGAAGGGCCCTGAGAAGATTAAAACCGCAATTGCGCAAGCCCGAACCGAGGCTATCGCGAAGGTCATCGGGAAGACTGCATGAACAATATGGCCGAGCGTAAAATCCTCTTGATAACCGGCGCGGCACGACGCATCGGAGCGGCAATAGCGACACAATTTCATAGCCGTGGTTATGAGGTAATTGTCCATTTCAATCAGTCCGAACAGCAGGCCCTTAAGCTCGTGAACGGCTTCAATGCAGAGCGCCCCGACTCTGCTATGTGCCTTCAGGCCGACTTATGTGCAGTGTCACAGGTACACGATTTAGCCGATGCAGCACTAGCCTGGCGCGGCCGCATCGACGTCCTGATCAACAACGCCAGTCGCTTCTATCCCGGCCCAATCGGCAGCGTAGATGAAGCGGCTTGGGACGACTTAATAGGCAGCAATCTCAAGGGCGGTTTCTTCCTCGCACAGGCTCTCGCGCCAAGCCTGCGAGAGCGCCGGGGCAGCATCATCAATATGACCGACATCCACGCCGACGGTGGGCGCAAGGATTATCCGGCCTATAGCATTGCGAAGGCTGGCGTGAAGATGATGACCAAGGCCTTGGCTAGGGAATTAGCGCCGCATGTGCGCGTTAACGGCATCTCCCCCGGTGCCATTCTGTGGCCAGAAGACGATCAATCCGACAAAGAACAAAACGATGAACAGAACGCAATTTTGCGCGACATTGCCCTGCAGCGCATGGGCAGCTGTGAGGAAATCGCCGCCACGGCGTGGTATCTTGCCGAGGAGGCCCCCTATAGCACCGGCCAGACGATTCGTGTCGACGGCGGCAGAACGCAGGGCGATTCCTACATCACACACACTCATGAAAAAGGTGCCCTAGATGCTTGAAGCCGTTTGGATAGGCTTTGCCTTTAGTATCGGATTACTTGTACGACTGATCGGGCTACCCCCTCTGGTTGGTTACCTAGCTGCAGGCTTCGTCATCGCCTCCGTCTCGGACACTATCGGCCTGCCCCATGAAAGCGGCGAGATACTGAGCCATGTCTCTCATCTTGGTGTTTTGCTACTACTGTTCACCGTAGGCCTCAAGCTCAATGTGCGTAATTTGGTCAAGACCGAAGTCATCGGTGGCGGCATCTCGCACTTCGTACTCTCTGCCTTGTTCTATACGCCGATCATTCTGCTGTTCTTCGACGTCACGCTCTACAACGCTCTACTGCTTTCCATCGCTCTGTCATTCTCCAGTACTGTACTGGCCGCAAAGATATTGGAGACTAAGCGCGAATTGCGCGCCTTCCACGGTCGTGTCGCCATCGGCATCCTAGTGGTGCAGGATCTTATCGCGCTGTTGGTGATGAGTGTTGCTAGTGGCACCACTCCCTCTATATGGGCGCTCGGGGTCTTCGCCTTACCCCTGCTCCGACCGATTCTATTCAAACTCATGGATGCCAGCGGCCATGAGGACCTATTAGTTCTGTTCGGCCTGTTGCTAGCGCTGGTAATTGGCGGCTATGGATTCGAACTCATTGGCCTGAGCTCCGAGCTAGGAGCCCTAGTCTTCGGTGCTATGCTCGCCAAGCACCCTCGTGCAGGAGAACTGTCCAAATCGCTGTGGAGCATTAAGGAGTTCTTCCTAGTGGGCTTCTTCCTCGAGATAGGCATTGGCGGACTACCAGACGCCAACGCATGGTGGTTCGCGATTGCGATGACCGCATTGCTTCCTCTGAAGGCTGTCTTGTTCTTCCTGTTGCTAGTGGCCTTCAAGCTGCGTGCCCGCAGCGCATTCCTGTCCGGCCTAAGCCTAACCAATTACAGCGAGTTCGGCCTCATCGTAGCCAGCGTGGCTTTGCCCGAATGGATGGTGCCTCTCGCGCTGACAGTAGCGCTCTCCTTCGTAGTCTCCGCGCCGCTCAACCGCATTGCTCATCCACTTTATGAACGCCTAGCACGGCGCTTGATTCCGTTCGAACGCAATATCCGCCACCCAGACGAGCAGCCTGTCTCACTCGGTTATGCCGATGTCCTTATCATGGGGATGGGGCGCACGGGGACCGCCGCCTATATGTATCTGCAGGACAGTTGCAAGATCGTGGCGCTGGATTCTGACCCAGCCCGAGTGATCAAGTACAAAGAAGATGGCCATAATATCTTCTTCGCCGACGCAGAAGACCAGATGTTCTGGGAGGGCCTAGACTTCGGCAAGGTGCGCGCAGTAATACTGAGCCTCAACGAGGCCGAGGCCAAGCGCATTGCCACACAGAAATTACGCCAAGCGGGTTTCGATGGCCTGATCGTGTCTCACAGCATGCACGAGGACGAGGCAGCCGAGATTATTGCAGCTGGTGCCGACCAGACCTACCTCACCATGTCCGAGGCAGGAGTAGGCTTGGCTGAACACGTACGGCAGAAAATCATGCCCCCCGCGAGCGCTTAGATGGAGGCGCTGGCACAGTTTGTCCTTGAGCACTCACGAGTGTTAGTGCTCACTGGCGCGGGTTTAAGCGAGCCCTCCGGCATCCCGGTCTATCGAGACAAGCAAGGCACATGGCTGCGCACCACGCCCATCCAACACAATGACTTCCTAAAATCCGCACACAGCCGCCAGCGTTATTGGGCGCGCAGCATGGTGGGTTGGCCACGCATGGCGCTGGCATCTCCAAATAAGGGGCATATGGCACTTGCTGATCTAGAGAGCGCCGGCTTGATAGGACAGCTAGTTACACAAAATGTCGATTGCCTGCATCAACGCGCAGGGCAACGCGCCTTGATCGACATGCATGGCAGCTTAGACAGAGTACTGTGCTTAGATTGCGATGCGCTACTCCCGCGCACTCAGGTGCAGCAATGGCTTAAAGAGAAAAACCCCGGCATAGAAGGGCACATGGCACAGATGCGG
>CAXBOY010000129.1:0-6519 GCA_963977405.1 uncultured Gammaproteobacteria bacterium
AATTATCGTATCTTCAATTGCGATGGCACCGAGGTTGAACACTGCGGCAACGGCGCGCGCTGTTTCGCCCGATTTGTATTAGACAAGGGCTTGACTACCCTCAATACGATTCGCGTTAAGACTAGTCGTGGCATTATCGTTTTGCATGTGGAGCAGGACGGCTTCGTGACTGTCGACATGGGTCAACCCGACTTCGCTCCAAGCGCCTTACCTTTTAATGCCACGCAGGCGGCTAGCTACCAGCGAGAAATTACCTTGCATGGCCACTCCCAGACACTGCACTTCTATGCGGTCTCTGTAGGCAATCCCCACGCCGTTTTAGTCGTAGACGATGTCGCCAGCACAGCCGTTGCCGACATAGGTGCCGCACTTGGGGCACACCCGGATTTCCCGCAAGGGGTCAATATTGGTTTTATGCAAATTATGGCTCGCGGGCAAATTAAACTGCGCGTATTCGAACGCGGCGTGGGTGAAACTCGAGCCTGTGGTACTGGTGCCTGTGCGGCACTGGCATGCGGGCATGCGGCAGGTCTGCTCGATAACGACGTGCTTGCACACCTTAACGGCGGTGATCTACGCCTAAGCTGGCAGGGTCATTCCAGCCCAATAATCATGCGCGGACCCGCTACTAGCGTGTTCGAAGGCAGCATTGATTTAGAAACCGTTTCATAATCATCGTGACGAAAAGTGAAGAGAGCGTATGAACAGCGACACCTCTGAAAAGCAAGGCACCGACAAGAATGATGTGAGCGCCGATCAAGTCGCGCACTACCTGCAAAAACATCCCGATTTCTTCATCAATCGAGACAGCTTATTGGAGGAGATCACGCTTCCCCACGAGAGCGGCAAAGCGATCTCTCTACTGGAGCGTCAGGTAAAGATATTGCGCGAGCGCAGCATCGAGTCGCGCCACACGCTCAACACCTTGATGGAAACTGCCAAGTATAACGACCAACTTTTCAGCGTAACTAGGGCACTCATTCTGGCTCTCCTGATCGAAGACGATGTCTCTCAGATCGCCAGCGCCACAGAGGCCAACCTTAATACACAGCCCGGCATAGACGTTAGCAGCGTCATCCTCTTCGACACCGACCACCTCAACAATGTCGAGAACACTAGGCTCGAGTCTACCGACTTCCTACAAGAGAGTTTTCCAACGCTACTGCGCGATCGCAAGACTATTTGTAAGAGCATCGACAAAGACACAGCCACCTTCCTCTTTCCCCATCGTGGTGGTGGCATTCGTTCCGTTGCGCTTTGCCCTATTGGACGCGAGCGCATGCTAGGCGTGTTAGCTATTGGCAACAAAGCCCAAGACTATTTCCATCCTGATTTAGACACTCTCTTTCTGGACTTCATCGGCGAGGTGCTCGAGTCGATCATTATTCGCAAAATAAACTGAGAGTTAACCGATGGAATCGCGATTAACGCCCTATCAAGCCAGCGCCATAATACCCTGTCAGAAGGCGCTCGTATTTGCCCCCCATCCCGATGATGAAACATTGGGTTGCGGCGGCCTACTAGCGGCGTATCAGGAAGCGTGCATTCCCACTCAAGCAATTCTAATAACCTCGGGTGACTTCGGCGAGCATGGCAAGCAAGGCAGCGCCGTGCGCGAACAGGAGACACGCGCTGCTGTAAAAATCCTTGGAGTCGAGAGCGTCGACTTCTGGCAAGAGAAAGATCGCGGCGTTCGCTGCGATGAACGCTCAATCGAGGCAGCGCGCTTAGCCATCGTCAATAGCGGCGCAGACTTAATACTGACTACCTCTTTCAATGAGATTCACCCCGATCATCGCGCCACAGCATGGCTCGTAATAGAGGCTACTAGGCGCCTTGTGAATGAAGGGAAGGATTTACGCATTGCCATGTATGAGGTTGGCGCGCCCCTCGCACGCGTCGACATTTTGATCGACATCACCGCCTTCGAGGCAAAGAAACGCGCAGCGATCGCTGTCTACCATTCACAGCTCAACATATCGCCCTACGACGAGTACATATTCGCATTAAACCATTTTCGAACCTACACACTGTCACCTCAGGTGAAGTATGCAGAAGCCTTTTGCTTGCTAACACCTGAGCTTTTGCGCCATCCCCATTTACTCAGCGAAGCTGAACTCATGCGGCAGGAACGCCTGCAACTTACTGACGTGCCAATGCCGAGCGCTTATCGAAGCGACAGTACTGGCACTGGCATTTTCTCCGCTTTGAAAAAACTGTTGCGAGGATCACAACATTAGTAACGCCACGACTAACACCAATGCCGCACCGAAACTCGCTTTCGAAGACGCCCCACTAGTCTCTGTGCTGTGCCGCAGTATGAACCGCGCCGAGCTCGCGGAGGCCTTGTTGTCTGTGGAGAAACAGACCTACAGCAACATCGAGATTATTCTAGTGGATGCCACAGGTAAGGGGCTCGATCGCCATAAGTCACTTGCTCTGCAAACCCCTCTTCGAGAAGTCACCGAGGGCGTGCCCCTGAACCGCCCTGCTGCAGCGAATATTGCACTTCGAGAAGCGCAAGGTAGCTATCTCATTTTCTTGGATGAGGACGACTGGATTGCTCCGCGACATATTGAGATGTTGGTGGAGTGTTTAGAGCGAGATAAAACTCTAGGCGTGGCTTATAGCAGCACACAGAAAACGACGCCAGCCGGCAATCTTAGCAACGCCACATTTCGGATTCCCTTCGACCCAGCACGGCTACGTCGAGACAATTTCATTCCCATACATTCCGCGCTGTTTCGTCGCTCACTAGTGACGCGCGGCTGCCAGTTCGATGAGAGTTTGGACATCTTCGAAGATTGGGATTTCTGGTTGCAAATAGCTCAACTCGTACCTTTCGTTCATGTCGACGAGATCACAGCATTCTATCGCCAGGGTGGCGAGTCCAACACGGCTTCTACTGATCCTAGTAGCCGATATCGTAGCGGCGATACTATTGCCGAGGCACGGGTGCGTGTTTTCTCGAAATGGTTACCGCTTTGGACTGGCGAGCAATTGAACCAAACCCTCGGGAGCCTCGATGAAACCGCGCTCGTAGAGAGCCTACATGGTGACATCAAGCGTCTGAACGAACACGCAGTAGATGCTGAGAATGAGAAACGCAAACTCGGGCGCCAGCTGCAAGAGGTTGAGGGTCGTCTCAATAACGAGATACGCAGCCTGAACCACAAGCTCAATAAGTTTAGCCAGACCATCAATCGCCGTACGGCCGAATTAAACGATGCCAAGATGCATGCCAATCGACTGAGCCTAGATAATCAACTACTGCTCAATTCATTTTCATGGAAAGTCACCAAGCCTATTCGCTTCGTTAAACGCAAACTGCTCGCACTTGGTGCTGGCCGCGCAAAGCAAAATATTCAAGAAAAGCAGGAAGCTCAAACAACATCTACTGAGCCGGAATTCATACACTGTAATCTCGATATTCCAAGTGCTGCGCAAAACGAGTTCCCGGAGCAACTTACACTACAGGGTTGGGCCTGCAGCGAAGCAGGCATTGCACAGATTGATGCACATGTGGACGGCAAACTCTGCCTGAGTTTCAACACTGGCATTAGTCGACCGGATATCGCCGAGCAGTACCCCCAGATCAAGGACGCTTTCGCGGCGGGCTTCTATCAAGAGATCTCCTTGCCAGAGTTAGATGCCGGAGAGCATGAGCTCGTCTTGAGCATGACAGATAAAGACAAGCACGTTCGCACTATCACGCAGACTTTCCGGCTATTTAAGAATAGCGATCTATATAACACTTGGTATTGGCGCAATATGCCTGAGCCAGAAGAGATTGAGAGGCTTCGCGAGCAATCTCTACACAATGAAAATGCAATTCTCTTCCATCTTATCGTGAGCCCCAATGGCGATGAGGAGGCCCTGCTACATACCCTCGCCAGCATCGCCGAACAGGCAAGTACACGCTGGATGGTGCATCTAATCGGTGATAAGGACACATCTCTTGAAGACGCCATAGGCCACGCAGGACTCGGCGCTTCGACACAAGTCAATTTCGAAGCAAGCATTGCCGCGGCTTTAGAAGACCTCGTAGATCGCGAGGGATGGTCGCTGTTTCTCGAGGCAGGGGAAACTCTTGCACCCCACGCGCTTTGGGAAATGAACCAGAGCTTGGCAAGCAGCGACGCGCAGCTTCTGTATTCCGACCACGACAAGTCCTCCTTAACCGGTGAACACTCGGGCCCTTGTTTCACGCCCAAGTGGTCTCCGGATCATCTGCTCGCCAGCAACTATGTCGGGCAGGTTTTCGCAGTCAAGAACCCTCTCCTCTCGTCGGTTCAGAATATTCACCTCGACACCCCAGCATGGCGTTTCGCTGCGTTATTGGCCATCGCCGATAACGCTCCAGCTATCGCTCGTATTCCGAAGATGCTGTGGAGCGTGAGCGACAAACTCGACGATGCGGTAGTTGTCGCCGCCGAAACACAAGTAGTCGTAGGGCACTTAAGCGCCTACAACGCCGAAGTCAAAACCCATGCCCACGGAATCCGGCAGGTCTGTTGGCCTTTGCAAAGCGAACCAAAGGTATCGATCATCATCCCTACGATGGGCAGGCTCGATCTAGTCAAACCCTGCATGGAGTCACTTCTAAGCCTAACCGCTTACAAGAATTTCGAAGTCATCATTCTCGATAATGGCCGCGGCAAGTATCCCGAGGGCATCGAGTATCTGCGCAGCAAGAATTTTAGAGTTGTCGAATGTAACGAGCCATTCAACTGGGCGCGACTGAATAACATCGGCGTGCGCAATGCCAATGGCGAGTTATATTTGTTCCTGAATGACGATATCGAGATCATCGACCCCGACTGGTTAGAAGTACTTGTGCGCGAGGCGATGCGCCCGCAAGTCGGCGCGGTTGGGGCTCTTCTTTATTACCCCAATGGCGCCTTACAACACACTGGTGTGCTTTTGGTCAATTATGGCGGAGGCGGCATTCACCTACTGCATAAGCGCATGCCTAGCGATTCGATCTATCGCCACATTCATGAAACCACTCGCGAGGTCTCCGCGAATACTGGCGCTTGTTTAATGGTCAGTCGTGAGAAGTTCGAGCAGATAGGCGGCTTCGATGAGGAGCTAGCGGTGGTCGGTAACGATGTCGATCTATGCCTCCGCTTGCTCGACAAGGGTTACCGCAACGTGTGGACTCCTTATGCCAAGCTGATTCACCACGAGAGCATAAGCCGCAAGACCAGCGTGCCTAAAGAGAATGAAAAAGCCATGTGGCAACGTTGGAGCAAACGTTTCATGGCTGGCGATGAGTATTACAATCCAAACTTGTCTGAGGAGAAAGGAGACTTCACGCTATTGGTCAATAGTGTCGCACAGGCGAGCCTTGTCTCTGCGAGCAAAGATGTTGCGTCGCAATCTCGTGATGGCTTAAAATTCGGTGTTAATCTGATTGGCTATACTCGCGCAGAGATGGGTATCGGCGAGGGAGCGCGCAGTGACGCCAAGGCATTGGACGCTGCCAACGAAGCTTTCGGCATAATCTGTTTCCAGTCCGGCAATCCATCGCGCATGACTGATCTGAGCTGGCAGCACAAAGAAATAGAGTCGGCACCTTATGACGTGACTCTACTGCACATCAATCCAGACCACGCCTTCCAGGCGATCACAGAGTTGCCCTCCGAATATTTCAATGGCCACTACCGCATTGGCTATTGGGCCTGGGAACTGCCCGAAATACCAGAGGCATGGGCTGAGACTTTCGTACACTTCGATGAGATATGGGTTCCATCCAATTTTGTACAGGACGCAGTAGCAATGCGCTCGCCGATCCCGGTGATTCGCATTCCGCATGCAGTTGAAGTTAAAGTAGATACAGATCTGAAACGCGCTGACTTCCAATTGCCAGAAGAGCCATTCTTGTTCTTGGCTATGTTCGACACTTATAGCATGCCCGCACGCAAGAACCCTTTCGGGGCAATAGACGCCTTCCGTCGCGCATTCGCCACGGACGACCTCAATACACGTCTTGTCTTAAAGGTAAACAATCCTACCGACGAGGCGATACGCAGCATTAAAGACGCCATCGGTGAGCATCAAAATATTTTGATTCTGGATAAGGTGTATTCGCGCACGCAGGTTAACGCGCTGATCTCCAATACCGATTGCTTTGTATCCCTGCACCGCTCTGAAGGCTTCGGCTTTGGCCCGGCCGAGGCGATGGCGCTAGGTAAAGCGATTCTTGCGACAAACTGGTCGGGTAATACCGATTATATGCGTCCCGACAACTGTATGCCGATCGATTATAAATTAGTTAGCATCGAGGAAGACTTCGGTCCGTACAAGAAAGGACAGATATGGGCGGAGCCCAATGTAGAGCAGGAAGCCGAAGCGATGCGCACCCTCGCCAACGACCGGGAGCTAGCGAATAAGTTAGGACGCAAAGCGAAGGCGACAATCGAGTCAGAATTCTCGCCACTCGTTGTAGGTGAGATGATGCGTAAGCGCTTAGCGGCGATTCGCAAGAATCGAGTGACTTAAGCGAATAAGAAAATA
>CAXBOY010000130.1:0-6499 GCA_963977405.1 uncultured Gammaproteobacteria bacterium
ACTACACCAGCGGTCAGCGTGAACTGAGTGTAGATCTGGCGAGCGGTAGTAGCCTCGCCGATGTTATCGCAGCTCTAGAAGACCGATACAAGGGCTTGGCTTTTCGTGTAGTGGATGAGCACGGCAGAATTCGGCGGCACATCGCGATGTTCGTAGGAGAGGTTATGGTGAGGGACTTGAGTGTGCCGGTCGCGCCGAACGATCGCGTGCAGATCGTCGGCGCTCTCAGCGGTGGTTAAGCGTTTAGAAATTCCACATCATGCGGCCATAGAGGCTGCGGCCTAAACCGGGCAGGCGTGCGCCAATCGCGACATCGGGGTTGTAGGCGCGGTTGTAGCCGGCGAGATGGTCGTCATAGCGTTCGTCTAACAGATTATTGATGCCGGCTCCTAGCTCGAGGGTGTTCGAGATATTCCAGCGTCCTGACAGATTGATTATGGTATAGCCATCAGTTTGCGCTTCCAGATTGGTACGGGATACACGATTCTGGTCGGCATAGGTAACGGCCTCGAAACTTGCAGTCCAGTCGTTTTGTCGGTAGTCCAAGCCAAGCAGAATATTGTCGGGCGAGATGCGATAGAGGTCATCGGAAATGTCATCGCGCTGGCCGCGGACCATACTGGCCACAACGCGCAAATCAAGCTGATTATTGATTGAGTACAGTGCCTCTAGATCCATGCCGTAATATGTGGCATCCACGTTGGCAAACTGTAAAGGGTCAGGTGCCCCCATTCCCATGTTAGCCATTATCTGAGCGAAGTTGTTGGTCAGCATGTCGGTGACCGGAATACCCTGTATGAAGTCTGCAACTTCTTTGTAATAGGCGCGAGGGTAAATAGAGAAACGGCTGCCAACATAATCAAAACCAAGCTCAATTTCATGCGAAGTCTCTGGGGAGAGATTAGGGTCGCCGATATAGTTCTTGCCGTCGGCCAAACCGCCGGTAGAGGTCAGTGGCATCCACAGATAGCGCTCCTGATAAGAAGGAGCGCGCATCTTGCGAGCGGCGCCGACATACCATGTGGTGTCGTAGCCAGCCTCAATGCTGAGGCGAGCGAACCAATCGACGTCACCATCGCTCTGTGATAAGTCTTGCGCATTGAAACGAGCGGCAAGCATGTGAGCTATGTTATTCATCATGAATGGCATGCCTGCGCTAGCGTTCATCGGATTCATGTTCACGGCAACTTGACCCGAGTCAGTGTTGACGCGGTTATAACGTGCGCCAATCTCTAAGCCTGTGCGATCAGACAATGACATTTCGCGTTCGAGGTATACCCCCAGAATATCGCGCTCTATGCCACGGAAGTTGTCGATGAAGAACGCTGGGGCGTTCGGGTTGAGGATAACCGCGCCATGATCGGCAAAATTGCCATCTATGCCTGCTCGCCATGTTCCATTATCGACAAAGCGCTCAACCTTGATGGCAAAACCTTCGCCTTTACTGGTAGTGCGGGCGTTGCGGAAACGCATGCCGTCAGGCGTGCCCGCTGCGGTTTGTGGTGGTCGGCGTAAGGAGTTGTTGCTCATCCAATGCAATATGGAGCTCTTGGAGACTTGAGCGGTTACTTTGTAGTCGGCCCCATCCCACACATATTTACTGCGCCACAGATCGCTGTCTAATGCCATTATGTCCATGGGGAGCGCCGCATTGCCCGCATTTAAAGTATTGTTGCGTGCAAAATCTAGGCTGAACTCGTGATTGCCTCGATTGTAGCTATAGCCAAGATCCCAGCGGTCGCGGTCGTATTCGGAAGGGGTGATTTCACCACCATCAAATTTGGAGTCGCCACCTTGTTCTTGCATCAGGAAGGCGCGGAAGATGTGGTTACGATTGGTCATCGATAGTAGCGAGCTGGCAACATGGCCCGAATTCACCGTTTGGCCACCTACATAAGCGCGCCCGGCAAATTCGAAGTCGTTAGAGTTGCTGAACTCACCACCGTAAGTTTGTGCTTCGACGTGCCCACCAATGGTCTCTTGACCAACACTGACGGGTACAATGCCGCGGCTGATGGAAAGCGACTCGATAAGTGCGACGGGCGCATAGTGCAGTGGCGCGTCCATTGCATTAGGACCACCGGAATTGATGTGGGTGCCATTGATTGAGACATTAATGCGATCTCCGAACATGCCTCGATATTGCGCGATGCCAGTGAGTTCGCCGTTCTTGTTTACATTGGCGCCCGGCATCTTTTTAAGCAACTCTGCCGTATCTGCAGGTGCGACCATAGTGTCGTCGGTGCGCACTGTGTGGGTATCTTGAACACCGATTACGATAATCTCTTCGACATTACTCGGCTGTGCGTACGCTGCGTGGTAAGTGAGTGCGCAGACTGGCACTACATAGCGTATGAATGAATGCATGGTACTTATTCCTTAATGAGTGACATCGCGAAGTCTAACAACTCAAATAAGGCGCTTGGTGCGACATATTGACGCACCCAAATGGTGCAATGCCGAAGTGAAGTGCTGTAAGCCTTTTATACCGTGGCTTATAGGGAAATGAGGGTCTATGTGCGGCAATCGTACTAACTCAGGCACAATTGACTTGAATCAATTGTGCCTCTGCGCAGAAGAAGTAAATCAGAGCGGCATAATCTGCATGTTGCGAAAACGCACAGTGCCACGAGCCCACTGAAGGCCTATTGGTCCCGCCGCGAACTGGGTATCAGTAATGTGTACCGTCTGCTCACCGTTGAGAGATACCAGCAAATGTTCGCCATCGAGTGTTATCTCATAAGTATTCCATTTGCCACCAGCCTTCGGATAGGGCTCTGCGACCGGGCCGACATGTACTATCCCACCAGTGCCGAAGCTCAAGTCCGGGCGTTGATCGTAAATATTGGCTTCATAGCAACTACGATCTGTAATTGCGGTGGGGTCTTGGCAGCGCATATAGATTCCGCTGTTAGCATCGTCGCTTACCCAGAATTCAATGCGCAGAACGAAGTTGCTATAGGACTCTTTAGTCAGTAGAAACGAGGTTCCAGACCCTTCCGTAGCCTGTATAGCATCATCAGCGGCGCTCCAGTTTGCCTCACCCACGATTTCGAAATTGTCCATCCCCGAGCTGCCATCGATCAGGGTGATCCATTGGTCCTCTGCCGCTTGGGCGTTGAGCGCGAAGAGCCCACTAATGACAAGAGTGCTAAATAGTTGCAGTGTTCGTTTCATAATAAGCTCCTCAAATTGTGTTATTGCATTAGACCATATCGTCGAGGGATTTAATCCAGAACAGTTCATCCTTTTGTTGACGGGTGAGGGTAATGTCGATGAACAAGGTGCGATTCGGAATAAAGAAGTCTCGCACGCCCTGAGCACTTAGTGTCATCTGACCAATGTCTTGATTGCCGAAACTGCGATAGCCCACGAGATTTCGCTCCTCGTTCAGGTCCGGCATGGCCGAGATACTGATGTTAAGAACTTGATCTTGTGCCTCGATAATGCGGTAAAGGGCAGAACAATCGATCATGAAGCTGCGGTAGGATCCGTTGTCTTTATGAGCATGCACCTTGACCACTGCGTCTTTGTTAAATAGTTCGGCAAGGCGATCGTCGTCGCCCTTGGCGGTGTCGTTGTAGAATTCAATCACGTAATCTTGCACGTCATAACCTTGATCATCGCGTACTCGAAAAACGGTGTTTTGGAAGCCGTGTTTGTGACTGTCTTTATCGTCTTCATGTATTGCGAGCACGGCAGCGCTGTGAGTGTCGCAATCATCAATCCACTGCTTGAAGTTTTGAGTATTGCTGACATCCAATGCTCGTAAAATGAAACCGAGTAAAGCGTCCTTCTGAGCATGCTTATGGTCTTTGTAGGCTATAGAGGAATGATTGAAGTCATCCATTACGAGAAAGGCAGTATCGCCGCGAGACTTGCGAATAGCGTTAAATTTTGGGCGGCGATCTCCCGCAGGAAAACTCACCTCGATGGCGGCGCAATTGAGGTTGGCAGTGGCAACGTAGACAGTGCCATCCGACCCTAATTCATTTGCTAAAGAACTGATGCCACTGTAGCCAGTATTGCCGACGATGACAGTGGTACGTACTCCAGTTGCGGTCATGGCATTGTCTTGAAAGCGATCGCGCTGTGCCAGATCCCAGGAATAGGGGCTGGCCATCTCTAGAGCCTTGAGGATATGGGCGCCGGTCTGAAAGCGTTTACTGGCGTTGAAGCCCTTAATAACCCTGCCATATAAGGCTCTGCCTTTGTGGGCAAGCGGTGAGCCAAAATTGGCAGGCGCTAGCATCACTAAATTGTTGATAGGGGATTTTCGACCTTTGGTGGAGAAGTGTGTCGTCAACCAATCTCGGATGACCAGTCCACCAGTGGAGTGAACGATAACATCGATGGACTTGGCCTCTGTCGGAAGCCTCTGCTGCGTCCATGCACGCTGTAAGCCATTGACCAGGTCCGTCATGCGCACGTCATCGTCAAGAGAGACGTAGTTGCCCAAAAAGACAGAGAGAACGGTGCGGCTACTAGTGGTTTCGATTGCCGATGCCAGCGCGACGAAGGAGTCTGCCTCGTCGCTCCAGCCGTGGATAATGAGCAATGGTTTCATACTGGTCTCCTGAAATCACGGAGGAGTGTGTCCCGTGCTATGCGGGTGTAGCATTGCCTAGATCAATCACATTGACCACTTGTTTTTCTCCACGGCGACGCGTGATCTCGTCCATGGAATGGCGGCAAGTGCCCGCCAAGTTAATCAGCTTGCTCTCGCATACATCACAACGTACGCACTCTTTGAAATCGATCTTCTCGCCACGAATCGCGCCGGTAGGACAGGCATGTTCGCAAACCTTACACATCGTGCACTGCGGTACGCGCTTGATACGATTCGGGCTAAGCATCGACACCACACCCAGTGCTGCACCGAGTGGACAAACATAACGGCAATAGAAGCGCTCGACAACGAAGCATGCGGCGAGTATCACTATGAGAATACCCCATAGCACTAGAGATGGGCTAAAGAAGAATAGGGTACCAAACGGTTCGAAATATTGAAAAATGCTCAAGTTAGCATTGACCATCGCAGTGACCATGATGACGGCGAGGATGCCATATTTTATATAGAGGGCATTGTCGTGAATCTTCTGAGGTACTTTGATGCGCCACTTCTTCGGCGAGAAGTACGCGATAAGATCTTGTACGGCGCCGAAAGGACAAAGTGACGAGCAGAATACACGTCCCCATATTAGTGTGGTTATGATCGTGAATACGGCGATCATTAAGGTGGTCAGATTATTGGTCAGAGCCTCGGGGCCAAGTTTAATGACGCTTGTAATGTGAGACACGGATAGGAAGCCGTTCTTATAGAAACCAAGGTAGAGCATTGTTGCAGTCAACGCTGTCCAGCGCAGCTTGGCATTTTTGCTTAGGAATGCGGCCATGACTAAAGCGAAGATGATGAGCAATAAATAGACATCGCTCATGGGGGTTATTCCCCACGGCGGCGCGAGGCGCAAACGCTCAAAGAAAGAGGCATTTTCTAAACGAGCAGCCAAGATTTCTTCATCGGAGAGTACTAACTCATTACGCGCAAGCGTCAGTCCAACTCCTTGCAGTGCATAGTCTACGGACGCGTCAACATTCTTGCCTGGTGGGTGATAGATCAAGGTAAAGGGCTGCGTAATGTCGAAATCGGGATGCATAGTCAGCGCTACGCCATAGGACGCGTTGCCCGCGATAGCCCCCACATCGCCATTGCCCGCCGCACTGTAGCGGTTACCTGCAACATAGCGAGTAAGATCGCCCTGTTTTACAGACATCGGAAACTGTCGAAAGGTGCTGCCCGCACCCGGGCCGCTGGGTGCGATGAGCATGATCTCACCCTCTCCAGCTTTGAACGCCGCGTCACTCGACGCGATATTATAGGCGTCACTACCTATCAGATACTCGCCGAGAGCTGGTCGACCCATATAGGTAAACGCGAGGGTGAGCGGGTCGCCTTCGGCATTGGTCGACTCTAGCTCCACGACGATGCCCTGTTCGATCAAACTACCCCAGGAGTATTGCGAAAGCTGCGCCTTGGCATTCTCCGCAGAATTTTGTTCGGCCTCTGTGCCTTCGCCATAGCCAAGAAAGGCTCGAGCTACGCGGCGCGCAGTCTCGCCTACGCTACGAGATATAGCGACGCTAGTGGCGGTGGCAGCGCTGAGCCCATCGATATCTCGGTTGAGGCGATACTCGTCGGTGATGGGCTTGTTGCGGAATTGCGAGAGGAATACAGAGTTGTCGATGAAATCCCCCCGTGAATACATGTAGGACTCGTAATAGTCCAGCACCTTCATATTCGTGACTACACCTTCCATGTCCATGCCGACTAAGACATCAATTGGCGCCGCATAGCCCACTCGCATCGGGGGGTAATCGCGATTGGTGAAAACGAAGCCGACTTGCTCTTGTGCGCCTGTATCTGGGTTGCTGCGATAGCCTCTATAAACCGGAAAATCGCCTTCTTCTTTCTCAGAGAAGGTCTCCGCTGCTGGAAGCA
>CAXBOY010000131.1:0-6386 GCA_963977405.1 uncultured Gammaproteobacteria bacterium
TTAGTGGCCTAGATCGCGCTACTGTAGACGATTGGTATATCGATGCCTGCCCCCATCACGGGCCAAGCATGGTACAAGCACAGGACGCCAACCAGTATCATATGGCATGGTTCAGTGCCGGTGACCTGCATAAAGGCATTTATTATGCGCGTTACGACTTAGGGCAAGCTGACTCAAATCAACTCATCGAAGTAGACGCTACACCAGGTGCCGGACATCCCTCACTAGCACAACATGGTGATGAGTTGCTGCTGGCATGGAAGGGCTTTAATGGTGTTGCAACTCAGTTGCAAGTGATGGGTTCGAAAGATGACGGCAAGTCTTGGGCTCCGGTGCAGACAGTGTTCAATACCGAACAGGCGAGTGACCACCCCCTTCTGATTAGCGATGGCAAAGCCATTTATCTGAGTTGGTCAACTGCACAGTTCGGCTACGTGTTTAAGGAGTTGAGTCATGACGATTAGTGTTGTCACTAAAAAGGGCCGTAGATTTCCAACAGTTCTCGCCTTAAGTCTTTCGATGCTCTACACATTAGGGGGTTCGTTAGCGGCCCAAGCCGACAATATCCAAGATTTTGATACACAGAGTTTCGAGCAGATAAAGGCTCAATATGAGGGTGAACCTTTTGTAGTGAGCCTATGGTCAATCGACTGTGCGCCCTGTCGCGTCGAGTTGAAGATGCTGGGTGAGCTGAAGAAGAATGATCCTGACTTCGCATTAGTGGTGATCTCCACAGATTCGATAGAAAACCGTGAAGAGGCTGCAGATATTCTAGACAGCTATGAGTTGGCTGGTATCAAGACATGGATGTTCGCTGATGCTTTCGTCGAGAGACTTCGCTATAGCGTAGATCCACTCTGGCACGGCGAGTTACCGCGTAGTTATTTCTTCAAGGCTGATCATAGTTTCGAATCTCACAGCGGCATACTTACGCGCGAACAAATAGGTAAATTCTTTCCTAGTATCGAGCAATAAGCCTTTCTGCATTTAGTAAGTAAAAAAATCCGAAGCATAAAAAAGGGGCTCATGTAGAGCCCCTTTTTTTCATCCCACTTAGACTTCAGTGGGGTGACGATCTTCTGGTTTAGAAATCATAAACCATACGTGCATAGATCGAACGACCCATCGGATCCTGCAACTCGCCCATTACTCCGGCAAAGTCTGGGGTACGCTGAGCTTGTCGATCGAACAGGTTACGCGAACCAACACTGAATGCCATTTCGCCGCCCATTAACTCTAAGCCTTGATACGTGTAGGCGAGGTCGAAATCGGTCCAAGCTTTGATCTCACCACCAACGATACTAGGGTTAGGGTTTGTGTTCGCGAAACGATTGATGACAGGAATGTAGTTCGTGCCATCCCAGTCCATCGCACTTAGGTAGTGAAGCGTGCCACTTACTGCATGGTTACCCATGTTCCAACCCAAGCGCAGGTTGGCCTTGATCTGTGGCACTGCAGGTGCAGTCGCGGTTAACCTATTCGTCGCGCCGACACCTTCTTCAATCGGGCTGTCAACATCGTCCTGGAACTGGAACGAGTCCATATAGGTTGCCTGTAAGCTAACGCGGAAGTTGCCAAAATCGGCCATACTAAAGCGGTAGTTAGCCTGAATATCATAGGCCGTCACCTTCACACTTTCCGCGTTGACACTACCAGGAGACGTGACTTGGAGAATGGTGCCTAGGTCATTCTGATCGCGGATAATTTCCGGATTGCTTAGACCGCTGTCCAGCCATGCTCTTAGTTGCGCCATAGAAGGCTGGTTGGCCGAGCCAGAGCCACTGCCAGAGAAACCGGACCACGCTTTGAAGTTTGCAAAATCATTGTTCATGATCTGCTGGCCAGAGATGCCCACGATTCGATTCTGGAAGTCAGTTTCGTTCCAAGTGACAGAAATGTCGAAGGAATCGAAGCTCAAATCAAAGCCTAGTTGCTTCGAAGTTGAGTACTCGTTCTCTAGGGCAGGGTTGCCACCCGAACAAGCCGTTGTGAACGCCGAGAATGGAGAGAAGCGGTCAGTCACAGTAGACAGGCCACAGCTGACTGGGTCTAGCAGTTGCTGGAGTGATGGCGCAATGAATGCGTCGCCAGTCGTGGCACGTAGTGCCAGCCAGTCAGTTGGAGCCCAAGTTACGCCGACTTTCGGGTCCGTGGATTTCTGGCCGGTGCTGAAGTCCTCAGTACGTACAGCGGCTTCAACTTCTACGTTGGGCAGTATTGGAATTGCTAGCTCGACGAAGTAGGCGTCAACTGTTCGACTTCCAGTGGTGATTTCCTCAGGGAACGGGCTGCCGATCCAGGTATCGCCACGAATTTCAACTATGGAAGGCGTGTTAGTGTACTTGTCTTCGCGTCGTTGAATACCTACCGCTGCGCCGATCACACCACCTGGCAGTTCGAAGTCGCCTAAGGGCACCTCACCATTGAGAATGACGTCGAATGTGTTCAACCAATCCTCGTTCATTTCCTTGTCACGTGCCGCGATCGCGTTCATCACGTCTACCGTGTTGTTGGTGGACTGGTCCACCACAAAGAAGGGGTTATAGCAGGCTTCACGGTCGTTGATAACATCGCAACGTACACCCTGCTTCATGGCTTCGATGTCGTAATTCTGATTCGACGTGAAGCGATAGGTTCGCTTACTTACGGCGTAGGCTGCTGTACCCTGCCAACCTTCCAAGAATGGTACATTAAAGTCCGCTTGGAAGAGCATGCGATTACTGATGTCGGCGCTACCGGATGTGTTGTCGCCGTCTGCAGTGTTCCCCGTTGGTTGAGTATGTGTCTTGTTGATTGGACGCAAAGTTCTGGCTCTCACGTCTTCGTGCAGCAGCACACCATTAGGCGTGGTGCCGGAGACCAGATAGTCCATTAGGCCATCATTGTTGACGTCCATAGTGCCGCGATCAGGTAAGCCATCGCCATTAGCATCAATGCCGTATAGTTGCGCGCCAGCAGAATTCCTAGCTAGGAAGGGATTGCCAGGTTGCTCGCCACGAATCGCACCTAGTTCAGCGATGCGTGAGTTACCAGGGTTAGAGGTTGAGGTGTAGGACACTTCGTGCAGGCGTGAACTGAATGCTTGGAAACGTAGGGTTAGGTCATCGCTGGCCTCCCAAGTGGCGTTGACGAACACAGAAGCGGTATCCGTTGGCTCACGGTAGCTACGTGTATCGCCGTAGTCGAAGTAGCAGGTGCTGCCAACTAGCATACCGTAAGGGTTGTTGGCCTTATCTACTTCATAGGACTGGCGATCAGCCGCTGGTGCACAATTCGGATCTGGTCGATTGGCAGAGGCGCCTGTGTACTGGCCACTGGCATCACGCACAGGTGCCACCCAGTTACCTGGTGAGTTAGAAGAATAATTCAAACCAGCTTGCGCCAGATCGGGACGCTCGTCCCAGCCTAGTCGGCTGTTCGTTTTAAATTGGCCTGCTAGTACCACGTCGATATCACCGACATCGCCACCCCATAAGAATTGAGCGGATTGCTCGTCGTAGTCGCCACGCGAATCTTGTTCGCCGTAGACTTCAACCTTGGCGCCGTCATAGGAGGCGTAGGGAACGAAGTTAACCACGCCGGCCACCGCTTCGTTTCCGTAAAGAGCCGCTGCACCGTCAGCTACGATGTCGATACGCTGAATGGCGATGGTAGGTAGCATCGCGTTCACATTGCTATTAACTATGCGTTTGCCGTCAAGCAGCGTCAGTGTGGATCGAGACCCTAGGCCGCGCAAGTCAATGCTCGAGGTGCGTGAACTAGTGCCTTGGATGGTGTTCGTAATTGAGGATGAAGGTCCACCAACAAACGACATGTTTTGGATGACTTCACCAAGGTTCAGAGTGCCTTCATCTTTCAAGTCATCGGCACTTAGTTGGGTAATTTGGGAGGCCTGAGTAAAGCCTTCAGAGCGACGAATATAGGAGCCGGTTACGACGACTTCTTCGACCTCTGGTTCTTGAGCAAAGCTAGAGGAGGCGAGTGGAATTAGTGACATTGATATGGCGGCGCACAGCAAGCTGCGCTGATAAGGAATAGATCTTCGCATCATTCTCTCCGTGTTTTATGATTATTTGTATAGCTTAATATTTTTATTTTTAACAAATACAACAAGTTAGAGTTCACAAGCGGCGCGGTATATGGGTCCGACCTACTTGACTAACTAAGCTTGTTAAAGAGAAGAATTGGAACGATTTAGTCGTGGTAAACTAAATTAGCATTCCAGTTCGATAGCGCGAGTTTTTGACTCGATTATTACCATATCAAAACTAATTGTTACAGGGAAGTGATAAAATGTTGCAATTGCTCACTCATTGGCATGAGTAAGGAATAAGGAATATGGGTGATCGTTCAGGCTATAATTCAATAAAATCAAATGCTTGACTTAAACATACCCGCCTTTTTAGTGGGTATATTGGGTCTAAATAAGGTGGAATGACTAGGAATATTCTTATAAAAATATTTAGATGCCTATAGATTGTCGTGGACAGAGGAATTCGTAATTTACTAATAGGAGAGCGGCCCATGCGTATGAAACAGTTACTGACAAGCTTATTTTTTGCGTTCGCAGCCTTCGCTGTGAGTGCACAGGAACCGATAGTTATAGAGGACCTTAGCCCTGCCCAGCTGCGAGCGGAGATCAAGAAGGTACAAAGCGAATTCTATCGAGTATTCAATGCAGCGAACGTTGACAGCAAAATGCAGATCGTTTGCCATGAATATCTGCCGACGGGTTCAAACATAAAGCGCGAGGCGTGCGAACCTCAATTTGTGATCGACCGCCGCGCAGGCAATGCCGCAGATTCACAATTTCAAGTCGATGAGCTACTTAGTTCCGCAGCACTGCAGCAAGAGTTGTCAGCAGAATTTGCGCAGCTTACGGCGGCAATGAACAAACTGGCTTCCGAGAACCAATATTTTAAAGAGCTGAACTCGGTGCTGACAATGTTGCGCGAGCGCCTAGAAGAGATTACTTGATACGCGCAAAAGCCTGCTCTTAGCGTCCTTTGTCAGCAATTTCTTTCTCTTAAGAGTTTGCGGCATACTTACGCTTTTGCGAAAAATTGTGAATTCTAGTTGCCGACCTATTTCGAACTGGGCACCCCAGAGTTGGGGGTTTGGCGCAACACCATAAGGAGTTAAGCTGTGCCAAAATCAAGTCCAGATCTACCTCCGCAAAACATCTTGCGCACCGGCGCCCGCACTAGCGGGCGCAATGTAGATCAAGGAGCGCAGTTTTCAGTGAAGCACGGCCTAATAGTAGAAGACTTGCCCGATGCACGGGATTGGCTTATCGCGGTCATGTCCGAGGCATTTCCTAGCATTCAAATCGAGACGGCTGGCAGTCTTGCCGCTGGGCGTGAGCGCATTGCTGCACAAACACCAGATGTGGCATTAATTGACATTGGCTTGCCAGATGGCTCAGGTATCGACTTGATTGGGGAATTGAACCGTGACCACCCCCAAATAATGTCGATTGTAACGAGCGTATTCGACGACGATACACATCTTTTTGCAGCTTTAGGAGCGGGTGCCTCAGGCTATCTGCTGAAGGACCAGAGTCGCGACGATCTTACCGAAATGTTGCAGCGCATCGCTCAAGGGCAGCCCCCCTTATCTCCTGCTATTGCGCGTCGATTGCTTGGGTTTTTTGGTCCTAAAGAAGATATTGATGATACTCATCTCACGAGTCGTGAACGCGATGTATTAGCGCTCATAGCCAAGGGCTATACCACGGCAAAGGTGGCGGAATATCTCAATATTACTCGCAATACCGCATCGGGTTATGTGAAGGTTATCTATCGCAAACTTAATATTTCTAGTCGAGCCGAGGCAGCTCTTGAGGCTTCGCGCCGTGGCATAGTTTCCGCTAACGCCATCTAAGCGGACCTCCTAAACTGAGTTCGCTTGACAAAAATTCCAGAATGCACACTAATCAGCCCCTAGGCCTTAATCTTTTTGCCTTTGGGAGATTTATAGTGAATATGCGTCATCGTTTGACCCTGCTTCTCTCTGCCATGTTGATCAGCACGCTACCAGCTTACGGGGCAGAGTCCGATTGGACTGCTATCAATGAGGAAACTCTCGAGCATTTTCAGGCGATGGTGAGATTAGACACCGCCGACCCACCCGGGCGCGAAATCGATTTAACACACTACATCACCGCTATCCTAGACGCAGAAGGGATTGAGTATGATGTGTTTGCGCTGGAGGAGAATCGCCCCAATATTGTGGCTAGACTGCGTGGTAATGGCAGCAAGCGACCGTTGCTGTTGATGGCTCATCAGGACACCGTAAATGTTGATGCGACTAAGTGGACCTTCCCGCCCCACAGCGCAGCCCGTGATGGTGGTTGGATCTATGGTCGCGGTACGGTAGATGATAAG
>CAXBOY010000132.1:0-6288 GCA_963977405.1 uncultured Gammaproteobacteria bacterium
CCCCCGCCGTAACGAAGACCTCTGCGCATGGCAAGTCCGAAACACTGCGCACCGCACGCACACGCCCGCCCTCGGTGATGAAGCCGGCCACCTCCTCCTGCCTGAACTCTCCGCCCTGTTCGATGAACAGCGCAAACAGCTTCTGCGACAAGGCTAGTGGCGACAATGTCTGAGCCGCGGAACGAATCAAAACTCCGCCGGCCAGTCCCTTGCGCAAGGCCGGTTCCTGCTGCGCCAGTGCCGCGCTGTCGAGCAACTCATAGTCCACGCCGCGGCGCTCGTAGTAGGCGCAGTCAAGTTTCGCCTTGGCAAACTGCGCAGGGGTCTCATGTACATAGATCACCCCGCTCTGGCGCAACAGGTCTTGCGCCCCCGCCTTATTCACTATTGGTTGCAGATATTCCAGCGCGCGAGATGCCAGCGCGTGAATGGCCACTGAAGACGCATCGGCGCGGCGGGTGCTGCTGCTAGCGAGGAAGCGGAGAAACCAGGGCAACAGGCGCGGCATATAGGCCGGGCGCACGCTGATGGGCGCTAAGCGCTGCAGCAGCATGTGGGGGATCTCTTTCCAGATACCCGGCATGGCCTCAGGGTGCACCGAACCGGTAGATATGATGCCGGCATTGCCGAAACTCGTGCCCTCCCCCGGCGGCAGACGGTCGATCAAGGTGACGGCCCGCCCCGACTCTTGTAGGTATAGAGCAGTACACAGGCCGACAATGCCGGAGCCGATGACTATGCTTGGGGGGTTCTCATTCATGAGCTTATGGTAGCGCGGAAAAGCTCATGGACACAGTCATAGCACCCATAAAAAAAGCCCTAGCGGCGCAAACCGGTAGGGCTTTTTTTTGACAGTGCAACTGCGCTCTTAGCAATTATCGCCCGTCACGTCTTCACACGCATCTTCGATCGCATTGCCGACATCCGTGGCTGCATTATCAATATCTCTTCCCATCTTCTCGGCAGGACCCTTTTCACAAGCAGTTAAGCTTAGTGTGCCGAGCAACATCAAAAACGCTAGAATTTTCATAGTGACCTTTAATTAAAAATAATGAATTAGTTGCTGCTTTATTTCACTACTAAGCTGTTTCTAACAGAGACCACGCCCGCAATGCCACGCGCAACAACGGCTGCTCTAGGCACGTCTGAACGGTCGCTTACGAAGCCGCTAAGCTGCACAACGCCCTTGAATGTCTCAACGTTGATTTCACTCGCGCTCAACTCGTCGTCTTGGAAGATCGCCGCTTTCACTTTGGTAGTAATTACCGTGTCATCGATCATCTCGCCAGTGCTTGACTCTGTGGCGCTAGAAGCGCAGCCAATCACCAATAGCATCGATACGGTTAACAGGAATGTCGAACAGATTTTTAGATATTTCATAGTCAATCTCCTTGGTTAAAATTGCCCGTCCATCGGGACTTTGTACTACACACTCAGTGCCGCAAGATTCAGGTAGGACCACTTTACAAGAGCATGAACCTTGAGTTCTGTGCGCCAATGCACACACAGAGGCGACTATTTGCTTTTATCAGTAACGCCTCTTCCTCTGCCTACTAAGAACACCTGTGTTTATTCGTGTAAGATCAAGCGACTAGCATCTTGTAGAGCTCATCCTTTAAATGAACTCGTCTTTTCTTAGCCTCTTCTTCCGTGTGCGTCGCAACAGCTGTTGTTTCTGTTTCCATTTTCTCAATTTCTTTGGTCAGTTCATGGTACTCGTCAAATAGTTTGCGAAAATGATCGTTGCCCACTTTCAACTCGTGGATGCGATCGCGAAGCGCTGGAAACTCGTGTACTAGGTCATGATGTTCAATCGTCATTGCAAACTCCTTTGTTGTTTAAATCACTAACTACAGGCTATCACCGTCGACTGCGGGTTCGTTATGATCTATGTCATGATATCCACTAAAGAGTGCAAGTTTTCTGGCGGCTCTCGAACTAGTCCCCCACCTCACCACTGTTAAACCTCGCCTCATAAGCCCTCACGAACGCGTTCTCTAGGATGTTGCCGATCGTTGCGAGCACGCCAACATCAAAACTTTCGATCCTGCCGCTTACCGGAATGGTGGTAGCCACCTGGTCTTTTGGCTGATTCTGAAAGAGCTCGCTCGTCAAGCCCACCAAAGACTCCCATAGGGCGCGAAACGGATTGTCGCCATCGACTACGAAATCTTCGTGCCATTCGAAAATGTCCAGTTCATGGAGCAAGGGCTTGAAGTAGCCCTCAAGCTCGCCCTCCTCTGCCACTAGCTCCAAAACCAAATCCATGTCCCCGCCCTCAACATCGAAGGGCGCGTAGGTGGAGATCAAGGAGTCGATCTTCAACAAAGGCAAACCCAGAATCCTGGCATCGATGTCGAAGCTTGGCCGCTGGGAAGACGGGTCTAGTTCAACTTGGGCTGAAAGCTGCCCAGCCTCCATCACCATGGCCTCCACGTCGATACTAGCCACCAACTCGCGGCTCAAATCTTTGCTGTTGGTAAGATTGAATGCGTTGCCATTGAGCTGACTAATGTAAGCGTCCATTGGCGGTTCAGTGTCAAAGTTGCGCAAATGCAACTCGCCATTGTGCACGCTTGCGCGGTCAATTCTAAGCAGCACTAAGTTATCTAAGATAGTAAACCATCTTCCATCCTCACCGGTTTGTTGCTGCTGCGGATTTGCGCTGTCCACGATATTGATGACAGGCTCGTAGAAGTCTATCTCGCTGACGATCTCTCCAGTTAATAGTGCACTCCACAGTACAGAGAACTCTACGCTGCGCGCGGCGAACAGAGGCACGGGTATATCGCCCTCGATCTTGTTGATCGCAACATCGTCGATAGTATAGGCGCCTCGCAACAGGTACAGGTCCACATCGCCGATGCGGCTATCGTAGTTGGGGGATTGGCTAAGTTGATGATTCACATAGCGTTGAATCGCGATCGGTAAGCTTGCCCGTATTAGCACTAACACCGCGGCGATAGCCAATGTGATTATTATCAACCTATTATTCCTAGTCATTTGCTCGCTTCCCATCGATGCCAAGACATAGAGAGTAAAAAAGGCTCTACACGATCGATCTATGAAACCGTGCAGAGCCAAGGAGCCTCCAATTTGAGGACATACGACGCCTTGTGGAAAGGGAATTAACACTAAGGCGCAAGGAGGCAAAACGATTAAGCGCTAGTCACTTTCTCTGCGTTACAGTCCTTCAGGCTTTTCTCAACTGTATCCTTATTGTCCTTAGTGTGTTCTACACCCACTAAGACAGAACCTTTCTCTAACGCGTCTTCACAGTATTTTACCTCGTGCTCTGGTACTGCAGCACCGATCAAACCACCGATGATACCGCCACCGGCTGCGCCTGCACCGGCACCAGCGAGGGCCGCTACCGCAGGGCCGGAAACCAGCAGTGACGCGCCACCTGTGGCTACCGCACCAACTGCTGTTAAGCCCGCCACCGCGCCGGTAACTGCGGCGCCAGTGGTAGCGCCTAGGGCAACACCCTCAGGCAGCTTGGAATGAGAGTCTAGTGTGAAGCTATCTTTGTTGACGCCATCACTGGCCACCAGATTGATACTGCTAGCCGGAACGCCGCGCATCTCCATTGTGTGAATGGCCGCCGCTGCGTCACCAGGGGTTTTGAAAATACCGACTGTTAAATTACTCATCTGTTACTCCTTTCTTATCCATAAGAATGTGTGTCTTGCAAAAGAGAACAAACAAGATGCATGCCAGAAACGAAGCTCACGTTCCATAATCTACGTGTCTCGCCTCCTCCCATCTTACGAAGAGGGCGCTATACTCTGGCCTTAAGCTGAATCAGTTCAGTACAATTTTTTCTAACTTCTTTATCTTTTCAGTTGCAGCAACCCGATAACACTCTGCGAAACTGCCGAGTTCAACGCCTAGTACCGGCCACTTTTACACGGCGAATGTAATACTTACTTAGAACGATACTCAAAGCCCGTCGCCTGCCATCGAGCGCGGCATACATCACAAAACTAGGATCGAACCGCGCGCTAGACTGACGCGTCAATCGCTCTCGTGTATAGTCACCAACTCACCACAGCCAACAAACAATACACTTGGTCAACTTTCTTCATGACGACTGTCGCGCTCTCGCCCTTCCAGACAATTACCTCTTCCGTTGAACGCTTTCTATCCCGCTATTTTTGGGTTCTTCCCTGCGCCGGCTTCGGCTTGGGCTGGGCGAGTTTTCTCCTGGTACAACGCGGCGAAGGGCTTGCGAGGGGCATAGCCCTATTAGCGCTGCTAGGCTGGCTGTGGGTACTCGCCGAGCCCTTTATCATGAACCGCCTACTCGCGCGCGAGCATCCCAAGCTAAGCAAGAACATCTCCAATTTCTTCAGCCAATCCATCCAGCAGGAGATCTACTTCTTCTCCTTGCCCTTCCTATTCGCCGCAACTCAGCGGGAAGACTTTGGGCAGATGCTGTTTACTGGAATGTTTGTGCTCGCCGCATTGGTCAGCACCGTGGACCCTTGGTATAACCGCTACATCTCCTCGCATCGCATTGCCAGCCTCGCCTTCCATGCGCTGTGCTGTTTCGTCTCGGCGCTGGTCATACTGCCGGTAGTAGTCAAGCTCCCCACAGGCCGCACCCTCTTGTTCGCATTGGGCTTTCTTGTCGTATGGTTGTTGTTAGTGATACCCGGTCTGCTACTTCGCCTTGATACTTGGAAGCATCGCCTACTGGCACTTGTTGGCCTATGTGCCATTCCATTACTTATTTGGACGTTCAGGGCCAGCATCCCCGCTGCGGGAATAGCAGCGAACAACGCTACGATCAGCTCGGGAGTGGTCGATCACGAGCCCATCGACTCCATTAGCCGCGTCGATGCCTCGCAACTATCCCAAGGGGTATATGCCTTCGTAGCAGTCAAGGCGCCATGGGGGCTTGAACAGGAGATCGGCTTCAAGTGGCAGCATGGCGATTACTCCGAGACCATCACGGCGGTAATCAACGGCGGGCGCGAAGACGGCTACCGCACCTATTCCATGAAGAGTAATTTCCCGGAGCCTGCGGGCGGCACTTGGACCGTTGACGTCCTGACAGCGCAAGGGCAATTACTGCAACGTCTTGAGTTCGTGGTGAGCGGCCAGGAGACAGTTGCGCCCCTAGAAGCTGCTACTGACTTGGGCCTAGAATGACCTCTAGCACTAACTCAGTGACGTCCGCTAACAACAATATATCTTCGTCGATCATGCCGTAGTGCTCACCCGCTGGGGGTTCCCCTAGCAGTCTTAACACTTCTAGAGGAACGGATTGATAGGGAGTATTTGCCTGTAAAGCATGGCCTAACTGCCACTTCTTCGCCTGCCCCGGCGGCAAACAGCCATTAGCTTTCTTCGCCAGCCCGGGCGGGCACGCCTTACTCCCCTGCTTTGCTTTGTAATAGCTGCCAATTAATTCCCGGCGCTCGTCATCGAAATGGCTTGGGCTAGTCTTGTTGAGGGAACTGTTGTGCTCGTGTTTATCTTTGTCTTTTTCGGCAGCATTTCCGGCACTTGCCGCTAGAGCCACGCCAGAACTTGTCGCTACACAGAAGGCCAATGCGAAGATCGATTTGCTAAAGTTGAATTTAAAAGTCATTTGAATTTCCTTGTTGAATTAGATAATTAGAATCGATGCTGACGCCATCATTTCCGATGCCAGCATCGAGCCTTACTAAGGTTTAATTCACTGACATTACAGGCGCAATGACGACCTCTACGCGGCGGTTCTGTTGGCGCCCTGTAGTCGTAGCATTGTTGGATACTGGCGAACTTTCCCCCATGCCCATAGCGCTTAGACGACTACCGGCAATACCTTCGCGAACGAGATAATTCTTTACGGAATCGGCACGACTCTGCGAGAGGCTCATATTTGAGCTCTCTGCACCAACGCTATCGGTATGCCCTTCGATCGTCACAGTGCGGTCCTCATACTCATTGAGAAACACCGCTAATCTAGAAAGATTACTGTTGTTGGCCCCTACTATAGTGGATTCGCCTGTAGCAAATAGCACATCACCAAGAGTGACTACGAGACCGCGGTCTGTATCGCGCGCATTGAGCTCGGAGATCAAGCGGGCCAATTGCTCTGTTTCCAGCCTTGCCTCATCCGCATCGCGCTGCGCGCTGCTAGCTTGGTCCCGCGCTACTGCCGCTGCGCCCTGGGCACGTGTTGCATCGTTACGGGCCACTGCCGCATCATTGCGGGCAGCACTCGCTTGATTTCTCGCTATAGCAGTATCGTTCTGAGCGCTCCTAGTCTGCTGACGCGCGAGCTCAGCCTCTTGG
>CAXBOY010000133.1:0-6185 GCA_963977405.1 uncultured Gammaproteobacteria bacterium
TGCAGGCCGATATCAAGCACGAGAAACGCGCGCTACAAGAGCAGTTCGACAAATTACTGCGTCAGTATGAAAGCAAGCTGAAGGCTGCGCCGGACAAGAAGTCATTGCAACTGATCGGCCAGGCCAAGACCAAGGCCGAGTTCTTAGAGACCCTCGAACTCGCCGCACTCTCTGGCAAGGGCGAGGCGCCTGACATGGATGCACTGAACGATCAATGGCAGGAACTGGGCCGAGTCTCCGATCTTCTGCAAGAACAGGCACTAGAGGAACGCTTCCAGGCGCTGTACCGTGGCGTCGACAAGGCCATCCTCAAGAAGGAAGCCAAGAGCAACGAAGACAAGGCCAAGGAGCTGTGCATTTCCGCCGAGATCCTGGCAGGACTCGACTCTCCCGATGCCGACAAAGGCCTGCGCATGCAGGTGCAACTCAAGCAACTCAAGAATAGCTTCGGCAATCGCGGTAATAAGAGCCCTGCCCAGCAAGTCAGCGAGATCGAGATACAGATGCTCTGCCTCGGCCCATTGGACGCCAGCGTCCGCAAGGCCTGCGTAGCCCGCTTGGATTCGGCACGCGCCAAGCTATAGAGACAGCACTATGGAAACCCTAACTATTCCTCCCCTGCGCAGCATACAGGGCGAGATTACGCTGCCCGGTTCGAAGAGCCTCTCCAACCGCATCCTCCTACTCGCGGCAGTGGCCAAGGGCCAGACTCGCATCAGCAACCTGCTAGACAGCGACGACGTGCGCCATATGCTCGGTGCGCTCGCGCGCCTAGGTGTGGACTACCAACTCAGCGCCGACAAGAAGGACTGTGTAGTCACCGGGCTCGGCGGCCCCTTCGCTCTCAATTCTGCCTTTGAACTATTCCTAGGCAATGCTGGCACCGCCATGCGCCCACTGTGCGCCATGCTTTGCGCCAGTAGCGGCGAAGTCACTCTAACTGGCGAACCGCGCATGATGGAGCGCCCGATTGGCGACTTAGTCAACTGTCTACGCGGTTGCGGCGCCTCTATCGACTACTTAGGCGATGAGGGCTATCCACCCCTAAAAATCCACGGCAAGGGCCTGACCGGCGGTCAAGTTAGTATCAAGGGCAACATCTCCAGCCAGTTCCTCACCGCCATGCTTATGGCAGCGCCTTTTTGCAGCGCAGACCTCGAGATTGTGGTCGAAGGCGAACTCGTCTCCAAACCCTATATCCTCATCACGCTCGACGTCATGGCCCGTTTCGGTGTCACCGTCGAGAACCATGACTACAAACGCTTTGTGGTGCGCGCCGGTCAACAATACCAAGCCCCTGGCGACATAATGGTCGAGGGCGATGCCTCCTCCGCTTCTTACTTCCTTGCCGCAGCCGCCATTGCCGGTGGCACAGTGCGGGTGCATGGCAGCGGCCGCAGCAGCGTGCAGGGCGACGTCCGCTTCGCCGATGTGCTCGAGCAGATGGGCGCGAAGGTAGTCTGGGGAGACACCTGGATAGAGGTAACTAAGGGGGAGCTAAACGGCGTAGACGTGGATCTGAACCATATACCCGACGCTGCCATGACCATCGCCACCGCCGCTTTATTCGCAAAGGGTCCTACGGCGATACGCAATGTCTACAACCTGCGTGTGAAAGAGACTGATCGTCTTGCCGCGCTCAGCACAGAACTACGCAAGGTAGGCGCCACCGTAGAGGAAGGCGAAGACTATCTCGTGATTACGCCCCCCGAACGCATCCAAAGTGCCGCAATCGACACCTACGACGATCACCGCATGGCCATGTGTTTCTCGTTAGCCGCCTTCGGCGATAGCGCGATCACTATCAACGATCCGGGCTGCACCTCGAAGACTTTCCCCACCTATTTTACGGAGTTTCTGCAGCTCGCCCAGCCTCGCTGATAGGGAGTCGCGAGACAATTTAGAACCCGTATCTCGCAGAAAAATCTAAATCACCACAATGCTAGAACGCAAAAACCCCGCCTAGACCTAAGTCAAACCGGGCCTTTTTAATTTGGAGCGGGTGATGGGAATCGGACCCACGTCTAAAGCTTGGGAAGCTCTCGTTCTACCATTGAACTACACCCGCAAAGGTGAGGACCGCCTGCAAAGGCCGACCGGGGGCGATAATAGTCTAAACAGAGTCCTTTATCCACGCTCTAAAATAAAAAAAGGCCCCGTTAAGCGGAGCCTTCTTTTAAGTACTTCATACTGTGACCGAGTTTAGATTCGGTAGCAAACAGTGTACACGTTGTCTTCGCTGTAGGCCGCTGTCAGCGCAGCGGTAGCTGGAGCAGTATTCGCACCAGAGACGCCTAGAGTAGCGCGGAATCGGCCTGTAGCTCCGTTACCGTCGTCTAGCTGCGTATCAAGTGCAATAGCACCAGAACCTGTGACGTTGCTCATGCACACTTTATTGCCAGCAAGAGTTCCCATCATTATGCCTGAAGTCACACCAATCACTCCGCCAAAGGGGTTCTGCGGCAGTGCAGCGGTACCAGCATCCGCAGGATTACCTGCAATGAATCCAGCCGCACGAAGGTGTTGCCAGAATGGTCCAGTTTCAGTAGCACCTGTAAACGTTGCTGCAATTGCACCATCCAGTATGCCATCTAGGTCTCCGCCAACTTGACCAGTCCAGCTTGATCCGCGAGCGGTTAGTGTAGCGGTCGGGCCGTCATCACCTGGGAAACGACCGTAGCGATCCACGTAGGAGAATGCCGCTGCCGCAGTGCCATTAAAATCGTTCACTGCTGAGCGCACTCGAGAATTCTCGATTAGCTGTTGGCCTTGCAATACACCGCCCAACAACAATCCGATAATGACGAGCACGATCGCAATTTCGATCAAGGTGAAACCAGATTGTCTCTTCATCATTTTGACATTAGCGTTCATTTCAACACCTATACATAAGTTACTGTTGCGCACAGCCGCGGCATCAATTAGAGGATGCGAGCGCAATATAGGGCTAGGTTTGAAATCCGGCAATATGTAGGTTTTTTCTACACGTCAAGTATCGAATTTTTTTGAGACGAACGTCACAGAAAAAGGGGATTTGGAGGGGTTAGACACAAAAAAAATCGCCCCATCATGACTACTCACGACAGGGCGATTGATCTTGAAAACTACTTAGATGCGGTAGCAAACAGTGTAGACATTATCTTCAGAGTAAGCTGCTGCTAAAACAGCTGCGTTAGGAGCAGTATTCGCACCAGAGACACCTAGAGTTGCACGGAAACGACCAGTCGCGCCTGCGCCGTCATCAAGCTGAGTATCTAGGGCGATTGCGCCAGAACCCGTAACGTTGCTCATACATACTTTTGTGCCTGCAAGGCCGTTCATCATTACACCAGCAGTCACACCGATCACGCCACCGAAGGGATTCTGTGGCAATGCCGCCACTGCAGCATTCGTGGGGTCACCAGCAATGAAGCCTGCGGCGCGTAGATGCTGCCAGAAATAACCCAACTCGCCAGTAGCGGTAAAGGCTGCGTTGATGTTGCCATCCAGAATGCCGTCAGTATCGCCGCCAGTTAGACCGGTCCAGCTAGTACCACGAGCAGTAAGAGTAGCAGTAGGGCCATCGTCACCAGGGAAGCGACCATAACGGTCAACATAGGAGAATGCGGCAGCGGCAGTGCCGTTGAAGTCGTTCACAGCAGAGCGCACGCGAGAGTTCTCGATCAGTTGCTGACCCTGCAATACACCACCAAGCAACAGACCAATAATGACGAGTACGATGGCGATTTCGATTAGGGTAAAACCCGACTGCTTGTTCATTTTAGTTTCGAGAGTCTTCATTCCTATTTCCTCTTTTTTTGCTTAACAAAAACTATTAATTAGTTCGATACCTAAGCACTATAGAGGGGATGAAAGGGTCGGGCAAGATGTAGGTTTTATCTACACCATTGATTTAATGGGCATTAATAGTGACGAAGATCACACTTTGCTTAATAAAGTTAAAACAAACTTGAGTGGCGCATCGGATTTTGCAATTGCACTAAGATCGCCCCCTTGCGAGGTGGCAAGTTGCCTTGATTGATAGAGGCCGATACCACGGCTAGCACCGCGTTCGCTCCAGAATGGTTCAAACAGCCTTTCCGGCCATAAACATGGCGCGCCATTCAGATCCTCGATCTCGACTACAACTTTCATTTCATGTTGAGTAATTGTGACATGAAGATCGAGGGCTTCGGCATTATCTCTGCGTGCACGCCAAGCGTAATTCCCCAGCAGGTTCTCAAATATCCCGTGCAGAGCCTCTTCCGAGACGCTCACCTGCGCATCGCCGTGCGTATGAACTTCTATCTCGAATAATGCTGCGTGATGATTGATTACTTCTGAGAGTGTGATTGTAGATTTAACTTGCGAGGTACGCGACTTCACCAAGGTATTAAGCATATGCTTGGCGCGATCGCGAATGGAAGGAACAGACTTTTGCAAAGAGTTCAAAATCTTCTCTTCTTGCCCTGGCTGGCGATTGAGTAATTGATCCGAGGCAAGACTTACCAGTTGCAAAAGGTTTTTCATATCATGCTGCAGGAACACATTCATCTTGGCAGTCTGATCGAATGTACCTCTTACTGTGCCGATCTTTATCCAGATGTCCATTCTGGCTACGAGGAAAAAATTCTCCGCCAGCACTTGGCTGAAATAGCGCTGCTCCCAACCACGCTTACGATGAAAGAGGCGGATATCCAAGCTAATCTCTTGGACCTCGATATGCTGATAGAGCACGCCTTCGGTTACCTTGCCCTGCTCCCCCGAGATAGTGGCGCCAAACCATTCTAGGCGCCAACTCAATCCCGTAAAATCACCCGCTTCAAGAATTGGCCAACACCTACGCAGAAAATCCGGCAGGTCGAAGCTGACCTCTTCGTTCGTACGGATCAACTCCTGCCCTAGTTGGGTTTGCACACGAACTCTATGCAAAAGCCAGGCGGCAGCAGCTAGAATAGACGACCCCACCAGAATGAGGTAAGGATACAGATCAACTGTCGTCACGTTTAATCTCGAACTTCTTCAGGAAGTAATAAATACTCTCGCGCTTTAAACCGAGTTTCGCGGCGCTCTGGTACACATTGAAACCGGTATCTTTCAAAACTTGCCGCACTAACTTCTCTTCCGCCTCTTCGCGTACCGCTTTCAATCCATCGGCAGCCTTCGCATTAATTTGCAGTCGGGTAAGTCCCTCGGCGGCCATCGCTTGTTCGTTGCGGTGAAACAGAAATGCGCGCCGTACCGCATTAAGAATATCTTCCATCGCGGCTGGCTTAGCAAGAAAATCGAAGGCCCCTTCGCGTATTGCTTCTAATGCGGACTGGGCCTCATCTTGTCCGGTTAACACAATAATTTTCGCGATACTCAAACGACTCGCTAGTGCGCGAATGACAGCCAAGCCTTCCTCTGTGCTATGAATCGCGGGCGGCATTCCAAGATCGAGAATTACGACAGCTATGTCCTCGTGTTCGTCCACCGCAGCGATTGCGGATTTACGCGAATCCGCCTCCAACACGCGATAGTCGTTCATCTCCAGCACGCTACACAGAGCCCCGCGCAGCGCTGGATCATCATCGACGATCAATACCGCCCCAGGACCTAAATCTCTGGGTGCCTCATCAACTTCTTCGGTAATCCCTTTGGGGCTCACGGCAACTTACCGGCACTTACTAAACGGGAGGTGAGGATGCTGGGAGACAACCATACGAGGAGATCATCGAAGAACTCAACGCTGTCATCGGAATATTGTGCGCTTACAAACTCACGATCACCGGCGACAGCCAAGCCTCCTAAGGTTCCTCCAAGGTTTTCTGCCTGCTTTGCAGGAGTAGTTGCGGGGCTTGCCCCTAGGGAGTAGACGATTGCGGGTACCATGGTCGCCAACGTAACTGCGCCACAGTTGATTGTGTCCGAGACGCAAAGCCAAGTACCACTTAGCGGAGTACCGCCAGCAAACCAGCTCTTCAATTGGGCGCTAGTCGTGAAAACATTCGTGGCGCTAAGTGACAAACTGGATACCGAATAGCGATAAGGGTTTCCCCATGGATCCTCCAACAATCCCTGGGCGTTATAGCTCCCTTGAATGTTCAGCTGTGCACCCGGAACGAATCCATTATCGTTGGTGCAGTTGCCTCCGTTCACAGGGTGTTCACTACCAGCGCTCGTCGTATTCGCCGGACATGGCAAACGGCCATTGATCTGCGCAA
>CAXBOY010000134.1:0-6162 GCA_963977405.1 uncultured Gammaproteobacteria bacterium
AGCATCAAGACGCGCCTGCTCACTGTCTCTATTTAATTCCTCGCGCTGCTGCTCGAAATAACGACTTTGCGCCCATAGCCTTGCGGTCTCTACCTTTCGCTCAGCGATCAGAACAAGATGATTACTAAGCTCTTGGTCACGCTCTGGCTGCTCCGCCGCAGCGACAGCCAACTCCGCCGCCTGGATCTCAACAGGAGCGAGACCGGTAAGCTGAGGATTACCCTTAAGTTGCGTTAAATCCTGACGTGCGGCAACCGCCCCATCAGGTATTCTCGCGGAAGTCGCACAAGCAGCTAGTAACAAAGTTGCAGTCGCAAGTACGCCCAATTTCCTCATACTATTCATCGAAATATTCACTGGCTAGCTCCTGAAGTACGTTGTAGTTCCATTTTTAAGGTGTCGATACTCTTCTGCATTTCTTCATTCACTGCCTGAGCCTTCAACATCTGCGTGCGCGCAGACGCTAGCTGTGCGTTGGCAGCAGACTCAGTGGCGAGATAGCTCGCCAGCACCATGTCTTCATTGCTTACTGCTACGCGTGCCGCATCAAGACTCTTTCGCGCTTCATTAAGTTCCGGCAAAGCGTAATCCGCTACCTGATCTTGTTCAGCACTTGCAATGGCTAGCTCTGCGGCCTGTAACTCCTGCGTTGGTGGAATAGGTGCCGAAGCGCAGGCGGCAAGCCCGGCAATTGCGATCAACAAGACGAAGCCTTGCTGCAATCCTTTTAAATGTATATTCATAAGAGCTTCCTAGGTGAGTACTTCGGTGGGCCGTAAAAATTGACCGTACAGCAGGTCAAGTCGCACGTGGATTTTATAATTCGTTTAAATTGACCGAGGGGTCAATATGAAGAAGAACTAAAGTACACCTCTTTACAATGCAGTTCGGTACGCTGCCACACTTAAGGAAAAGCTGGCCTAAGTACTTCTCTAAAAATTATTCCTCTTGTGTGCGCAAGCGAACAGTTTTCTTACCTTAGCCTTGCTATTTTTGTCTTACTAGCGTGATTCTCGGAGTCTAGAACGCACAGAAGTGACGCACTAGAACCAAAACAGCCTTTTTGGCCCGCGCTCATGCAAGGACACGCGGGCTCTTTTATAAAAAACCACCCACTCAAGCTAGAGTGGGTATTTTTACACTCGCAATGTAAATGTTACTCATTGCGCTCCGGTATTTTCTGCACGAACGCAACAGAACCCCCCAAGAAGCAAGCATTCATGCTGCTGGCATAGAGATTGCTGTATCTATTACGTCACACAAAATTAGGCATTACTAAAGGAGAGGATAGGCACATGGAATACGGACTATTAGGATTTATCGTTTTGGTTTTCGATATCTTCGCGATTCTGAAGATTGTTGAGAGCCGTGCAAGCACCTTGAAGAAACTCGTTTGGATTCTTGTCATCTTATTCTTGCCAGTCATCGGTTTGATCGTATGGTGGCTAGCCGGCCCGAAGTGACGAAAGACGCTAGCGTGAACTCGCAGCCGCTCGGATAGAGCTAAACACATGCCAAAGGGACGTATGTCGATATGAAACTCAGGGATCAAGCGATATTTTGGCTAGCCATTGCGGCTGCACTTTTCTTGTTCGTATGGCTTTTCAACGATGTGCTATTACCTTTCGTAGTGGGCATCATCATCGCCTATTTACTCAACCCGCTCATGGTACGCATGGGCAAACACAGCATCCCACGCACGCCAGCAGCCTTGCTTATTCTTGTCCTTTTCGGCACGTTAATCACTGTATTAGCAATCCTGACCATTCCCCCACTCTACAAAGAAACTATGGATCTGGCGGAGACTGCCCCGCGCTACATCGACTCATTGTGGGACCGCATGCAGCCCTATGTTGAGATCGTAGAGCGCAATGTCGACGAAGAAAATCTAGATGAAAATATACGTGACGCCATTAAAGAGAACATCAGTGGTGCGCTTGGCGCTAGTTCCGCGCTGCTCGAGAGCATTCTCAATGGTGGTCTCGCATTAGTTAGCTTCCTTACGTTTCTGATCGTGACACCCCTTGTCGCATTCTTCATGTTAATCGAGTGGAAGAACATTACACATTGGGTCTATGGCCTTCTACCTCGGCACAACTATGACGCGACCAAAGAACTGTGCGATAGAATCGACCATAAGATCGCCGGCTTTATACGCGGCCAGCTTCTGGTAGCGTTAATACTCGGAATTTTGTATGCCATTGGGCTCTCTGTTGCAGGTTTGCGCTACGGCTTCCTCATCGGCGTTGTGGCCGGCCTGCTCTCCATTATTCCCCTGTTCGGCTCCATCGTCGGATTGCTAGTGGGCGTAATAGTGGCGTGGCTGCAAACGGGGGAGTTTACTTATGTAGCACTGATCGCCGTTATCTTCATGTTCGGCCAGTTCCTCGAAGGCAACTTCATCAGCCCCAAGGTAATCGGCAACAGCGTAGGGCTGCATCCGCTGTGGATATTGTTTGCGCTATTGGCAGGCGGTAGCCTGTTTGGAATAGTGGGGATGCTGCTAGCCGTGCCCGTGACAGCCGCAGTAGGCGTGTTAGGGTCCGCTGCAATTGCTCAGTACAAGAGTAGTCGCTATTACGAGTAGTAAGAAGACAAGCGAGAGTAAAAGGGGTTTAGAGTAAGCGCTGCTAGTCGTTGCCCCTTAGTTGAGCGAAAAGACTCACTAATCCCAAAACCTGTGACAATGGGAAGCGTCTTAAACTTAAGGCTTTGCCACCATGCTTCACGGTGAGACTCGCGGCACATCCCGCGACGAAACTAAACAGCAAGCCCTCGCCAGTACCCAAGCCGCGCATAGTTTCTTGCTTCAACGCCGTTTGCTCCGCTTTGATAATAGTCCAGGTTCTAGCACGCTTGCTCTCGAGCGCGCTTAGGTTGGCACGCTCCTTCTTCAATAGATATTTGTGCAGCATTACACGCCTCCAGATTGCGTGGGCAAGGGCGCGTCCGCCGCTGCAGTTTGCTCAGCCTCAACACTGCTGAACACAGCAAGGCTTCTACTAAACCCAACTTCTTTAAACAAGCCGCGAATGGTTCGAATGAGCACCACGATTGCGAGTATGTGCAGCACTAGAATCGCCAAGATGATGCCCCAGATTGGCGTAGCCAACAGGAACAAGCCATAGGCCAGTAAGGCGTTAATACCCAGCCATGTGACCACTACGACACTCATGAAGACGATGATGAACACTAGGGCAAGCCACAGGCTCTTGAGAGTTAATTCCCACTCGGCCCCCAGCATCTGTTTACTGGTATCCCATTGCTCGCGATAGCGCCCAAGAATGCGCGACACAGACGCAGAGAGAGCAGCTACTACACTGCTCCCCACCTCTTCGCCTGCTGCGCTTTTTTGCTCTTCCTGCTCTTGGCCCATAGCCAAAATTACCGTCTGCCAAACAAAGAGGTAATCAACAAGCCTGCGGTGAACGCGATACCGGCCGCCGCTAGTGGGTTCTCGACGATGTACTTGCGCGCTTGGTCTGCGGCGGTCGTCATCTCCAATTCCAAAGCAGCCTTCTTACCAGCGATATTGTCGCCAGAGTTTTCAACCGCTTCGCGCAAATGCTCTTCGGCTGCGCTGGCTTTTGCCGCGGCCTTGTCGATAGTTTCATGAGCAGCAGCTTGCGCTTTCTCAGTAAAGGGGGCGTTCTTTGTTTCCGCTTCAGCTTTCTTTGCAGTTGGCATAGTAATTTCCTTATAAAAAATGGTGGATAAGAGTCGGCTTTCTGCCGCGCTCAAGATAGAGAGAGCAAGGGATGTGCCAGCGCGGCAATAGAAAATTATTTTGGCTTTCTATTCAGGTAGTTAGTAACACATCCACGGCAAAAACTCCATCCAAACCGCTTTAGTGTAGGATCTTTTTGTGTAGTTTTTGCAAACCATGGGTAAGAGTTACGCGATGCGCGAATAGGCGTTGAGGCTAGGAGTTCCGCAGTAATCTTGGCTGCAATGCGCAGCTGTTTTAGTCAGCGACTTGTGGCTATGCTCTTCCTTGAGCGCAGCCACTGTTTCTTTTTAAAACCAAGTGCATGAATCGTGAGTGCGCTGGCTTAGCGTTGCAGCTTACCGCCCGGTGCCGCAACGATTAGCTCCAAGATCCGCTGTGTTACTTCTGGCTCCAAGCCCTCTGTGTGCCCCTTGTCAATGCGGACTACGTCTGCCACTACTCGGGCGTCGTCACAACTTGGGTATTGATAGATCTGCGCGGTGCCAGGCCGTGCCGCCATGCCCCACACGGGGTAGCCCGAGCGTCCACTGTCAGAAATCCAGCCTGCCTTGCTATCCACAACGGAGGTCATTGTGCGCGCCTCACAGTGGTATTTTTCCGCCCACGGGCTGTCGCTGGGCAGCTCTACGATCTCGTGCTCACCAATGGCGAAGATGTGGGAAATATCGCAGCTTGGCAGTGTCTCCTGCGCACCGGATCGATCGCGAGCAGGGGGTGGCGAACCATCGGCGAGTGGTGGACCAAAGCGCGGCACGATTGGGGCTTGGCCGATGCGGCCACCGGAGAGACTTAGCATGCCATCTACCTTGCTGCCGAAGAATTCGTTACACACTAACCGGCGCGAGCTTATGCCACCCTGACTGTGCCCTGCTAACCAGAAGGACTTGATGCGTTGTGGCCCTATTGCCGCTACGACCTCGCTGGTCACGTTCCGCAGATACGCATCGTCATTATCTGGCATCCACATCCGTACACCGGTACCACTGCCCATAGACGCAGAGCCGTCCGCGGTAGGAGTCGCGACGACGAGACGGTATTTCTCTTTGTAGTCCATAGCAGGGAAGTAGTGACGCTGCCAATTCCCGATAGAGCCTGCGCCGTGCAGATTAAGGATGAAGATCACCTGTTCGTCTGGCTGCAGGTCGCATGGATAATCGAGAAAAAATTTACGCCCGCTTACCGATTCCGTGGCATTACCACTGGCCGCCACTTTTGCAGCGCAATCGCCAGCCTCACAGTGCATCGGCGGTGGCGATTCACAAGCCACACCAAGCAGGTCTGCGGCGAAGCTGGATTGTGCGAGTGCAGTCAATGCCAGTAAGCTTAAGGATTTTTGGAATAATGATTTTAAGAATGGATGTCGCATAAAGAGCCCCCTCATTGAATGCAATCTGTACGCTATCTCATCTTTATACAGTCGTTTACATTTTTGAGATAGACCGAAACTATGCCGCGTTCGAGCTCGCGCCTAGTCTACAAAACTAGACGACCGTGCACTCTAAGCCTAGAACGTAAAGGTCGCCGCAGCATAAGCATAAAGCGTATTCTCGTCTGCCAAGTTTTCGGTGTGAAGCCAGGCGCCACCGGATTCGATGCGAAGATTGCCGGGCATGACATCCCAGCGCACTCTCGCCTCTAAATGCTGCCCCACGTAATTATCCGTGCGGCCCGAGGCGTCTTGCCGGCCGGTGCGGCCAAGGCTATCGCGGGCCTCGGCAAGCCAGAAATGGCGATAGGACAGCATTAACTCCACACCCGTCTTAGGGTAGGTGACTACCCGAACTCCCGGAGTACTAATGTTATGACGATCGAGCACTCCATAGAGCCCCGTTGGCCCGAATTCGAAGGTGGTGACGCCGAACAGGGAATCGTAGCTCTCGCTATTAGTGTCGAAGGGGTTCTTGTCGCCGCTAGCATAGCTGTACTCCAGCATTACTCGCGTTCGCGATAGGCCGGGCAAGCTATAGCCCAGCATCGCGTATTGATAATAGGCTTCATGGTCTAGGTCGATGCGGTCGAAGGGAGATGTGCTAGCGCGGCGCGACCCGTTTTGATAAACAGACTCTAGTTCGAAGTTGTACTGTTCCACGGCGGGGGCACGCAGCAGTCGAAACCCTAGCGTCTCATGATCACGATTGCGCGTGTTCACCTTCGCTGAGTCCGACTCGCGCATGGCTAATGCAAATAGGTCTAGAGACGTGCGCTCCATCACATCGGGAAGCGTAAGAAAGGCAGCGTAGAACTGCTGGGCGCTGCTGGATTTATCACTCTCTCGATCATTCGTGCGCGCCTCAATCCGATTGCTCGGCAGCCTGCGCACAGGCTGAGATGCCAATAGTCGCAGCTCGTAGCCCGATTTGCCGCGGCGCTGATACTCTATGCCATCGAAGGCATTAATGGAGTTGCCAAAACGATGACGTGAGACGAGGCGC
>CAXBOY010000135.1:0-6086 GCA_963977405.1 uncultured Gammaproteobacteria bacterium
CGCAATTCGTGCCGGGCCACGTGCATCTGAAGGATCTTGGTCAGTTAGTGGCGCGAGAAATCGAGGCTGCAGGCGGCGTTGCCAAAGAGTTCAATACAATTGCCGTGGACGATGGGATCGCCATGGGGCACGACGGCATGCTCTATAGCTTGCCCTCCCGCGATATTATCGCCGACTCTGTGGAGTATATGGTCAACGCGCACTGCGCGGACGCCTTAGTGTGTATCTCCAACTGTGACAAGATCACCCCCGGCATGTTGATGGCCGCGATGCGCTTGAATGTTCCCGTGATCTTCGTCTCTGGCGGGCCTATGGAGGCAGGCAAGACGAAGTTGTCTGAGCACAAATTGGATCTGGTGGATGCCATGGTGATTGCGGCGGACGACAGTGCTTCTGACGAGTACGTGGCTGAGATCGAGCGAAGTGCCTGCCCAACCTGCGGGTCCTGTTCCGGCATGTTCACGGCAAACTCGATGAACTGCCTGACGGAGGCCTTGGGCCTATCCTTACCCGGTAATGGCACAGTGGTCGCGACACATGCCGACCGTGAGCAATTATTCCTGCAAGCTGGCCGCACAATCGTTGAGATCACAAAGCGCCACTACGAGGAAGACGATTACACCGTTCTTCCCCGGTCTATTGGCTGTTTCGAGGCCTTCGAGAACTGCATTGCGTTGGACATCGCTATGGGTGGATCTACCAACACCATCCTACATTTGCTCGCTATCGCGCAGGAAGCAGAGGTGGACTTCACCCTCGAGGACATTGACCGCCTATCAAAAACCATTCCGCAACTGTGTAAAGTTGCGCCTAATACCCAGAAGTATCACATCGAGGACGTGCACCGCGCCGGTGGCATCATGGGAATATTGGGTGAACTAGATCGTGCGGGACTGCTGCATAGTCAACTTCCTACGGTGCACAGTGCCACAATGGCTGACGCTCTGGATGCTTGGGACATCATGCGCAATCCGAGCGCAAAGGTGTTGGAGTTCTATAAGGCTGGTCCAGGAGGAGTTCCTACTCAAGTCGCATTTAGCCAAGCATGTCGCTTCCCGACACTTGACGGCAACCGCGCGGAAGGCTGTATCCGTTCGCTGGAACATGCCTATAGTTTGGAAGGCGGGCTGGCGGTACTCAGGGGCAACATCGCGCTTGATGGCTGCGTGGTGAAGACGGCAGGGGTGGATGACTCCATCTTGGTATTTGAGGGCTCGGCCTATGTCACGGAGTCTCAAGACGAGGCGGTCGCTGATGTTCTTGCAGACAAAGTTAAAGCGGGGGACATCGTGATCGTGCGTTATGAGGGACCACGCGGTGGACCTGGCATGCAAGAGATGCTCTATCCAACTTCCTACATCAAGTCCAAGGGGCTGGGCAAAGTCTGCGCGCTGTTGACAGACGGGCGCTTCTCGGGCGGTACTTCAGGGCTTTCCATCGGCCATGTCTCGCCAGAGGCTGCAGCGGGTGGAGCGATAGGCTTGGTGCGCAATGGCGACAAGATTCGCATCGATATTCCCAATCGGAGCATCGATGTAATGATAAGCGAAGAGGAACTGGCAGATCGCCGCCTGGCGCAAGACCAGATAGGCTGGAAGCCAGCGAAGGAGCGCCCACGAAAGGTCTCCGCGGCACTCAAAGCCTATGCGATGCTGGCCACAAGCGCAGACAAGGGCGCGGTGCGAGACCTAAGCCAACTCGACTAGATCAAAGGGGTCAGAGTAATTTGAAAAGAGGAGCGTGATTGGAAAGTTATTGGATATTTCTGACGGCGAGCTTTCTATTGTGGATTACACCTGGGCAAGACACGATCTATATCATCACGAGGAGTATTAGCCAAGGCCGCGCCGCTGGCTTTGTCTCCGCCCTCGGCATCGGTACAGGAAGCATAGTGCATGCGGCACTCTCGATTGCGGGAGTGTCGGTCATTATTCTCACCTCACCGTTATTGTTCTTATTAGTGAAATTGCTAGGAGGGGTTTATTTAATCTACCTTGGTTTAAGTACGCTGCGCTCGAAAGTCACAGCCAAAAACTTAGAGACATTGCGAAGTGAGCGCTTATCGAGAATCTATTCTCAAGGCGTGCTTACCAATATATTGAATCCTAAGGTCGCGCTATTTTTCATTGCATTTTTACCTCAGTTCGTCGGTGCAGATGCTCCGCTTACAGATCTTTTTATACTGGGTTTTAGTTTCGTCATCGGCGGCACGATGTGGTGCTTGGTGTTAGCTTATTTCGCCTCAACAGTGGCAAAAATGCTAGGTCAGAGTAGTCGCATTAAGGCATGGTTTAATAAGCTATCCGGTGTTGTGTATATCTCATTAGGCTTGAATGTACTGAGCATAAAAGCCTGAGTATTGCAGCCGATACTAGGCTTTCGTTGTTTTTTTCCGTGGATCCATTCGGCAATGAAGTCGAATTTTTAGAAGAGGAATAGTATTCCTGAGCGAAAGTGTTGCTCTAAAAAAGATGCATGAAGATGAGCTCGGTTTAATCGCCCAACGCTGGTTTAGGGTGCTTAGTGCCTGCATCAGGTAGCCCCGTAATTGGATACATCCTCAATATCTTCTTTGCCGTCACTAATGATAATTGTTATCATCCCCGCGCCTTCGGTCGCGGCCAGCTATCTTGCGACAATCACTTTCTACAAGCTTGGTATGTATGTCCTGTTCACTTTGGTCGTTGACCGCCGGTTCTCAAGGCCAGATACAAGATTTCGATACGGCATTGGCCGACAACTATCGTGTTCGTTTGATGGAGTTAGGCTTTCATCCAGGTGAGGTCGTTACCTGCCTGCAGACCCCTGCGTTCGGCTCTCCGAAAGTGTTTCGTGTTGCCAATTCCATATTTTCTCTAGACGATGAAGTGGCTAGCCATATCTTAATTACTCCCGTCGGTTTGGCATGAAAAAAATAATCCTCATAGGTAGCCCAAACTCCGGAAAGAGTCTGCTTTTCAATAAGCTCACTGGCCTGCACCAACGCGTAGCTAATTATCCAGGCATTACGGTTGATGTTGCCAGTGGCGCCTTGGCTGCACTGCCAGAGGTGGTGCTGGTAGACTTTCCCGGCACTTATTCATTGCATGCGATATCTGGCGAGGAGCAGGTGGCAGTTAACTACTTTAGTGAAGCGCTAGATGACCCTGATGTCGAGCAAGTGCTTTGCTTAATCGATGTCACACGTTTGGAGAAAAGTCTTTATTTCACCCTGCAGGTGATTCGCGAGTGCGAACGTCATGGCAAACACGCTGTGGTCATCGCGAACATGATGGACGTGCTAGAGAAGCACAAAATCAGCATAGATCTAGAGGGGCTCGCAGCGGAGGTTCAGGCACCGGTAGTTCCCGTTTCTGCGCGCAGCGGAAAAGGGCTAGAAGAGTTGTTGGGTCAGATCAAAAAGGGTATCGCGAACGGTAAAGGTCCGGCGAATAGTGGCATAGTCGATGTGCCCGACGCGATTCTACGCGGCACGGCGCACAAGCTGGCACACAAATATGGACCCAAGGGTGACTTATTAATTAAGAGTCAAGCTCGGCTTGATAGTTTCTTCCTGCATACGGCGTTCGGTGGTATCGTTTTCTTTAGTATTATGTACTTGATGTTCCAATCTATTTTTACTTGGGCGGCGCCAGCAATGGACGCCATCGAGTCGCTGGTCGCATGGGCTGCCAGTATAGTTGTGCCGCTAGTCCCCACTCAGATCGCCAAAGACTTTGTGCAAGATGCAATTTTCAACGGAGTTGGGGCTTTCCTCGTATTCGTACCACAGATATTCGTGCTTACCTTTGTAATTGGAATACTGGAAGACAGTGGTTATATGGCGAGGGCCGCACTAATTTGCCATAAGCCTTTGCGCATGTTCGGACTCACGGGTAAAAGTTTTATTCCTATGCTCTCCGGTGTAGCGTGTGCGATCCCTGCTATTTATGCGGCGCGTTCGATCGATTCTCCGAAGAAGCGCCTATTGACTTATATTGCCATTCCCTTGATGCCTTGCTCGGCGCGCTTGCCCGTGTATACGCTTCTTATCGCCGCCTTCATACCCGCTACGACTATGTTCGGTGGTCTCGTGGGGTTACAAGGCGTCGCAATGTTTGGTGTGTATTTCTTCGGCATGATGTGCGGCTTGATCGCGACGAGTGTTTTGTCACGTGTACGAGCCGAGCAATACGAGGACTTGCCCTTTGTGTTGGAAATGCCGCCTTACAGATTGCCAGCTTGGCAGCCGCTGATCCGAAACTCTTGGAATCGTTCCAAGCATTTCGTGACCAAAGCTGGCGTGATTATCCTCACGGTCACCATAGTGATTTGGATTCTTGGTTATTTCCCCACTATGGGGCAGGATCTTGGGGCTTCTTGGCTGGGTCAGTTCGGCAAGTTAGTTGAACCTGTTTTTGCACCTTTGGGTTTGGATTGGCGTTATGGCGTCGCTATCATGACGTCTTTCTTAGCGCGCGAAGTGTTCGTCGGCACGCTTGGCACTATGTTCGGCATCGAGAATAGTGACGATAATGTGATGCCATTGGCGGAACAGATTCAAGCTAGTGGCATGAGCATTGCCTCGGGCGTAGCGCTATTGGTGTTCTTCGCAATCGCGCTGATGTGCGTCTCCACAATGGCTATCCTTAGTAAGGAGAGTAGATCTAAGACTCTCCCCCTCAAACTGTTCGCAGTATACGGGGTCGCTGCCTATGTTTTGGCGATCTTCGCTTACAATCTCGTCGCCATTTTCTAGAACCGATCAAGTTACTCTGACCCCTTTGATCGGTTCTGTTGATTTTTAGCCTAGGCCGGCAAACGCATCATCGATCAAGGCCTCAATGTTCGCCTTACCATCTGTTGCTCTGGAGTATGCCTTCAGTCCCATCAACTGCATCTGCAGAAAACTTGCAATGCGCTGAGGGTCTTTGTCTTTGTCGAGCGCACCTTGCTGCTGAGCTTTGGCTACCAGTTCAGTGAATGCTATCTCGATAGTTTTAAGTAAGTGTCTGGCCTCGGCTAAAGGTTCAGCATTGTCCTGGGTCAATTCTGCGACTGTTTTAGCGAGCATACACATATCGCTGGGGCTGTTTCCTCTTGCTGTGCTCACACTCTCTGTAATAAACGCTTTCAGTGCATCTAGGGGTGGCAAAGATGCAGCGTGCTTGGCGAGTCGCTCGAGGTTGGAGTTTGTATAACATTGCAGGCTCTCTTTGAAGAGCCCCTCTTTACTGCCAAAACTCGCGTATATACTGCCGGGACGGAGGTCAATTACATCTTGAAGATTCCGCATCGAGGTGGCGTGGAAGCCTTTTTCCCAAAACAGCTGTGTTGCCTTCTTTATGGTTTCTTGGCGATCGTGTCGTGCCGAGCTCATTTGCATACCCTCTGTGTGCTTGATTGAGCATTCGTTCAATCTTAGCTTGAACTATCGCTCAAGTCTAGTTAGCATGGCCCGCATTGAACAAGTGTTCAAGCCTGTTTCGACTAAGGCAGGCACGGTGCCAGCGATTCGAAACAATCAAATACACACTAGCTGGAGAATGAAATGACAAAGTTGACCATACATGACTTAGAAAGTGCGCCCGAGCAGAGCAGACCACTACTGGAAGCCTCATTGAAGGCCAATGGCCGCATTCCCGGCTTGCATGGAGTGTTGGCTGGCGCGCCTGGGCTTCTGGAGGCGTATCAGACCTTGCATAAACTCTTCGTGAATTCCTCATTCGATACCAATGAGATCACAGTTGTCTGGCAAACCATCAATGTCGAGCATGAGTGTCACTACTGTGTGCCCGCTCATACAGGCATCGCCCATATGATGAAGGTGGATCAAGGACTGATTGATGCGCTTAGAGACGGAACTGCGATGCCGACTTCGAAGTTACAAGTCTTACACGACACCACCTTAGCGATCGTGCGCAATCGCGGCTACTTGAGTGATGAGGACGTGGCTGCGTTCTTTGCGGTGGGTTATGAGGAAAGACAATTATTAGAGATCATTTTAGGTCTATCGCAGAAAGTAATTAGCAACTACGTCAATCACATTGCTAGCACGCCAGTAGATAAGGTGTTTGAGAAGTATGCGTGGAAGAAAAATGCGTAAA
>CAXBOY010000136.1:0-6006 GCA_963977405.1 uncultured Gammaproteobacteria bacterium
CTACTGCAACTTACCAGAACGTTAAACTAGCTAACGCGTTGACTGTTGATTACGTTGCAACTGGCGCACCAGCTGGCGTTAACACTTTGACCTTCTCTGACGCAACTGGTACTGCTGATTCCTATACAGTCACTTTCGCTGGCGTAACTACTGGAACGCCTGGTGCAGTGAACGTACGTGCGGGCACGTTGAACGCAGCCGGTATTGAGAACTTTAATCTTGTTTCTGGCGGCACAAGTGCTTGGAATGAAATTACTCTTGGTACTGCGGCGCAGGCGAAAACTGTTGTGATTACTGGCGCAGCCAAGTTAACTCTAGCTTTTGCGGCCGGTTTCGGTACTGCAGGCGCAACTACTGGTGTAACGTCAATCGATGGTTCTGCTGCAACTGGTGCATTGTCGATTAATACTACAAATGCAAACGTTACTACTGGATCTGCTGGATTGACTGTTAAAGGCGGCTCCGCTGGCGACTCAATCACTCTTGCTGGTAAAGCAACTGTTGACGCTGGCGCAGGTGCCGACACAATTACATTGGCGGCTGCTGGTGGTACTGTTACTGGTGGTGCTGGTAATGATACTGTTGATATGTCGGCAGCGGTTTCTGGTGCGGCTGCGGCAGGTAATGCTTTCTCCGCTCTAGCTTCAACTACTATTACAGATGCTGCTGCTGGTGATGTGATTAAGTTTGCTAACAACGGTGTTGAAACCTTCACTACAACTAAGGTCAATGTTGGCACTGCTACCGCTCTTAGCGGCGGTACTACTAACGCACTTGATCTCGCAGCTGCTGGTAACGGTGGTGCTGCAAGCATAGTGACTTGGTTCCAGTATGCTGGTGATACTTACATAGTGGTCGATTCCGGTGCAGGTGCAACCTTCACTGCTACTGATCACGTCGTTAAGTTGACTGGTCTGGTTGACCTGAGCACTGCAGTGATCGATGGTGCTGCACAGACTCTGACTCTGGTGTAAGCCAAGTTAGAGGCCCGTTATCATTGATAGCGGGCACTTGTATACAAAGCCCAGCTGCCTAAAGGTAGCTGGGCTTTTTTATGCAGGTAAAAAAGGGAATTGAACTCTGTATATCTAAGCTTAATTCTAAATTTAAAGCTTACAGACCTTCAAAGCTGATATTGCCGTCGTCATTAGGGAGGTCGAACGGGAGCTCGAGAGGAAGCTCTTCAGGTTTTGATCCTGGATCTATGCGTGCTAGGTTTTGCATCGAGATAAGTTGGCAGTAAATCAGCGCCAATACCCCCTTGTCCCGCAAAGTCGCCAAATCTTCAACTTTCAAGGTGTTGAACTTGCTCTCGTCTACGCAGAACAAGCCGTCGACGGACACGTCCATATCGTCCTTCTTGATGCTGATCGGCCAAGGTACCAATAGTTCTAATTCTTCGAGCAGTAAACACAGAGCCTGAGTTACGGAGTGGTTTTGTGACACTTGCGAGAGGAATTCCAAAGTTTGTTTTATCTGAGTACTTGGTTCGCCAGTTTCGTCGAAAAAAGTATTTCCCTCATTGTCGTTGATCAATCCGCTGTCGCTATCGAAGCACAGAACTTGCTGATCTTCTGCGTTAGTGAGAGCGAAAGGAAAACCACGGTAAGCTGCAGGAATATAGCCAGCTAACCAATTTCCCGCAGCATCTACGAGATAATTGCTCCCTGGCTCAAAACCCTGCACCACGAAAAGTCCAAAATGATTCCCCATCTTGCTGAAAGCGATAGGTAGGTGTAGCGCCGCTCTGGGGGCCTCCTGAACTACGATAGGGCACAGTGCATCCTGCGCTGCGAAAGAAAAATTGCTCACAGGCTTCCAGAACATATTCTTGTGTAACTCTTTTGAAACAGCGATGTAATTCGGCATATCAATTCCTTAAAGATTCTCAAATGGGAGAATGTCCGATAAAACTATATTGAGGCAGCGGATCGAGCGATTTAGCAAATAGTCGCGATGCTAGTGCAATCGCGAGGCGTGGTCGAGTTCGGATGCATCTCCCTTCGATGCGATCCATTCAGGCCAAACGTGGCTAGGCCATTCGGCAACGGCCCAAAGCGTATGGATTATCTCCAGCCACTGTCGCAATGGTACTGCCTGTAGTGCTAATGTTTCACGCTGGCCTGTCTGAGATCGAAAACTCATGGCGAGAGTATCTGAGTTTGGAGTGAGATCTACCGCGCCGACCAGCCATTCCTGCGAACCGGTAAGGCGTTGTACTGGCGCTTCTGGAGTAAGATTCGCCTTTGCAGCTTCTTGTGCGAAACTTTGCTCGATCTCCATCGGAATATTGTCATTAGATTGTTTCTCTAGCCACAAGAACAAGTGGGGCAGTAGACGCAATAGAAGGCGCTGACTTAGCCACATCACGACAGTCTCGCTGGATGTAAGTTCGCCAGAGATGCGGATCCTGTCCTCTGCCTCGACATACTCAGTGGTTAAACGTTGTAACTCTTTCATAGTTCCTTGAATTGCTCCTGCTTAGCACTGCACAAAATGTGTGCTTACTACATAATTGGGGGCTCGAAACCCAGCTTACAAGGCGGCAAATCCCGATGGTAAAAAACTGAGAGTTTAATCTTCATCCTAACTTGAATTGCATTGGGCTGGGTTATTTGCAAACTATTTTTGAAGCAAGGCTGTCAAACGAGTACCATTAGTAAACATCCGCGCGAGTATTGCTTATGCCTAAGTCCAGTTTACCAGTTGTGCTCGTGGTAGTGCCTCTGCTCTTAGTCACAGGGTCGATTTGTGCCCAAGATTTAACCCTGTTCGAAGCTGTAGAGACCTCCGCTAACGCCGGTGGCCCAAGCGCCGCACAGGCCCGTGAACAGCGCAATCTCCCCAGCGGCCCTGCGTTCACGCTTTTAGGCACCAGCCGCATCGGAGATACTCGTCGCGCTAGTCTTATTGATAGCGATGGCAAGGTGCTGGTCGTGGCACTGAGCGATCAGGGCTCTACTCCCATTCCTGAGTACAGCGGCTTTAGCATCGTGTCCTTGGACTCGGGTAAAGTCTCCATCAGTATGCCTGAGGACACTCCCTGCATAGGCTCTAGCGACAAGGGCGTGCACTGTAGCTCCAATGGTTTAGCCGAGTTATCCCTGACCACCGCAGCCCCAATAGTGCTTGCGAGTAGTCAGGAGAATAACAATGGGGCTCCAGAGCAAGCGGGCGGTGCTGAGGAAGGTCAGCCTGAGAATCCATTCGCAGCGGCGCTGCGTGCGGCAGCTCAGAACGAGGCCAGCGCCCAGAGTGGTCGTCCGCGCCGGAATAACGGTGAGGGTTTTGAGGTGCGCCGCATCGCAGATGAAGATGTGCCACCAGGCATGCGCAAGGTGCGCACACCGTTTGGCGACCGTCTTGTTGAACTCTGAGCACTAATGACGTGAGTCAATTGTCGTCAACACTCCCCGACGCGGGCCTAGCGCTTACGGTCTCGATAGTCGTGTATCGATCAGACCCCGAAGTGCTGCAGCTGACACTGGACTCTATAGTTGGCGCCATCCACTATGCCCAGAATATAGGGCTGCTTAGCAAGGCCTCCATCGACATCATTCACAATTGCGCTAGCGAGCCGGCTTTGACGGCCCTCGTCGCTGCCTGCCGCACACAGGCAATTGACATCGACGTCGCGTTATTGGAAGGCCATGGCAATGTGGGTTATGGGCGTGGCCACAACCTATCTATCAACAAGGCCGAATCGCATTGCCATCTGATCCTGAACCCCGATGTCACGCTAGCAACGAACTCCCTAGCAGACGGCTTAGAGTTCATGATCCGCAACCCAGAGATAGTGGCGCTAAGCCCTGCGGTCACAGATGGAGATGGTCATAAGCAGTATGTATGTAAGCGCTACCCTTCCGTTCTGGACTTCCTATTACGAGGCTTCGCGCCGGCGTTCCTGAAGCGTCGTTTCGCCACCCGTTTAGCGCGTTATGAGATGCGCGATTTGCCCGAGCAAGAGCCCAGCACCGATATTCCCATCATCAGTGGCTGCTTCATGTTGTTCCGCACTGCGGCATTGCGCTGCGTCGGTGGCTTCGACGAGCGCTATTTCCTCTATTTCGAGGACTTCGATTTATCTTTGCGGGTGCATAGCCAGGGTAGTCTTGCGTATCTGCCTACGATGCATATCGTGCACCTAGGCGGGAATAGCGCGCGCAAAGGATTGGGACATATCGGCATGTTCGCGCGCTCTGGTCTGCGCTTTTACAACTCCCATGGATGGCGCTTGCTATGAATAGTATTAGCACACCTGTTGCGAAAGCTGTCTTAGTCACTGGTGCCACGGGCTTCATTGGGCGCTCCCTTATGCAGCGCTTATTAGAGAAGCAGCTGCGGGTGCATACGCTGTCGCGGGAATTGCCACAACTGGGTCCAGATCAAGCCGGCTGTGTGCCCTTCAAGGGCGATATAGCGGACACAAAGTTGCTTGCTCAAGCATGCAGAGAAGTAGATACGGTGTTTCACCTCGCCGGCTACGCGCACGTAAACCAACACGATGTGGGTGAATTGCAGCGCGTCAATGTCGAGGGTACTCGCGCTCTACTGAATGCCGCCGTCAACGCGGGAGTGCGTCGAATCGTCTTCTTCAGCAGTATTCTCGCAGATGCTCGGTTAAACCCTGAGGGCGGTGCCTATGGGCAGAGTAAGTTAGAGGCAGAAAATCTGCTCCTAGAGGCAGCAAACGCGGGCCTGATAGAGGTCTGCTGCCTACGCCCGGCGAATGTATATGGTCTGGGCATGAGGGGTAATCTTCTAACAATGATACGGCTGGTGCAGCGTGGGCTTATGCCGCCGCTGCCGGTGCCTAGTGCTAGTCTGTCCTTGGTAGGCAATCGCGATCTCTATGAGGCGGCGCTCTTGGCTGCGCAAGAGCCTCAGGCGAATGGACAGGTCTATGCTGTTACAGACGGCAAGACCTACACCATGAAAGGCATCGAGGTCTCTGTGCGCCGAGCACTGGGTCGTGCGCCGCGTAGCTGGCACACACCCTTGCCGATTTTCTACATGGCCTTCGCTACTTTGGAAATACTCGGCAAAGTGCTGCGCCTAGCGAACGCACCGGGCCTACGTTCCTACCGCGCACTGCGCAGTGGTAGCGTGGTTTCCAGCGAGAAAATACAGCAGGAACTGGGCTATAATCCAGCCGGTTCCCTAATCGATGAACTCCCCGGCATCATTACGCAACGCGCGAAATGATGTGAACCAGACGCCCAAGGGTGTCGCTTTAGAGTAGAAGGCCCAGTGTGAAAGTCATTCCAACAGCAATCCCCGATGTCCTAATCTTCGAGCCCACCGTACATGGCGACCACCGCGGTTTCTTCTTAGAGACGTGGCGCGAGTCGAGCTTCAACGAGATCGTTCCTGGGCAGCGTTTCGTGCAAGACAATCACAGCAAGTCCGGTAAGGGCATCTTGCGAGGCCTACATTACCAACTCACGCAACCGCAGGGTAAACTGGTGCGCGTACTAGCGGGTGAAATCTATGATGTCGCTGTGGACATGCGCCGCGCCTCACCCACCTTCGGTCGCTGGGTTGGCGTTACGCTTAACGCAGAAACTCATCGCCAGCTATGGGTCCCACCAGGCTTCGCCCACGGTTTTATCGTGACTAGTGATAGTGCTGAGATGGTGTACAAATGTAGCGACTACTATGCCCCCCAAGATGAGCATTCCTTGCTCTGGAATGACCCCGAGCTTGCGATCAATTGGCCCCTCGCTGAGGCGGGTATCGAAGCGCCTGTGCTATCTGCTAAGGATCGCGATGGACGCCGTTTTGCAGATGCACTAGTCTACGAACCCCGCTAAACGAGGTGTATGAAATGGGTAAGCGAATCGCAATAACAGGGGCAAATGGTCAGTTAGGCCAAACCCTGATGCGCTCCGAGCTTTTCGAGAAGCACATACTGTTGCCGTTGGGTCGTGATGACATGGATATCACCGATCAGGCCAAAGTGAGTGCGACACTCGATGCTTTGAAGCCGGATATCATCATCAATGC
>CAXBOY010000137.1:0-5967 GCA_963977405.1 uncultured Gammaproteobacteria bacterium
CATAGCCTTCACTGTGCAGAGCTCGGCTTCGCGAAAACTTGAAGCTTAGGAGTAGCTAACGGGAGTATTTTGCTCTGGAACCACTGCATAAATTCGTTCATCTCTGGATGCTGCGCCGCTACCTGCAGCACATAGTCAATAACCAATGGGATGTCCGCCATATAGCTCGACTTGCCATCACGCAGATTCAGGCGGCTGAAGATGCCGATAACCTTTAGGTGACGTTGCAGCCCCATCAAGTCGAAATCCCGAAGGAATGATCGCTCGTCGTGATCAGAGTCATTCTTGATTAGGTTAACGGCTAGCGCCATTTCTCTAAACTCTAGTGCCCATGCGCGGACACGTTCGGCGGGCCACACGATGTAGCAATCTCGCAGCAACGAGACTAGGTCATAAGTATTAGCACCTATCACTGCGTCTTGAAAATCGATAACACCTGGCGCCTGATCTGGGTTTAGTTCAGGATCGGGGCTAAGGAGCATAAGGTTTCTTGAGTGAAAGTCACGGTGTACACAGACCTGGTCTTGGCTAAGCGCCGCATCCTCGAGGAATGTCCAGGTGCGCTCGAGAAGAGCGCGCTCGTCGTCGTTGAGCATGAGCTCTAGAAAACGTTCGCAGAACCAATCATTGAAGAGGTTGAGCTCTTTACGCAATAGCGCGCGATCGTAGGAAGGCAGCCCGGCAGTGTCACCCTGTGCTTGTAGTTGCACAAGTGAGGTCATCGCCGCACGATACATTTCATCGACGTTGACACCCTCCTGCAGAGCTGGCAGGTACAAGTCATCGCCGAAATCCTGCAAGAGCATGAAGCCTCGGTCGTAATCCACCTCTAGCACACGTGGGGTGAGTACGCCCGCCTTGCGGAACAATCTGGCTATGCGCACAAATTGCTCACAGTCCTCATGGGCTGGCGGCGCATCGACAAGAACGAATTGAGACTGTAGTAGATACTGCCGCTTGCTCTCGCTCACCAACTCTTGGTCGCATTGCAGCTCCCGCTCGAAGCGCAGTCGAAAATACCGCCTAAAACTGGCATCGCCAGAGACTACCTCTACTTCTCCTACAACAGGACTATACCCCGTCATATCTTCTAGGCAATGCCGTGCCCAAGCGACCAACGCATCCATTCTTTGATCCATAGCGACTCACTATCCCCTGTTTCTATCCAACCCCTAATGAATTATTATGCAAACTCATTAATCGACATTCGCAACAACCTTCGTTTTGCCTTACCACTGTCGACTTCGGTAACCGCCCCATTCTATTGGATCGCCTGCAACAATGCAGTTTCGCAAACGCCTTTTGTACACCAAAACTACCCTAGTTATTTCCGCTGGTGCGTTATTATTGCAGCCCGGCGTCAATGCGATTGCGCAGGAAGCGAACACAGGTCAATGGACTTGTCGAGCAGATGCTAGCGGTGCTTGGGCTTGCACAGAGAATTCGGCAGCGGCGCGCCCTGCAATCGCCACTCGTACAGGCAACCGTCGCGCTAGCTCTTCCGCTGCTAATTCAGCGCCAACAAATGCACTACAAGCGAGTAACGTACTAGACTGGATCCCAGTAGAACAGATGACTGCGGCGCAACGAGCCCAAGTCGAGTCCAACTGCTGCGGAGGCTTTGTAGAACCGCAGCGCCTAGGCGTAGATGGCTCGCCGATAGACCCAGAAGCGCAGCCCGAGGGCGCCGCTACGCTATTCTCCGCCCCCGGCGACATCAACCAGACGAACAACAATTCCGTAAGCATCGAAGGCACTGTGGCGATTCAACAGGGCAATCGCACTGTGAACAACACCGACGCCACCTTGATCGACCAAGAGGCGGACACTATCACGCTGTCTGGCAATGTTGTATTCCGCGAACCTGGCGTATTACTGCGCGGCGAATCAGCCTTTGTAGACCAGGGCAACAGCGTTAATCGCATCGAGCGCGCAGACTATGTGTTGCACCAATATGGCGTACACGGCTCCGCAAATGTGATCATCTATGACAGCGAGGGCGAGGTGCTCGCTATCGAGAATGGCGAGTTTAGTCGTTGCGAACCGGGTAACGAATTTTGGAATCTGCAAGCCAAGAGCATGATTTTGGACACCAAAGCCGGCATCGGTCGCGCCACCTCTGTGACACTACGCATCAAAGACGTGCCAGTATTTCACTACCCTTACACTGTGCCTTTTCCCCTCGGAGATCAGCGTGTCTCGGGCCTACTCGCCCCCAGTATCGGCTCTACTAGTGATGGAGGCTTCGACTACTCACAACCAGTTTATCTAAACCTAGCACCGCATTATGACGCGACGCTTACGCCGCGATTCATCGGCGATCGCGGTGTTATGGCTAGCGGCGAATTCCGCTACTTGGCGGACTGGTCGATGAACACCCTGAGCGCCTCCCTGCTTCCCAAGGATAGAAGCTTCGACGCCACCACGGCGAACGTATTGGGTTCAGACTCGCCGCCGCGAGAGAAACGTTGGTTCGTGGGCTTTCAACACGACGGGCAACTTGGCGAACATTGGTCTACCGAGATCGATTACGAAGCAGTCAGCGACGACCGTTATTTCCGCGACTTGGGCAGCAATGGCCTGACAGTATCCAGTCGCACCTATCTGCAGCGCCGTGGCCAGCTCAACTACCGTGCCTCGCAATGGTATGCCGGCACCCGTGTGCAGAGCATCGACATCATCGACCCTTATATTTCCGCAAGCGATTTGAATCGCCCCTATGATCGCCTGCCCGAACTAATGCTGGGCGGGCAGTCACGTCTAGGCGGCCTAGAGTTTGGCGTAGACGCCAACCATGTGCGCTTCGACCGCAGCCTGAATGCAAGCCAACTCACGGCGCAGCAGATAGACAACGGCGCACTGGCCACTGGCACGCGCGCGCACATCGAACCACGCATTAGTTTCCCCATTCGCGGCCAGGCAGGCTTCATCGTGCCCACAGCGAAATACAAGTACACAAGCTGGACACTTGACCAACAAGCGATTGGCACTCAAGACACTCCCGATCGCGGCGTTGGCGTGTTCAGCCTTGACAGCGGCCTTGTATTCGAGCGTCCGATGTCCCGTAGTGGCTTCACCCAAACGCTGGAGCCGCGTCTGTACTATCTTTACAGCGAGCAGCAGGACCAGTCCTTCCTGCCTACCTTCGATACAGCCCAGCTCAACTTCAGCTTCGGCCAACTGTTCCGAGATGACCGCTTCAGTGGCCACGACCGTGTTGGCGATGCCAATCAGCTTAGCGCCGCCATCGGCAGCCGCTTCTTGGACTCCCGCGGCGAAGAGAGGGGCCGCATTAGTATCGGACAGATCTTCTATTTCGAGGACCGCATCGTATCGTTGGATAGCCCGGTTCAATCTTGGGTCACGCTCCAGCCACGAGACACCAGTCGCTCCGCTATTGTCACAGAGGGCGTTTATCGGTTCAGCGATACATGGCGTGCTAGCAGCGATGTACAATGGAACGAAGACCAGCAGCGAGTAGACGAAGGCAGCATGGCGCTGCGCTATCAGAGCGACGATAGCCACATCTTCAACCTCGCCTATCGCTACCGTTTATTGGTGGATTTATACGGTCCTATCCCAGCGGGGCTGGACCCACGTATCAAGCAAACCGACGTTTCTGGGGTATGGCCATTGAACAATAATTGGCGTTTGTTGGGTCGATGGCACTATGATCACAGCAATTCTCGGAACTTGGACACCTTCGCAGGAGTCGAATACAGTAATTGTTGCGCCACTATCCGCCTCATTGGTAGGGAATGGATTGACGAAGACGAATTCTTCCTCCAGCAGGACAAAACCAAAACCGGCGTATTTTTTCAGCTGACCCTCAACGGCCTCGGCAACCTTAGTGGCGGCGGTATCAGCAGACTGCTCAGTGACGGCATCCTGGGCTTTAAGGAGTATGAAGCAAATGAATAAATTGAAATTGATACAAAGCAGCGCTTTGGTGCTTCTGACCCTAATCTCCAGCAATCTTTTTGCGCAGCGTCAGGTGCTCGACAAGGTTGTGGCAATCGTCGACGAGGGCGTAGTGCTGCAAAGCGAACTCGACGAGCGTATCGATGAGGTCCGCGCCAATGCCGCCAATGGTGGTCAGCCTCTGCCTCCAGCGAGCGAGTTGCGCACACAGCTTATCGAATCACTCATTGTAGAGAACCTACAGTTGCAGTTGGCCAATCGTATGGGCATTCGTTACGACGATGACACCATAAACAGCGTGATGGGCAATATTGCCGAGCAAAACAACATGAGTTTCGACGACTATGTCGCCACACTCGAGGCAGCCGGTCGTTATGTCAGCACGCGTGAGCAGATTCGCCGCGAACTAATGTTGCGCGACCTCCAGCGCGGTATGGTCAATCGTCGAATCAACATTACCGACCAAGAGATCGACAACTTCCTGAACTCCGAAATGGGCCGTGTCTCCATGGCACCGGATTATTTCGTCAGCCAAACTCTGATTCCAATAGGCGAGAATGAACCCGCCGAGATCATAGCTGCGAAAGAGCAGTTCGCCGAGCTGATGCTAGAGGCAATTAATAACGGCACTCCATTTGAGCAAGTACGTGAAGCGGCACAGCGCGCTGCAGCCACCAATCCTCCAACGGGTTTCCCCGTAAGCGGCGGCGAACTCGGCTGGCGCAAGGCCGATGGCCTGCCCACCCTATTTATGGACATCGTGCCTACGATGAAGGCCAACGAAGTGCGTGGCCCTATCCGCAGCCCTAACGGTTTTCACTTGGTGAAACTTGTTGAGGTTCGCGGCGCGCTCAACAGCCTCGTAAAGCGGACACACGCCCGCCACATTCTAATTAGCCCAAACGAGATCCGGACCGAGGAACAGGCCAAGGCCCTAGCTCAGACTCTGCGTGAACGCATCGAGGCTGGTGAAGACTTCGCCGCAATCGCACGTCAGAATTCAGACGACTCCGCCTCAGTAGTAGCCGGTGGCGACATGGGTTGGGCGAACGAAGGTGGCATGCCTCCAGAGTTCGAAGCCGTGGTCAACGAGTTGGAAGTGGACGAGCTCAGCCAACCCTTCAAAACCAGCTACGGATGGCATGTCGCGCAAGTGCTAGAGCGTCGCGAGCAGGACTTGAGTCGCCAGTTTAGCCGCCAACAGGCGGAGAACACGCTGCGCTCACGCAAGTTCGATGTGGAGTTGCAGAACTGGCTAATCGAGATTCGTGAGCAAGCCTATGTGAAGATCAGCCCACCGAGCGTTGCAGGAAATCCGTGATCGATCGAATTTGCATCACGGCCGGTGAACCCGCTGGTATAGGCCCCGAACTCTGCATCGCCCTGGCCCAACAGGCCGACAAACACAGCGAACGAATCGTTATCGCCGACGCGGACATGCTCTATGCCCGCGCGGCGCAGATCGGGCTCCCCCTCACTCTCAGATCCTTCGACCCAAGCAGCCCAGCCCGCGCTAATAGCGCTGGCGAGCTTAGCGTAATTAACGTTGCCCTGCGTGCTCCCTGCGTCGCAGGCACGCTTAACTCAGACAATGCAGAGTATGTGCTGGAGACTTTGCGGGTCGCCATTGCGGCCTGTCGCTCTGGCGCTGTGGATGCCATGGTTACCGCCCCAGTGCACAAGGGCGTCATTAACGATGCCGGCATCGCGTTTACAGGGCATACCGAATTCCTTGCCGAACAATGCGATGTCCCGCTCACTGTGATGATGTTAGCCACTGAAGGCCTGCGTGTAGCCTTGGCCACTACGCATTTGCCCCTATACAAAGTGCCAGCGGCGATCACAAAAGACCTTTTGCGTAACATTATTCGCATACTCGATGCCGATCTGCGTAAGCGCTTCGGTATCGCCTCTCCCACAATACTCGTGTGCGGCTTAAACCCCCATGCAGGCGAAGGGGGACATCTGGGCACTGAGGAACGCGACATCATCGAGCCGGTGCTCGAGGAGATGCGCGGCCAAGGCATTCACCTACTTGGCCCCCTA
>CAXBOY010000138.1:0-5927 GCA_963977405.1 uncultured Gammaproteobacteria bacterium
AGGTGCAGCAGGAATACCGTTGGAGCCAGCATCGGCATCACCCAGTGCAGAGATACGACCAGTTTGGGCCGCTACTTCGAATGCACTTTTATAAGGAGTTGTAGCTAAAACTACTTCAGAGAACTCGGCACGCTGAGTGTAGGTCTGGTATGCAGGAAGTGCCACTGCGGCGAGAATGCCGATAATCGCCACAACGATCATCAATTCGATTAGGGTGAAGCCTTGCTGTGCGTTCTTAGACTGGATCATTTTGTATCTCCTAGGGGTTTCAATGTTTAGCTATTTTGGGTTTAGCATTTTTTGGGTTTTTTGGAGTCGAATCTGGGTTTTCTCAAATCGCCGCCTCATTCGTACACGGTTACAGGCTTTACTTCACATGCCGTGCCAGCTTTGGCAAAACAATCGAAAATACGAGATATCTCATTGAATTTAATGTATTAATTAATTTTTATCCGAAAATTGAAAAAAACGGACTGTTAAATCGCTCACAAAACGCGCGCCCCCACGACTGACAATTTTTGTCACTCACTGTCAATTACTGACGTAACTGCCAAATTTAGGTGCCCTTTTCGGCGCCTTATGTGCAATTAATCTCAACGAATTCTCCTTGAAGCGCCTTTAAACGCTCTGTTGAAGCGATTGACGATGCACTATACTCAATCTAAGAACGTGCCCGCGGCCCCACCCTTGAGCGATAGATTGCAGCGAGATATGCAGAAGAACATTAGTGGACTTGCTAAGCGACTCGTCTCCGTCGGGATCTTGTCGCAGGATCAGGCAGAAGACTCTCTCCGTTCGGCACGCCGCGACAAGATTCCCTTTGTCACCCATTTGGTGAAAAACAATATTGCCGATGGGCACCGCATCGCTATCGCCGCCTCGGCGGAGTTTGGCGCCCCCCTGATCGACCTATCCTCATTCGATCTAGGTCTCTGCCCCAAGGAACTCGTCGACCCAAAACTCCTGCGCAAACATCGTGTACTGCCACTATATAAGCGCGGCAACCGACTCTATCTCGCGGTCTCCGATCCGACCAATATAACGGCCATCGACGAGGTTAAGTTCCACACTGGCCTGTCTACCGACGTCATAATCGTCGACGAGACCAAGCTATCGCCCGCTATCGACCAGTTCATCGATCAGATGGAAGGCGGCACGGCCTTGCTCGATATGCTCGATGTGGCCGATCTAGATAGTCTTAATATCGAGATCCAAGAGAAAGAGGCAGACACAGCAGAAGTCGATAATAGCGACGAGACGCCGATCGTACGCTTCGTCAATAAAATTCTTTTGGATGCCATTCGCACTGGCGCCTCCGACATTCACTTCGAGCCCTACGAGAAGATCTATCGCATAAGACTGCGCACCGATGGCATCTTGCGAGAGGTAGCACGTCCTCCCATCAATCTTGCGCCGCGTATCGCCTCTCGCCTCAAGATAATGTCGCAGATGGACATCTCCGAGCGCCGTCTTCCCCAGGATGGTCGTATCAAGATGAAGCTGTCACGAACTCGTGACATCGACTTCCGCGTGAACACACTACCTACTCTCTGGGGCGAAAAATTAGTGTTACGTATTCTGGACCCCAGCAGCGCACAGATGGGCATCGACGCCTTGGGCTATGAGGAAGAGCAGAAAGCCTTGTTTATGCAAGGTCTGGGAAAGAGCCAAGGCATGATCCTAGTAACCGGCCCGACGGGCAGCGGTAAGACTGTATCGCTGTACACAGGCCTAAACCTGCTAAACACGCCGGAGACGAATATCTCGACCGCGGAAGACCCGGTGGAGATCAATCTAGAAGGGATTAATCAGGTCGCAGTGAATGCCCGCATTGGATTAAGCTTTGCCACAGCACTGCGCTCCTTCCTGAGACAAGATCCAGACATCATCATGGTAGGCGAAATTCGCGATTTAGAGACTGCCGAGATCGCCATCAAGGCCTCCCAGACTGGTCACCTCGTGTTATCGACTCTGCATACCAATAGCGCACCCGAGACACTAACGCGCCTGCGCAACATGGGAGTACCTTCCTATAATCTCGCCACCTCGGTTTCGCTGATCATCGCCCAACGCCTATGCAGAAGGCTTTGCTCTTATTGCAAGCTGCCCATGAAACTGCCAGAGAACGCCCTGCTAGAAGCTGGTTTCCAGGCCGATCAACTCGACTCACTTACATTATTCGGCCCCGCCGGTTGCGACGCGTGCACCCAAGGTTATAAAGGCCGTGTGGGAATCTATGAAGTAGTTCCTGTTACTGACGGCATCGCGCGTATTATCATGCAAGATGGCAACTCCATCGAGATAGCCGATCAGGCAAGAAAAGAAGGCTTCAACAACTTGCGCCAATCCGCCCTATTAAAGGTCGCGCAGGGTTTAACAAGCTTAGAAGAGGCCAACCGCGTCATCTAATACGCCGTCACGATATCGCTTAAGAGGCTCATCATGGCAACACCTACGACTGTCAACCAGACCATTTATCTCTGGCAAGGCACCGACAAGAACGGCAAGAAGACTAAGGGCGAGATGCCCGGCGCAAGTCAGGCGCTCGTCAAAGCGCAGCTGCGCAAACAGGGTGTGAATGCCACTAGGGTGAAGCGTAAGCCCAAAGACCTATTCGGCCCGAAGAAACAGAAAATCACGCCCAATGACATCGCAATCTTTAGTCGCCAGCTCGCCACCATGATGAAAGCAGGCATTCCCTTAGTGCAGTCATTCGAAATAGTTGGCGATAGTCTCGAAAATCCGTCGATGGCCGCACTAGTGCGCAATGTGCGCGACGACGTGGCTGCCGGCAACAACTTCGCAGACTCCATTCGCAAGCATCCACGTTACTTCGACGAACTATTCTGCAACCTCGTAGAGTCCGGCGAACAATCTGGTGCTCTGGAAACGATGCTGGACCGCGTTGCCACCTATAAAGAGAAAACAGAGGCCCTGAAATCGAAGATCAAGAAAGCCATGAACTACCCCATCGCGGTGGTCGTGGTTGCCCTTATCGTAACGGGCATCCTTTTGGTAAAAGTGGTGCCCCAGTTTGCGGAGACCTTCTCGAGTTTCGGCGCTGACCTTCCCGCTTTCACCTTATTCGTGCTCGGCCTTTCCGACATTGCGATTGCGCATTGGTGGAAAGTTTTAATAGGCCTAGGCATCGCCGGCTATTGTTTTAAGGAGGCGCGCATTCGTTCTAAGGCTTTCGCAGACTTCATCGACAGGCTCGCTCTGAAGCTTCCCATAATCGGTCCTATTGTTGAGAAATCCTGTTACGCCCGTTTCACTCGCACCCTTTCGACAACCTTCGCTGCTGGGGTACCATTGGTCGACGCTCTCGAATCCGTAGCCGGCGCCACTGGCAACATCGTCTATTCCTCTGCTACTCGCAAAATCAGAGACGACGTTAGTTCAGGTCAGCAATTGAATTTCGCCATTCGAACTACAAACCTGTTCCCTGTCATGATTAATCAGATGGTTGGCATTGGCGAAGAGTCCGGTGCGCTCGATTCAATGCTAGATAAATGCGCTACCTATTACGAGGCCGAAGTCGACAACGCAGTGGACGGTCTGACCTCACTTATGGAACCTATCATCATGTCGGTGCTAGGCACCTTGATTGGCGGTTTGATGATTGCGATGTATCTGCCAATTTTCCAGCTCGGACAAGTAGTATAGGCCCACAATGACATTGATAGATTTATTGCAAACTAATGCAACGGTACTCGTTATTCTCTCCATCGCACTTGGCCTTCTAGTGGGCAGCTTCCTCAATGTAGTGATCTATAGAATCCCTGTGATGCTACAGCGCGAATGGCGACAGCAGTGCTGTGAATTCCTCGAGATCGATGAAAAAGCCACTAGCGATGCCGGCACAGCGCCGCAACACAAGGTCTTCAACCTCGTTAAGCCAGACTCCCATTGCCCCCAGTGTAACGCTCCCGTGCGGGCGTGGCAGAACATTCCGATTGTCAGTTATGTGCTGTTGCGCGGAAAATGTGCCAAGTGCAAAGCAAGCATCTCACTTCGATACCCTATCATCGAGGCTGTAACAGGCATTTTGTCTGGGCTAGTTGCTTGGCAGTTTGGGGCCACGTGGCTTACATTGGCTTTGCTCGTTCTTACTTGGTCGCTTATCGCGCTGACGATGATAGACTTCGACCATCAATTGCTCCCCGACAATATAACGCTACCCCTACTCTGGTTGGGCCTTGCAGTTAACACCCTACTCCCCGAATCCGCCGTCGGCCCGCGCGACGCGGTACTTGGTGCCATACTCGGTTATCTCTCCCTCTGGTCGATCTACTGGATATTCAAATTACTCACCGGCAAGGAAGGTATGGGCTATGGCGACTTCAAATTGCTCGCCGCATTAGGCGCATGGATGGGCTATCAGTCGCTACTTTTGATAGTCATTCTCTCTAGCCTCGTTGGCGCAGTAGTGGGCATCGCCTTACTCTTATTCCTTGGTCGCGATCGCAATATCCCTATACCATTTGGCCCTTATCTAGCCGGCGCAGGCTTCATTGCATTGCTCTGGGGCGAGCAATTCATGACACTCTATATCAACACGATGGTGCCATGAGGTGTCTGTTACGAAGAGCAACGCTCTAAGAATTGGCGTCACTGGTGGAATCGGCAGCGGGAAGAGCGCCGTAACGAAGATGCTCGAGGCACGAGGCGTGGCAGTGATAGACGCAGATCTGATCGCGCGATTGGTAGTAGAACCAGGCACTCAGGCCCTGATCCGAATAGCAGAGCATTTCGGACAAGCAATGCTACAAGCCGACGGGACGCTTGACCGCGCAGCGTTACGCGCTAAAGTCTTTCAAGATGACAGCGAGCGCAAGTGGTTAGAAGGCCTTCTGCACCCACTGATCCGCACGGAAATCGTCCGCCAACTAGAACTGAGTCAGTCACCCTACAGCGTGTTATCCTCTCCACTACTCTTGGAGACTGGACAGAATATGCTGGTTGACAAGGTATTATTGATCGATGCTAGCGAAGCACAACAGATTGAGCGTACCCAATTGCGTGATAATACCGATGCGGCTGCAGTCGGTGCCATTATCGCCAGTCAGTGGCCGCGCGCTAAGCGCCAGGCAAAGGCTGATTTTATTATCGACAATGACGGTACTTTGCGTGAACTAGAAGAGGCAGTGGAGAAAATGCACCAGCAGTTTTTGACACTTGCCGGTTTCAAAAAAGCACAGAGAAGTAATGATAATCCATGACGCAACGCATATTGAAAGTAAACTGCCCTACCTGCAAAGAGATAGTCGTTTGGAGCGAGCAAAGCCCCTATCGTCCATTTTGCTCTGAACGCTGCAAACTTATCGACTTTGGTGACTGGGCCAGTGAGCGCAATGCCATTGCGGGAGAGCCCGTTATCCTCCCAGAAGAAGACGATGAAAACTCTTATTGAGGGCTCACTACAAGGGCGAATACTTTGGTAGAGGTAGCCAGTAGATTTTGCCAGCGCTGGCATTAAGCTCCGCATTCATCAAGAGCATGACGAATTCGCCATCCATCGACAGACGCACCTTTTTGACAGTCTCACCTTCACCCACACCAAGCGGGTAACTGTCCAAGAGCAGATGGCTCTCGACATCGAAGAAATACAGTTTCTCATTGTCCGTCGCAATCAGTGTCTTGCCGGAAGGGTCGAAAATGGCACTAATTGGAGTACCCTCTAGAAACCACTCTCCGTCGGTGTTGTAGTAGTCGCGGGGGTCAATGTCCACAATGCTGGTGTGTGGCGTCAACTCATTGCCATTTGGGCAGGAATAGGCAAGGCGCTCGCCATCGGGGGAAATGCTAAAATCTGTACAGCCACTACCCACAGGGATATCCGTACCCGGCACGAACGTGATGCTCTGGTCACTAGGGTTGAAGTCGAAGGTTACAAGATTCGATTCGGTGGTCAGGAACACATGCTT
>CAXBOY010000139.1:0-5892 GCA_963977405.1 uncultured Gammaproteobacteria bacterium
ACGTGGCCCGGCACGAATTGCGTGAAAGAGTTAGCGATGGCGATAATGGGCTTATGAAAGTCATCATCTTTCATGCCAGTGGCGCGCCAAAGGGCACGGGCACCAGCCATATTGCGACCTGCGGTGGAGGTTTTAGAGCGATAAACGGGCATGATAAAAGTCTCTTGTCCTAAGCATTTAGGGGCGAGATTTTAGCAGGTCTTTTGGCGGATGTTCAGGGCCGAAACGGTACAGTAGCCAAAAATCAAAGGGGTCAGAGTAATTTGATCCAGATACACCCGTAGTTATTCTGAGCCAGTAGTTTTCTAGGTAGAAAAAACACGAAAAACAGTGATTTCTACTTTGATATATTCCTGCTATGGGGTTTAGGGGTTTTCATCAGACTACATTGTTAGTTCAAACTACTCTGACCCCTTTGATCAGTACACGAAGTAGGAGAGTGCCGCGCTCAGTACAAAACTCCCCACCATAACGCCGACAAAGAAGCCATATTTTCTGAGATTCGCACCGCTAATTGCCAGATATGATTTACTCAGCGTGTTACCCAAAAGAATCACAATGAACAACGACATTAGTTCGAATTCTTGAGACTGCATTGACCACTGTGTCATCACCGAGGCTAGAATAGCGTGCGCCTCGAAAAGTGCGATGAGCAAAGTACTGATACTGCGTGGAAAGCCCAGCTCGGAGCTAATGAAATGCATGGAATAAACTATAGCGAGAATAATCAGCGACAATTTCGCAACGTTCTTCCAGATGATCGGGTGATCATTCAGCATATCGAAGTCGGCAGTATGGGCTGCGGTGTCGCCTGATGAAAAGCGCGAACTGAAGGAGACATAGAGGATTGCGGCAGCCACGCACAGCAACTGTGTCAGAAACGGCAGGTAGTAGACAAAGCCCAAATTATCGGCCAGAAAGAAAACTATAAAAAGGCACTCAAGCAGCATCGCACAAAGCGCAAATAGCAGTGTTAGTAGCAGATTTCTCTCGCTCTCCTGCGCAAATTTCTTGTCGTTAAGGGTCTGCAAAAACACCGCAGTACTGGAGATAAAGCCACCCAAGAAGCCTTGTAATTGGAAACGACTATTCTTTGCAAGCAGATGAAAACTAAAGAAACTGAATAATTCCAAGCTCGCCACGAGAGGCACAATCTTCAGTAGCGGAAAATAGGACGCCACCACGAACATCAATGCCAACATACCCATATCGAACCAAATATGGAAATGCCTGAAGTGATACCCAAGAGGTGTCTGATGCCCTGCCTCGATCAAAGGGGTCAGATTACTTTGATCGTCATCAGCCTGCTCGTTGCCCTTCAAATTACTCTGACCCCTTTGATCTAATCAAGAAACTAGCCCCTGGCCACCCACTGGAGTGGTTTCGAATCGCTCACCGAAACCTGCAATTAGTGGCCTGCCTAGCGCGATGGCTTGTTGAACAGACGGCAGCGACAATGAGCCCTGGTGACTCTCTTGGCTATTCCAAACCTCTGTTACCCAGATAGCATTCGGATCTGTTGAGTCCTTCGCGACTATATAACTCAGGCACCCCGGCATGCCACTAATGCCTTCTACTAAGATGGCAATCAACGCGTCACGTTGTCCAGGCACTACGTTCATTTTTCCAATTAAACCATACATACTCTCTCTTCCTTTTAGTCCAGCGCAGCTAGGAACAATGGCTCCCACTGCTGATAGCCCTGCTAATGTGATGAGATTTCGCCTCGTTTTTGAGGTACCAACACTACTCCTAACGCTTCCAGTATGTTCATCGGATTTCAAATTACTCTGACCCCTTTGATTCTAGGCTTGCGCTGTAAAGTGCTCGACCGCCCTTGACTAAGACTTCGGTTGCTATGAACCCGGCCCTGCGCAAGACTTCGCGTTGCTCTTCTAGGCTCATATAGAGCTGATCGTTGCTCAGGCCACCCTCGCCACAGTAATGATCGCAGAAAAGCAGAATGCCGTTCGGCTTAAGCAGTCCACGAACTTGCATGAAAAAATCGAGAGCATAGCGTTTATGGCGGAGCTCATGAACTGCTTGATTAGTAAGAACCAAATCGTACTGGTCGAGTGAATCGGCCCATCCGACCGCCTTGAAATCGCACTCGAGATATTCAATCTCAACACTGTCTAAAGGCTCGAGCCGACGTTTCGCTAAGGTATGCATAGCAGATGAGAAATCGAGAAGAGTATAGTGGATATTGGGTCTTCTAGTGAGAATATGCAGTGCCAGAAAGCCAGGCCCCGCGCCAAGCTCTATGGCCGAGAGGCAAGACACCTCCAGCAATCCCAGCTGAGCATTAATCGCCTCGAAGAATTCCTCCCTGAATGGGCGCTGCATCGCCGTGCGCTCCCATTCCTGCGCATCAACCATGTCCTTTAGGTCTATAGGGCTGGGAACATCGGCTGGAATCATAACTGTATCTCTGCCGGGACTCACTCAACAGCTTCTATTTTTTTACCGTTTAGTAATTCAGTTTCATCCGGAATTTCGAATCTTGGCTCCATGAAGTTAAACATGCCATCATCAACTTCGAATGCGTAAACCGCTGGGTCTTTCTCTTCGTTGCGCTTCAGAACCCTAGCTTTTCGAACATCAACAGGTGCCTCCAAATAATGAATCTCTGCCACCGCACCGATTTTGGCTGCAAGTTCTGAGAACTTAGTTCTATGTAATTTCGTTGTAAACCCAAGATCGAGCACCACGTTTCCATCCAACGCGAGTATCTGTTCGCTTACACTCCAGATCTGTGTATAACAACGCTCCACCCTTTCCATCATCCACGCAAAGTCCAATGACGTAAGGTCCTTAGCAAACAAAGTTTGCATCCATGGATCGATAGAAAACCTAACTGCGCCTATTTGCTTCGACAAAGATATCGAATAAGTAGTTTTCCCAACCCCAGTTGGCCCACATACTAAAATCAATTTCATCTATTTTTCCTGACAACACTTGGTTGCTTTAGCTAGATAACTGCAATATGTCCAAGAACCCATATAGATCTTTGCACTGATGATCACATCGCTCTGGGCGTGATTTACGATTCAGCCAAACAGACTTAAAGCCACTAGCCAGTGCGCCGTGGTAGTCCAATGCATGGTTGTCACCAATATACCAGCATTCCTCTGGTCGTTTGCCAGCGACACGAGCGGCTAATTGGAAAATAGCAGAATCTGGCTTAGCGGCGTCGGCGCAGGCCGGAGTGATGACTTCGCTAAAAAAGGGAAGTAGGCCAAGCCGGTCGAGCTTATAGGTTTGGTTGTCTTTGTCGCCATTCGTGATAACCGCCAACTGCTTACCCCTAAGCTTTTCCAGCACATCCAGCACGTCTGGAAACAACTGCCAGGAGTCTTCATAGACTTGGTAGTAATCGGCAAAAATATCGTCCGCCTCTTGATCGCTGAGCTCTAGGCCCAGCGAATCACGGATGCGCCAGCGCCTCTGCTCTTGAAACGAAATCTCGCCTGACAGATACCTCGCCATATGATGATCCGTCACTCTATTGAAAACATCCACAAATTGATCAGGAGCTGAGATGTGCGTGGCATATTTTTTGGAAAACGCTTTGGCAGCGATGTCCTGTGAACCTTTGTAATCCAGCAAGGTGTCGTCTATATCGAAAAATATCATTGTCATGATGCTCTATAGGGAGGACCTTGCTGAGATGAGCGGCGAAGCATCAATCCAAATTGTAAACGTGATTGACGCTCGATAGTGGGACCTTCGCTATTGTGCGTGCCACCTACTCTTCAACCTTTGGGGCGCTAAGCGCCTTACTGTAGAAACCAGAGGGATCGAAACAGCAGACTCGGCGCTTGCCCGAAGCTAGTTTGTCACATGCATCACGAATACGTTTGTCTCGAGTCTTGGATTGTTTGGCTGAGACTATCCAGTGAATCCAATCTACCCTCGCGATTGCAGTAGTATCGTCCCATACTTCTTTGGCTGCTGGACTTGCGGACAAGGCCTCCCGTAGGTCCGATGGGAGTTCTGGCTCAGGCTCTTGTGGCAGAGTTGTGATCTCAAATGCGCCCAATTCGCCAACCATAGCGCCTGCGGCCACTCTTTGCTCATCACTAATCTTGAGCCAATGACTTAGCTGGCCGTCAGGTTCGAGCGTGGATTGAAAACTGTGATCATTGAGAGCGACTTCGACAGTCGTCCTGCCGCGTCTTGGGAGCATCTCGCTGACTTCTTTGGGCAGCACGACAAAAGACCAAGGCGAGTCACCACTTGGCAATGCTGGGCGCAGAAGCTTCGCGCTAAATTTTCCTACAGTGTTGTGTCCTGTCATTGCTATTGTCGAAGATCCCAACTGAGCATCAAGCTTGCGATTTAATTCGAGTTCGTACTTTACTATATCGTTTTGTTCTACTTCAATGCGCCTTAGCACCGTTCGTGGCACAGCTATCGAATTATAGCTCGATACACATCAGGTCTTCGCCGATGACAAGCGGTCCTGCATAGTGCTGTCTAATGATCCTAAGGCTCTCGTCCAGCATTTCAGTTGATGTTGCACTAATGTGACTTACGATGACTTGCCCAACTTCTGCCGATGCAGCCATATCACCCCACACACTTGGTTTCGCATGCAACTCTGCGATAACGCCAGTGGCATCTTCTGTTCCAGTTAGGTGGATGACGAGATAATCTACTCCTCGCGCGAAGTCGATAAATGCGGGGTCAGACCCGTTCTGATCACTCGCAAACACGATGCTCTTCTGGGCGAACTCAAATTTGTAGGCGAGTGTAGGAACTTCTCCGTGGGGAACAGCCGTAGCGCTGGCAAGAATATTGTCCGCGCTCCATACCTCCATCGCTTGCCTAGAATTTGTATCGACAGTCGTCACTTGCAGCTCCATCCTAGGAGATAGCACGCTATAGGCGCCGTTCTCTCCCATCAGTAGCTCGAGGAATTTTTCTATTGAAGGGAAAGCATCAGAACCTGTAGGGCCCGCTATGTTGAAGCTACCGCCAGCGGGCCAGAAGATCGCTGGCAGCTCCGCCGAGTGATCTGGATGAAGATGGCTTAGACCTACAAACTCGATGTCATCGGAGTTAGCACCCGCGCGATGAAACTGGTCCTTTGTGCCGCTGCCTGCGTCGACCATGACTCGACTGACACCATCCGCCCACAGCAAGTAGCCAGAGGACGCTCTACCGCCAGAGGCACCCGGTCCACCCGAGCCTAGAATCTGTAATTGCACACCAGAATCTAGACATTTTGCTAATGTAGAAGTGGAACATGTTAAGCACAGCAGTGCGACCAGAGTTGGCGTTGCGATTCTCATTCTGTTTCCTTCCTTTTGTTGTGCTTCAACAGCGCCTCAGGTTTTTATCTGAGAGAGCTCGTTCGTTTTGCCAAGTATAACATCCGCGCCCGCTTGCTCGAGCTCGTCGCGATCGCCGAAACCCCACAATACTCCTACCGTTCTTAGGCCATGTACTTTGGCAGATGAGATATCGACCTCACGATCGCCGATCATTACAGCAGTTCTATCTATATTACCCGCCTCTAGTAAGCCTGCTAGTTGCTGGTGTTTCTTAATCCCGATGTCCCCGCCACTTACGAAACTAAAAAATTCAAGTAGCCCGTACATCGAGAGAATTCTCTCTGCGAAATCCACTCGCTTAGATGTGCACACGCCCATGCGTACACCTCGAGTACTCAACGCATTCAGTGCGTCCAAGATTCCAGGATAGATTTGGTTCTCAGCATAACCAAACGTGGCATAACGTTCACGGTATTTAGAGATTAGATTTATCAAAGGGGTCAGAGTAACTTGCTCCATTCAATCTGGCTAATAGGGGTATTCATTATTCTCGCTGAGATCTTCGATCCCCTCCCCTTGGAAATGGAGGCAGGGAAAACTCAAGTTGCCGCTC
>CAXBOY010000140.1:0-5831 GCA_963977405.1 uncultured Gammaproteobacteria bacterium
TGGGCAGGAACACGGCGGCGGGTTCGAGCGAGCCTTGCTGGGCGCGGTAGAGGAATATGGTCACGGGCAGCAGGGTAACGGAGGAGGTGTTCAGGACTAGGAATAGTATCTGGGCATTGGTGGCGGTGTCTGGGTCCGGGTTCAAGGTCTGCAGATCGTTCATGGCCTTCAGGCCCATGGGGGTCGCGGCGTTGTCGAGCCCTAAGAAGTTGGCGGCCAAATTCATGGTCACGGAGCCTAGTGCGGGGTGATTCGCCGGGACCTCGGGCATCAGGCGTTTGAACAAGGGGGCCATACCACGGGAGATGACGGCGATCAGGCCACCGTGTTCGGCGATGCGGAATAGGCCTAGCCACAGCGCCATCACACCGATCAGGCCGATGGCAATCTCTACAGCTAGGTTGGCCATCTCGAAGCTGGCAGCGACGAGCTCGCTAAAGACTTCAGGGTTGCTGCCCGTCAACCATTGCCAGAGGGCGGCGATGAACGCTAGAAAGAAGAAACTGAGCCACAGGATGTTGAGCATAATGCAGGCATCATAGTCTGAAACGAGCGCTAAGGAGAAATTTTCTCTTATTGTGGGGAAGAGTAAGTCCTTCTTGCCGCTCTAAGTCTATAATAGGCGGCGTCGTTGCGGTTTTCGTAGCGACGTTTTTGTATAAGACGAATAAGGAAAGTTCTTTGATTAGCAGAATTCGCTATTTCTTTCAGCAGCGCAAAGCGGCGCGGCGCAATGTCATCATTAAGGGTATCGATCTAATCTCCCATGACTCCCAAATTCTGTTCGAAGAGTATACTAAGCTTCGTCACGTGCATGTCGAGCTGCCCGAATCGACTCAGATGACAATGGGGGCGCACAGTTATCTGCGCTCCGATAGCCGCATTCTTAATGTCGCTTCGATCGGGCGTTTTTGCAGTATCGGGCGCGATGTCACCTTGGGCGAGACGCCGCGCAATCATCCCTTAGACTGGGTGTCCACTAGCCTTTCGGTTAGTCATCAATATAAGAGTCCTCTTCGCCTCACGCAGATCGGCAACGATGTGTGGATAGGTCACGGGGCGGTGGTGATGGCAGGAATAAAAGTGGGACATGGCGCCGTTATCGCGCGCAACGCGGTGGTCACCAAAGATGTAGAACCTTATCAGATCGTGGGGGGAAACCCGGCCCGCGCGATTCGCTATCGTTTCGACGAGTCCACCTGCGCGGCGCTATTGGCGAGCAAGTGGTGGGAGTTAGATCATCAGTTGCTGCGACAGATGCCCTTCGATGACATCGACAGCTTTCTGAGCAAGGTTGCCGGTGTAAGGGAAAAAGCGTCGTACAAGCAAGTGGAACTGCGCGATCGCCGAATCGTTGACTAGTTTAGTCTTAGTTCATACCTGAAATGCGAAGACCCAAAGCGCCCCGCTCAGGGGCGCGCAGGTTTGCTTCTCTTTTGCCTTGTTAGTTAGGCTAGCGCGATCTCGAAGGTCGCCAATAGGCGGCTCCAGGCACGCTCGGCCTGTGCTTCGTTGTACACAGCAGAATCCGGTACACACCAGCCATGGTTGGCGTCATCATAGACGAGCACCTCAGCAGGCACTTGCGCGGCAGCGAAAGAGCGACGCAACACGTACTTGGATTCCGGGTCGCGCTCATCATCGTTGGTGGCAATGGCGATCAACATGCGGCCGTCCATATTCGGAATGCCAAGGTGGGGGCTGTCTGGATTGGCCGTATTCAAACCGCCACCATGGAAGCTGCCACCGGCACCCATGCGCTCAGGGAAATTAGACATTGTGCGCATCACGATGGGCCCGCCCATGCAGTAACCCGTAGTGCCAATCTTGCGGTTGGTATCGACGGAAGGCTGCTGGTCTACCCAATTAATGAAGGCATTGGCATCCGTCACATGTGTGGTCGCGTTGAGCTGCCCGGCCATAGGACGCACGATAGCCGAGATGGCGGGGTCAGCGAAGCTGGCGCCGGGGCCTACCACCGGAGACTTCGCGCTGCGGTAGAAGGGGTTTACCACCAATACGGAGTAACCGGATTGCGCTAGGCGTTTGCCCATGGCTCGGAAGGCGGGGCGCAGGCCTAGTATGTCCGGCCATATGATGACTGCCGCATGTTGACCGGAAGTAGGGTGGACGAAATAACAATCGGCCATGCCGTCTGGGGTTTGGATGTTCACATCCATTTCCATCACGTCCTGAGCGTTCGCAACGGCGGGTAACATCATGGTGAGCGCAGCGCCAGCCCCTAGCTTGCCGAACTGGCGACGGTTCATCTTCTTTTGCATAGCAAGATAAAGCTCGTTCTCTTCTACCGTATGGTTATCACACATAGCATCGATCTCCTGTTTTATTTTGTAGACCTTGGAAGCGTCTTTTATATTTCTACGGACTTGATCAGTGACTAGCTTACACCAGCGCCTTTGCATATGTGTCTAGCAGGCGAGCCCATGCACGTTCGGCAAGAGCTTGGTCATAGACTGGGAAGTCGGGCATCGTAAAGCCATGTAGCGAACCAGCATACACCTCTATCTCTGCAGGCACATTGGCGGCGGCAAACGCATTGCGCAGCGTCGTCTTCACCTCGAGATCGCGGGCATCATCGTTCTCTGCAATCGCGATCAACATGCGGGCATCCATATTGGGGATATCTAGATGCGGGCTGTCAGCATTCGCGGTGGCAAGGTTCACGCCATGAAAGGTTGCGCCTGCGCCGACTCTCTCGGGGAAATGAGACACGGTGCGCATGACCTGTGGACCGCCCATGCAGTGACCCACAGTGCCGATCTTACGACTAGTATCCACAGCCGCTTGTTGGTCGATCCAGGCTAAGAAAGCGCCCGCATCAGTAATGTCGGATGCTTCGGTCAGAGAGGCCATCATGGGGCGCACGATGCCGGAGATCTCGGGATCAGCGAAGGATGCGCCGTCTGGGATTACTGGTGCTTGTTGAATGCGGTAGAACGGGTTGACGACCAATACAGAATACCCAGATTGCGCGAGGCGTTTGCCCATGGCGCGAGATGCGGGACGCAGGCCGAGAATATCAGGCCACATCAGAACCGCAGGGTGCTTGCCGTTGCTAGGGTGTACAAAGTAGCAGTCTGCCGTGCCATCTGGAGTGCTGATGGTGACTTCCATCTCCATCACGTCCTGAGCGTTTGCTAGCGGTGGCAGCAATGCCGCAATAGCGGCAGTGACGCCGAGCTTGGCAAACTGGCGACGACTCAGTTTGGACATCTTGAGCATGTAGGCATCTTCTTCAGCGGTATGGTTGTCGCACATTGTGATTGATCTCCTGACGGAATGAGTTTTTAGATGACATGAGTGTAGGAGGAAACCGCTGCAAAGGGTAGACGAAGGAGGTTTTTTTGTTGTTGATGCGGTTGGCGTAGGAGCGCTTGCCCTAGCATGGGGGGCTTGCCCGCAATGCGGCACCGACTTATTCGCGGGCAAGCCCCCCATGCTAGGGCAAGCGCTCCTACCTTTCGGTCTAAGCAAGCTTCGCCCCGTTTGGCACTGCACTGTCCGGAACCGCCAAGACCACCGCGCCATCGTCGCGATGAAATCCAGTGACTAGGCACTCGGACATGAAGGGCCCGATCTGTTTGCGTGGAAAGTTCACCACGGCCACGACCTGTTTGCCGACAAGGTCTGTGGCGCTGTAGATGTCGGTGATCTGGGCGCTGGAGCGGCGTACGCCGACCTGCTCGCCGAAATCAATGGTGAGTTTGTGGGCTGGCTTGCGAGCCTCTGGAAAGGGTTCTACCGCTACGATAGTGCCAACACGCAACTCGACCTTTTGGAAGTCTGCCCATTCGATTAAGTCCATTTCTACCTCGCGCTGTGTTTCTCAAAGAGCTGCATTATACGAAGTTGTAGGGTAATGAAGTAGCGTTCCATTAACTCGGTATCGGCGGGCAATGGCCGACGGGTCATCACTCCTGCGCGGTTTTTTTGAATCTTTTGTTGACATCTCCTGCTTAGGTGTTAATTTATTAGCACTATGTTAATAAATTAACACACTGGATCTACGCTATGTCTAATGCAGATCAACTAAGTCGCCGGGAACGGCAAATAATGGACGTGCTCTATCGCCTCGGCGAGGCGAGCGCGAAGGATGTTCAAGATAGTATCGAGGACGCGCCTAGTTACTCGTCAGTGCGCACGCTACTAGGCAAGCTCAAAGAGAAGGGCCATATCGACCACCGCGAGAGTGGACCGAAGTATCTCTACTTCCCTCTAGTGAAGCGACAGGTGGCCTCGCGCTCCGCGCTTCGCAATGTGGTGAAGACTTTCTTCGAGGACTCGCCGTTTCTGGCCGTGAACTCCTTGTTGGATCAATCAGTAAACTCAATCTCGTCCGACGAACTTAGCCGTCTAGAGCAGTTGATAAAAGAGAAGAAAAAAACTCTGACCGAGAAAAAATAGAGGCTTGATATGATGGACTCATTATTGAACGCAATCGCGACTGCATGGTATTCCAGTGGGGCGATTCGATTGCTAGGCGAAGGCTTGTTGATCTCTGCTTTCGTTCTCGCCGTTTTCCTCTTGCTCGACCGTTTACTTCGAGCCCAGCTATCCACGCAAAGCCAGCACTTGGTAATCCTTGGCGGCTTCTTCAGTGTGTTCCTCGGTTTGGCGATTTCACAAACACAATTGTCAGCGGTCGGCGATGCCGGGGCGGTTCCCGCGCTGGTCACGTTGATTGTACGCCCTGGTGCGTTGGAGACGGCGGGCTTCGATTGGAGCGTACTGTTGCTCGCTCTCTATCTTGTTCCGGTGCTTTTACTAGTGTCGCGTCTACTATTGGGCCTTTGGCAGTTAAATAAGCTGCGTGTATGTAGCGCTGCAATCAGTGAAGTAGACATTCAGACGGAGTCCGCACGGCTTCAACAAAGGCTCAATATCTCCCGCAGCGTTTCGGTTCGAGCGAGCTCATCTATCCATTCGCCGCTCTCTTTCGGGGCTCTGCGCCCGCTGGTGCTTTTGCCGATTGAAGCATTGCAATGGCCCCAGCAGACGCTGACCCATGTACTCGCTCATGAACTAAGCCATGTGCATCGATACGACTGGCTTTGCAAGCTGTTGTGCTATCTCTTAGCCAGTATGTTGTGGCTGAACCCTCTGTGTTGGATTTTGCTAAAGCGTCTCGATGCCAGTGCGGAGTCGGCATGCGACATGCAGGCCGCGGCACTCGAAAGCGATAATTCAGACTACGCTACAAGCCTAATTTCTGTCGCACGCTGCTGTCAGCAGAGCGCGGCGAAACCCCCATTGTTTGCGCAAACAATGCTAGACCGAAGTACGCTAGAAACAAGAATAGTTCACTTACTTGAGGGAAAAATAATGCAAACTAAAGAGCTTAAGAAAGAGCGTCGGAATGTGCTTTGTACACTCGCATTGCTGTCATCCATGTTGATAATAGTGCTGGCCAATACGCAGATCGTGTCTGCTCAGCCTTCGGCTGATGACGTGGAGAATCGAGGGGAATTTTACCCTATAGAAAATGTCGTGCCGATGTACCCCACTGTCGCTGCGGCGGAAGGAATTGAAGGTTGGGTACAGGTGAAATTTACCGTTGGCATTGATGGTTTAGTGGTCGCGGACTCGGTGGAGGTAGTAGAAGCGGAGCCAGCAGTTGTTTTCAATAGAAGTGCCATAGCTGCCGCAAAACAATTTCGCTTTACACAATATGCTCCAGATGGCTTCCCTGTCATGATCCCGAATGTGCAGTATGTCTTTCGATACAAGTTGAATGACGAACCGAGTCAACCCTAAGCGAAATTGAGCAACAGAACACGCGCCTGCCCTTGCTGCCACGGCGCGTGTTTCTT
>CAXBOY010000141.1:0-5807 GCA_963977405.1 uncultured Gammaproteobacteria bacterium
AGAGACGTCCATGGCGCGGTATTCTAGCCTGAATAAATAACCAGTACACCCTTAAATCCGCGCTAATCCCTCGGCGGATAAACATAAACGCCGCTTTTTAAAAACACGGCATGTTGATAAGATGAGGCAACACACTGAACGATCGCTCTATGCAGGTCCTCTGCGCTCCATTTTTAGGCAGCTTAGGACTTAGAGCCCACAGCCGAAAAACCTAAGGAGTTCCCTATGTCTGCAAGTTCAGACTCTGCCAAATTCAGTTGGCAGGACCCGTTCCTCATGAATGAAATGTTGAGCGAAGAAGAGCGTCTCGTGCGCGATACCGCACGACAATATGCGCAAGAGAAACTCCTGCCACGAGTACGCGATGCCTATCGCCGAGAATATACTGATCCGGAGATTTTCCGAGAAATGGGAGCACTGGGCCTGCTGGGCTCTACAATCGAAGGCTACGGCTGTGCGGGCGTTAACTACGTCTGCTATGGGCTGGCTGCCCGTGAAGTCGAGGCAGTAGATTCGGGTTATCGCTCCATGATGAGTGTGCAGTCTAGTCTCGTAATGCATCCTATCTATGCTTTTGGCACAGAGGAGCAAAGGCAAAAGTATCTCCCTAAGCTTGCTTCCGGCGAGTGGATCGGTTGCTTCGGCCTTACAGAACCAGACCATGGTTCAGACCCCGGTGGCATGTTGACACGAGCGCGCACTGTAGAGGGCGGCTTCAGCATTAGTGGCGCGAAGAACTGGATAAGCAACTCACCCATCGCAGATGTTTTCGTGGTATGGGGTAAGGACGACGAAGGCTTGATTCGCGGCTTCATACTCGAGAAGGGCATGAAGGGTTTAAGTGCTCCGAAGATCGAGGGCAAACTAGCCTTGCGTGCCTCTATCACTGGCGAGATCGTGATGGACGAGGTATTCGTACCCGCCGAGAACATGCTGCCGAACGTTCAGGGCTTGAAGGGACCGTTCAGCTGTCTAAACTCCGCACGCTTAGGCATTGCCTGGGGTGCGCTTGGGGCAGCGGAAACCTGTTGGAAAGCTGCGTTGGATTACACCATGGATCGCAAACAGTTTGGCCGCCCGCTAGCGGCGAACCAGATTATTCAGAAGAAACTGGCGATTATGCAGACGGACATTTCGATCGGCCTACTTGGCTGTCTGCAAGGCTCACGCCTGCGCGACGAGAACAAGCTCGCACCACCGCTGATCTCATTACTCAAGCGCAATTCTTGTCTCAAAGCATTGGACACTGCGCGCGAAGCGCGAGACATGTTGGGTGGTAATGGCATCTCCGATGAGTATCCCGTGATGCGTCATTTGCAGAACTTAGAGGTGGTGAACACTTATGAGGGAACGCAGGATATTCACGCCCTTATCTTAGGTCGAGCGCAAACTGGTATTCAGGCGTTCAGTTAAGTAGAAAATGCATAAGGATGCCAGCGAACACCGCAGCACCAACCCGATGATTGTTTAGAAATGCTTTAAAACAACCTTCGGGGCTGCGGGTCTTGGTAATTTGCCATTGCCAAACAAAAAGACCGAGCGCAACTGCTAGTCCTAGATAAACCCAGACCCCTAGCTGAAACTGTGCAGCTGCCAGCGACATGGCGAGCAAGTACATCCCCTGTAGCGTCGCGATAATAACGCGGTCAGCGCTGCCAAATAGTATTGCGGTCGACTTGACCCCAATCCTCAAATCATACTCGCGATCCACCATCGCATACTGGGTATCGTAGGCAACAGTCCACAAGCAGTTCGCAACGAAGAGCAGCCAGGCCTCGGCGGGTAACTCGCCACGCGCCGCTGTAAATGCCATCAAAATTCCACAGGAAAACGCGATGCCCAATACCAATTGAGGAAGATGTGTGTAGCGTTTCATAAAGGGATAAAGCGCTGCTACGAAAACAGCGAAGAAGGACATCTGAATGGTGAGCAAGTTCGTGAACAATAATAGAACGAAACCCAGAGCACTTAGAAGCAGGAAAGTGAGCAAGGCCTCTTTGCGAGAGATTTTGCCAGTGACGATTGGCCTAGCCTCGGTGCGCAGCACGTCGCCATCGAAATCTGCATCCGCATAATCGTTAATTGCGCAGCCTGCCGAACGCATTAGCCAAGTGCCGAGCAGAAAAATCACCAATAATTTCAAGCCGGGAAAGCCTTGTGCTGCTATCCACAACGCTCCGAGAGTTGGCCATAGCAACAAGAACACACCGATCGGTTTATCGAGTCTTGTTAGTTGCACGAATGCAGGGGCGCGTTGATGAAGCTTGGGTGTGTACTCACGCAAGTAATCATCGCATTTACTAGTGATGTATCGCAGAAATCTCAAGGCGACCTCAAGTTTTGAAGTTGGCTGCTATCTGTTTCAGCTCTTCGTCGGAGGCAACAATTTTCTGCACTACCTCTAAAACCTCAATAGGGTTAAGTTCAAGGCGTTGGTAGATCTCAATTGGCACTTCCACGGGTGGGGCATCACCGATGCCATGCTGACGCAGTTCGCGCATTGCGATGAGTACCAAGTTGGCATACACGCTATGCTCGCCTTGATAGTTCGGCTCGTGTTGGAAGCGAATGCCAACGCAAACTTCTTTTGGCATATTCCAAAGCTGCAAGAGCCAAGCGCTGATCTGTTCACGCGTTACGCCGAGCAGATGATGGTCTATAGCCACGTGACTGATGGCAGGGTTTGCCTCAACGTGGCGGCAAATTGCTGAGAAGTGAGGCGGAAAGATATGGGCAAGCACCAAGTAACCAAAGTTATGAAGCAGGCCAGCTAGACAGGCCAACCCTTGGCTTGGTCTCTTCTCTGGGGGAATCATCTTTACGATCGCTTCAACAACCGTAGAGCAATACACTGATTGTAGCCAATAGGGCGTGAAACCATCCGGAAAATCTTTAGGCAGTGACAGGGTATTTCCTAGTGCCATTCCAACCGCCAAATTGCTCACCAGCTCAAAGCCTAACACTCGTGAGATGGCATCGTGCACGGAACGTATTTTGGACGGTGCTGCGTAATAGGGTGAAGATGCCCAGCTCACTATCTGCGCGGCCAGGCTGGCATCCATCTCTACGATCTCGGCAAGGTCCGCGACATTCGCGTTTGGATTGGAGCGAAGTGCCAGAATTTTCTGGGCGGTTTGCGGCAACGGAGGAATCTCAAGGGTCTCTTCCAGTCTTTGCTTAATTCGTAGCGTAGTGAAATTGCGGATGGAGTTGAAAATCAAATCTAGGTCAGCGCTATCGTTTGGCGAGCCTTGATAAAGCTTTTCGGCGGGAATAGAGCAGCTTATAGCTCGAACGCGGTAATTAGACTCGCGCAAACTGGCACGTAACTGTGCTAAGTCAATCTTCTCAAATTCCATTCCATCGACATTCAAAATCTCGATATGGCAATGCTGGGCAGATGCGATGTTCTCGTCGATGATTGTCGGCAACAGGAAGAAAGCGGGAGCTGACTCGATCTGTACTAGCTTGTTCTTAGCAGTTAGATCGGCGATCTCCGATTGAGGGATTGGAATAAGATTACGCTCTACGAGAGAGTTAAGCGCCTTCAAATCTAACAGGGAATCGTTGGCAAGAAGAATCTGACCTTTGCCTTTGCCATCTTGCAAGAGTACTACTCTTACAAGATCATCTATTCCTGTAACTGTCTGCCGTGAGTCGACTTTTTGCATGATGCCCCTGCATTGAAATGCGCTGCTGCTGTGCGTATGACGTGTTAATTCTAACAATCCGATTTGATGAGCCGTAGTATATCGGTTGTTGCACGGTGGGACTATCTCCCATATGAGGCGCATTGAATGTTAAACATTTCCATAGAGTTCGCGGTCGCCTAGCCACCGTCGAATGAGCGGGTCTACGTGTGCCGGATAGCGCGACTGAATCAGCTCCGCTTGCTCCTTTACCTGATCTAGCATCCCGGCATCGCGACTGATGTCGGCGATGCGAAAGCTCATAAGTCCTGTCTGTTCGGTGCCCAATACTTGCCCTGGTCCGCGAATAGCGAGATCTTGCTCGGCAATGAAGAAGCCATCATTGCTGTCGCGCATGATGCCAAGGCGCTCTTGCGCCACCTTGCTTAGTGGTCCCTGATAGAGGAGCACGCAGTGGCTGGCGACGGCGCCTCTGCCGACTCTCCCTCGTAACTGATGGAGCTGCGCTAAGCCAAGGCGTTCTGGGTTTTCGATCACCATAAGACTTGCGTTGGGTACATCGACGCCAACCTCAATCACAGTGGTTGCCACCAAGAGCTGAAGCTCCCCACGCTTGAACGCATCCATCACCTGTGATTTTTCGGCGGCCTTCATGCGACCATGAATCAAGCCGATGGCGAGGTCCGGTAGCTGTGTCTGCAACGCCTCGGCACTTACCTGTGCTGCCTGACATTGCAACGCCTCGGACTCTTCGATCAGGGTGCATACCCAATAGGCTTGACTGCCCTTGTTGCAGGCGTGGTGAATACGCTCGATCACATCTGCGCGCCTACTATTGGAAATGATGAGAGTGCTGACGGCGGTTCGCCCCGGAGGTAATTCATCGATGATGCTACAGTCTAAGTCGGCATAGGCGCTCATCGCTAAGGTACGTGGGATGGGGGTAGCGGTCATGACGAGTTGATGCGGAATATGTGCCGCTGTGGCACCTTTCTCGCGCAGCGCGAGGCGTTGATGCACACCGAAGCGGTGTTGCTCGTCGATTACAATCAGGCCTAGCTTCGAAAAATTGACCCCGTCTTGAAACAGCGCGTGAGTGCCGACGATGACCTGCGCGCTGCCGTCAAGAATGGTCTGCAACTGGACCTCGCGTTTCTTGCCTTTAACTTTGCCGCTGAGCCAACCCACGCGCAAGCCAAGGGGTTCTAGCCACCTAGAGAAGTTTAAAAAATGTTGCTCGGCAAGGATCTCGGTCGGCGCCATAACTGCAGCTTGATAGCCATTCTCCACTGCCTGCAACGCCGCTAACGCCGCGACGATTGTCTTACCAGAGCCGACGTCGCCCTGCAGAAGGCGCAACATAGGCGACGCTTGAGCCAAGTCCTTCGCGATCTCCTGGCTAACGCGAGCCTGCGCTGCAGTTAGTTGAAAGGGGAGTTCGTTGAGAAATGCCGAGCGCAGCTTGCTCGTGGACCGAAGGGCTGGGGCCTGGAGCTGTTCCGCTTGCGCGCGCAGGCGTCGCAGGCAAAGGCGGTGACTGAGTAGCTCTTCGAAGGCTAGGCGTCGTTGACTAGGGTGTTGACCGAGGGCGAGAGCCTGCAAATTGCTATATAAGGCATCGCCCACTGGTGGCCGGTGAAGGTAGCGGATCGACTCGTTGAGAGGACGGAATCCTAGCGCTTTGCACATCGAATCTGGGAGCCAATCCGTGAGCATTATCTGAGTGTCCAGCAGCTCCAAGGCCTGCGCGATCAGGCCTCTGAGACGCGCTTGCTGCATACCTTCGGTGCTTGGATAGATGGGGGTGAGAGTTGCGGCGAGGTCTTGGGGCTGCGCAGCGTTCAGGAACTGATACTCGGGATGGTAGAGTTCGAGACCGGTCTTGCCACCTCGCACCTCACCATAGCAACGAATATGGGTGCCAACTTGGAGGGCGTTTTTCTGTGCAGCACTAAAGTGAAAGAAGCGCAGGCTAATGATGCCGCTATGATCTTTGATTCGACAGATGAGGCTACGGCGCCGACCGAAAGCCACCTGAGTTGCCAAAACTTCGCCTTCGATCTGCAATTCCGCGCCAATGCGGCAGGAGGCAATGGGACTAATTCGCGTTCGGTCTTGGTAGCGCAGAGGCAAGTGAAATAGCAGGTCTTGAACGCT
>CAXBOY010000142.1:0-5743 GCA_963977405.1 uncultured Gammaproteobacteria bacterium
AAAGGTTGGATAGTATCGATTCGCTGTTTCCACTTCGCGTGGTCATACTGCGCTGTCTGTATTCCTAATATCGAGCATGAACTTGAGTGCGCCAAAAATTCCCACCAGTTCAGCCAAAGCGATCACAGGGCCAAGCCAATATTCGATAGAATCACTCGAGCTGCCACCGAAGTTGATTGCTGCTGCGAAGAAGCTAAATGAGCCAAATACGAGCCCGAGTGCGAACACTACGAATAAGGAAGTAATGATCCAAACTTGTGATTTGGAGAGATTTGATCCTACCATGTAGGCTCCAATCAAGTATCCGCTTACGACTGTAAAGTACAAAGCCATTGCAGTCATACCGTAACCTACGAGGCTAAAAGTTAAATCTGCAGCTTCATATTCAGTCATTACAATCTCCGTTGCTTGTCATAATTGTTCTTCTAAGTCCGAAAGTACCAGTCGATCACATGCTTAGATTTAAGAAAATAGATATCCAGCGGATACCCCAAGAAGGATTTTGCCTCTGTTATACAGCGCTCAGAGTGCTGTGCAAAGCTCAATAATGTCGCCAGTGCTGCCATCGACATTGTGTTGTAAGAGCATTCCTTCTGACCCAATGCCATTACCTTTGGTCCACCACTCTAAGTCGTCACCAACGTATCGCGCACCGCTGCCTGAAACCGCGATGTGCATATCGTAAGTCTTGCCTCTATATTGGACAGTCGCCGAGCGAGTGGAAGTATAGATTGCCATAATATTTTTGCTGCTCTCGCATTGATAATTATGCGCAATGGGGCTGGATTGCGTTGACACTGGTGAGTAGCTTGAGCAGGCCGAGATAAGCAAGATGGAAGCGAGCGTCAATGTAGATTGATAAAAGGGGGCTGAGTAAGATTCCATTTCAAAAGCTTTAGACCTAGTTTACTCGATGTCATTAATGGTAATGGAAACCTGCTCTGTAGTGGGTCGCATAGATGACATATCGGGCAAGTTATTCAAAACCTGCAAATAGTCATCGTATTTCTCTAGAACTGATACCACCTCTGGTAGTGGTTCCACCCAAATATATTGAAAATCAGTTTCGCCTTCGGTACGCAGAGGAAATGCCAACCTCTCCGCTGGAGGACAGAACTGCGCGTTCACTCCGGGCTTGTTTCCTCGCGCATCGACTCGGTACCAGCCAGAGGACTCCAAGTAAATCGCGTTGAGGCCATGCAGACAAAAGGGTGGAGCGTCATCGGCGATAGTCAGCCTTTGATAGCACAGGCCAGTAGCTATCCCGTTAGCCCTTAGCAAAGCAGCAAGAAGATGACTCTTTGCGTAACAATATCCAGTACCAAATCTGAGAACATCGGAGGCAATGCAAGTCACGGGGTTCTGCTGAAAATCCCCACTATGCTTTATCTCATCGCGCACGAATTCGAAACAGTTCCTAGCTATTTCTACGGGATCTTCAATGCCACACGACAACTCGAGAGCCTTAGTTATCACTTCAGGATGGTCCGAGTCGATATACTTGCTTGGTTTTAAGAAATCATTCATAACCTTGATGCCTAAGGAGCGCTAAGGCTCGCCTTGGCCCTTGCACTACGGAGCACTAAGGTGCGCAACGCCAGTCGCAATTCTAGCAATAGCGAGATAAACCAAAATTAAGTGGGACAGCCATGACTCTGACCCCTTTTATTCGACCCCATTTATTCTACTCATATCGCAGAGAGCGCACTGGGTCTGCATTGGCGGCTCTAATACACTGGACCGCCACTGTGAGCAAGGCAACGCCAATAACCCCAAGCGCCACGATGATGTAGTAGGCGATGGAGAAAGTAGCTTGAGCGTTGAAACTACCGTAGAAACGATCTATCGCAAAATAAGCAAGTGGCCATGCCAGAATGCATGAGATTAAAACCGGCTTGATAAAGTCCCAACTCAATAACATCACGATTGCGCGAGAACTAGCGCCAAGAGTTTTGCGGATGCCAATTTCTTTCGTTCGTTGCAAGCTGGAGAACGAGGCTAGCGCAAACAAGCCGAAGCCCGCAATCAATATCGTAATTACGCTGGCCATCAGTGCCGCAATGCTTAAACCGTTGGTGCGTTGTTCGATTATGTCGTTGAAGGTTTGCGAGAAGAAGGTGAGATCGGCAGGGATGCCTGGGCGATGACGCTCCCACACCTGATTGATATGGCTGCGTGCAGATTAAGCTTGTAAGGGGGCGATGCGGATGCTGAGAAAGCGCATAGGTGAGCGCGTCGAGCGCAGTATGCCAATGGAGCGTTCCTCGGTCTCCATGCCACTGCTAAACTGAAAGCGCTTAACTACTCCGATCACATAGGTCTTGAAGTTGAATATATCTAAGCGCTGATTTAACGCCTCCTCTGGTGTATTGAAGCCAAAGCGACGTGCGAGCACGTCCGTAACCACGATGCCGTATATCTGGTCTTCAACTGGTTCATCGGGGAAGAAATCGGTTGCGAACTCCTCAGAGAATGTACGGCCAGCAAGCAGCTGCATCTGATAGGTCTCAATAAACCCTTCGCTTACGCCAACATGCGCCACAGTAATCGACTCGTCGGGGCCATAACTAGGTAGACGCCATGGATTAATGCCTCCAGTACTGGGTGGCTTAACTTGAGAACCCGCGACAGACAAAACACCGGGGTGTTGTTCCAGATCGTTGATCATGCCGGTATAACTAAACGCATCGGGCTCCTGCCCGTTATAGCGGCTATCAAGAATTAACAAATTGTTCCTGTTGTAACCTACATCTAGGTTCTGTAAGAACATTGTTTGTATATAGATGGCAATTGCCAGAAGGATAAGTGCGCTCGAAAAACAAAACTGCAGCGCCGTGATCGTGGCTTTGCTCAACCTACCAAGCCGGCTTTGAGTGCCAGTGCGCTTCATGATGGTAACTGCCTGTAACCGAGACAGGGACAGGGCAGGTAGAATGCCAGAGATTGTGCCAACGGCGAGCACTAGTAAGGCAAGGACTGCTACGAAGCTCGAGGCAAGTAGGTCGCTAAGCTGAATCGAAATACTGGTAAGGTTCGCATATACGGGAATGGCGAACATCACGATAGGGGCCGCTAACAGTAAAGCGATGATCGTTAGCAATAGTGACTCGAACAAGAATTGCGATACGATCTGACCACGCGTTGCCCCCAAGGTCTTGCGAATACCAATCTCTTTCCTGCGTTGAGAAATCTGCGCCAAAGACAGGTTGGAATAGTTAATACAGGAGCAAACCAGAATTAACACCGCAAATACAATCAATCCGATCAGAACGGGTTGGGTTTCTGATTCCTCTGGCGAACCGAAGTTCGTTAGTGGGTTCAGATAAATATCATCGATAGGCTGCATTGAGAGCCCAAAATTGCTTTGTGCGGCATAGCTCACCGAGTTCTCGGGCAGATTGCGGTCGATGAAATTACGCAGATCCCCTGCTAACTGATCTGCAGAGGCCTTATCGCGAAAGCTAAGATAGGTTTGAGAGCCACTAAAACTTATCCACCCGGTGCCATTCATGAAGGCGTCGCCGAACAACTGCCTACCCGTAGGCACCGAGATCAGCATCTCAAACTGCATCGTGGCATTCTCTGGCACGTCACGTACCACACCGGTCACTTGGATATCCACTTGATTGTTGTAGCGCAGCACCTTCCCTAGAGCGCTTTCATTGCCAAAGTATCTCCTTGCAGTGGACTCGGTTAGCACCATGGTATTGGGGGCCGTGAGCGCGCTTGCAGGGTCACCCGCAAGGAACTCTAGATCAAATAGGTATACCGTGTCGGGCTCGGCCCAATGGAAGTTATTCTGAGTTGCCTGATTGCCTTGGCTAAACAAGCCATCGCCGCCGCGGATAAGAGCGATATGCTCTATTTGGTCGGCATAGTCCTGGCGCAGCGAACGAATATAAGGGTCAGCAGTAGCGCTGGTTCTATAAGGGGTTTGAGTTTCTCTGACCATCATGTGCGTAACTAGACGGTAGGTATTTTGCCAATTGTCGATGTGCTTATTAGTGCTTTGTACAAACTGCACATGCAAAAGCACCAATATGCTGCAGGCCAGTCCTAGGGTAAGACTGAGGATTTTGATCGCAGCGAAGATAGGCTGCTTACGAATTGTCTGCAGCGCAATATTGAGATAATTGGCAAACATGCGTGAAGGTCCCTTTTTCTGCGGTGCGGATTCTAGTGTCCGCCTTAAGCTTTTAATTCTTGCTTATACAGAACAAACGGGCAGGAGGCAATTTTCACGTATTTTCAAACTTAGATTCCAAAAAGCTTAGCTGGCGAGACTTTGTGCGGCATATGCCACAGTAAACGCGCCCTCCTGAAACACCTTTAGGCCTGTGCTAGAAAATGATAAGGGTAGGGGATTCTCCTTAATAGCGGATTTTATTGCCACTGGTGAAAGTACAAGCACATCAAGAGTGGAGATAAGCTGAATGGCAGCCTCCAGCTTAAAACTGACTGCCCCGCCGGCGAACTTGCCCTTTGTCTGACGCTCGCGTATCGCAACCTTAGTGACTTTGTAATCCGTCATCAGCTTGGCAAATGAAAACTGAAACTGTTGAAGATCTTCTCGACTATGCTCTTTCGGTAAGACCAGTTTGCGTACTCTACAATCGGGTAAGTTGAACTGCTGAGCTTCTTGTTCGAGCAAGCAAACGATGGCCTCGTTGCCCACCAAATCTACGCCACAAATTCTCATCTATATCCTCTGGTCGAGACTAAGCGACCGTATTCAGTATTTGGAAATTAATCTTGCTAGTTTACGGTAGGAATAGGTGTTGAGGCTACTAGATCAAGAGAGCTTGGCGGTTGACGAACACGAAAGCTAATACATTGGGGTAGGGGAAATTTCTTTCTTTCGGGCATAGAAAGCAAAGGGTTCGCGGACTAGCGCTAGAGAAATCACTTTTGAAATTGAATGTGCTTTGAACTACTTAATATGACTTTACAGAGAACTAACAACTTTGACGATTATAGTTTAGTCATTTGGTGCTTGATTGGCGGCGGTAGCGAGCTGAAAGTACCCAAATCAGCATAGTAGATAGAAAGGCAGCGGCAGAAAGGTTCATGAGCATTGAGGCATTATTGTCAGGCTGATCAGGAAAGGTGATTGCTGTTAGGATCATTACGGCAGCCCAAATGATGGCATTTAGAATACCCGCTGCGGCGAAAGGAATTTGAATGGTAACTATCAGCTCGCTTAATTCTACATCCAAAGCGTCTGCAAATGCCTTCATTGTACGTCTTGAGGCAAAACTGCTGGCTTCGGCTCGCTGAACTGTCCTAGGGTGGACGTTAGCCCTCTCAGCCAAATCTTCTTGAGTCCAGGCTTGTGTCTGGCGCAGTGACTTCAGTCTTTTCGCATCAATTTTCATGTCTGTTCTCCGGACTCCTGTAATCATACTAAATCGATTACAAGATGCTACTGCGTACCCCCACGGCATTTACACGACAGTTATGTACAAATCTCTCAAATGATGCAGTTCTCGACAATATCGCAGAGTTTGAGATACATAACACCTTAATCACCGGTCGCGTCAGCAGTTGGCTGTATTGATTTGCTGGTCAAGTTCCGATGCTCAAGCCAACCGAGTAATCCAGCCATAAGGCCAAAGCCCAATATAGGCCCATCATCATACCCAACTAAAAGAGCCGGCGTGATTCCTGTGGTGGAGCAAATGAATAGCACTAAGTAGTAGCTCGCGACTGCGGCAAACCAAGAAGGGCTGCTACTCAGTAAAAA
>CAXBOY010000143.1:0-5720 GCA_963977405.1 uncultured Gammaproteobacteria bacterium
CATAGTTCCAGCCAGTGAAGGCGCGTGCTGCCTCGCGTATATCCTTCTCGCTGTAGTTGCCGACGCCCATGGTAAATAGCTCCATGATCTCGCGTGCGAAGTTCTCGTTTGCGGCACCCTTAACATTCACGCCGGCATCGAGGAAAGACAGCATGGCAGGATCTTGTGCTACGGCAACCATCAGGTCTCTAAAGCTCCCGGTACCCATGTCATGGAATAGCGTCAGTTCATTGAGCAGTTTGCGATAGTCACGCACCTTGCTCTCGTTGATCGCGAAGTGGCCGTGCCAGAACAAGGCCATTTTCTCCTGCAGCGGGGCGTTCGAGTTGACCATGCGATCCGCCCACCAGTAGGAGACACGATTGGTCTCTAGAACGCTGGCCCGTAGCCAGTAGAAGAACTTGTTAACAACCGGTTGCAGGCGTCGATTGCCTTCTGGCTTGACCTTGATGCCAAGTGCCTCGCCAGTTTCCTTAGCCATCTCTGTGGTGGCAGGGCGGCTAGGGGGAAAGGGCTCTAGGCCCGGGTCATGAATGCCGGAGTGTACGAAGGGCTGTAGATGGCTGTTGTCTGCGCCTTGGAAATACACGAGCGAGCGTACTGCTGCAGCGGGAGTCATTGCTGCCAGTGCTGCGATTTGCTCCGGTGTGCCGCCAAAGCCTGCGCGCTCTAGAAGGTGCGCGGCACGTTCGTAGTTCCAGCTAGAGTTTGCGATAGGGGCGAGTTGATCGCGCTGCGCTAAAGTATCTTGAGCATTCGCAAAGGCTGTTACTGTAAGAAGGCTAAGTGCGGCCAGTGTCTGGGCTAATCTCGCCATAGTGGAATTCCTGTTTTGTTTCCGAAAACTCAGCGTGTTCGCATTCTAGCGCTTGGCTGTTCTCTATGACTAATGCCTAAGCGTGATTTTTTGTGATGTTTTGATTTTGGGTGGCAAGATGATCCAATCCTGCAAACAGGAAGCGCTTCAGATGGATTTTTAGCGCGGCCTTATCTTCCCAGAAATTACCCAGTACTTTGCTCAGATTGTCGCGATTACCCACCAGTAAAAGCATGCAGGGGGCCACAGTGCTGAGGAGTGTTAGCGACATCTGCGGATCCTCGGGGTCTAGACCCGTGATATCGCTCAATAGTGTCTTAAGTAGTGAGAGTTTGGGTAGTGCCTCGTTATTGATCATCGCCTCTATGTGGACGGAAGGGGCCATGATCTCGCGGATGAAGAGGCGCGAATGCCATTGATTGGCGTCAATGCCATCGACAAGGATGTCGAGTATGCGGCTGAGCTTGGCCCTCGAGTCGTCGCTGCTATTACTAATCTCCAGCAGGGTATTGAAACCGATGAGGCGGCTATGGGACTCGATCAGCACGCTGCTATATAAGCCGTCCCGGCTGCCGAAGTGATAATTGACGGCGGCGACATTGCAGCCACATTCCTCGCAGATCAGCTTACTAGTAGTGCCCATATAGCCAAGATCAGCGAACAACTGACCCGCAGTCTCAATGATCTGCTGCCGCGTGTTGTCGCCATCCGCGCGAGTCAGGCGAGCTGTATGCTTTTTGCCGCGCGGCGCGCTTGCGGGGGATTTCTTAGTATTCAATGACATGCGGTGGATCTCAAAAAAAGTATAAGTTTAAATTCAAATTGGCATTTGATTTAGGGAATTCTAGCAGCTAGTATCCGCATAATCACCCCTCAATAGTCAATCGGGTCAAACTTCATGGATATTAAAAAAACTCTCGTGCCTGTGCTCATTCTAGGTGTGGCTGCGGCAGTGTTGATACTGCAGCCGTGGCGTACTAACGAGACTAGCGACGAGATTGTGTTGTACGGCAATGTCGACCTCCGCCAAGTAGCCCTAGCCTTTAAGGGCAGCGAGCGGGTCCAAGAGATGCGGGTGGAGGAGGGGGACAGTGTACTTCCCGGTCAGGTTTTAGCGGTCTTAGATACGAGCATGTTGGAATTACGCATTCGCCAAGCTCAGGCCCAGGTGCGCGTGCAACAAGAAGGGCTAAACCGGCTTCGTGCAGGCAGCCGTCCTCAGGAGATTGCCCAGACCGAGGCGGCTAGTGCGGCGGCGCAGGCAGAACTTACCCAAGCAACACAGCAATTACAGCGTGTGCGCGCTATCAGTGTAGAGACTGCGGGCCAAGCGGTTAGCACGCTAGATATAGAAGCCGCAGAGGCACGTTTTGCGGTAGCGCAGGCAAACCTGACTCGCGCTGAACAAGTTCAAGAATTAAGTATCGATGGACCTGCCAGTGAGGATATTGCGCGAGCTGAAGCGATGCTCGAGGCTGCCAACGCCGAGCTAGCGATATTGGAGCAACAGCTCGTCGATGCCGAACTGCGCGCGCCTATTGCCGCGATCGTGCGCTCGCGGCTTCTCGAACCTGGCGATATGGCTTCCCCACAACGCCCCGCCTACAACCTTGCCATCACCCAACCCAAGTGGGTACGGGCCTATATTAGTGAGATCGACCTCGGGCGCGTGCTGCCTGGGCAATCCGCCAGTGTGTCGACCGACAGTCATCCGGACCAGAGCCTTACCGGTAAGGTGGGCTATATATCGTCTGTAGCGGAGTTCACGCCTAAGACGGTGCAGACCGAAGATCTACGCACTAGCCTAGTCTACGAGATCCGCGTGCAGGTAAGCGACCCAGACAATCGCTTGCGCCTGGGTATGCCCGCCACAGTGCGCTTAGCTGCCAACGGCGATCAGGCGCAGCGCTAATGAGTACCGCGGCTAGTGCCGTGCAGATCGAAGGCCTACACAAGCAGTTCCTAGACAAGGAATCTGGCCGTAAGATCGTGGCGCTACGGGACATCAATCTCGCGATACCCGCCGGCACCATCAGTGCATTTGTCGGCCCCGACGGTGCGGGCAAGACTACCTTGTTGCGCCTTATGGCAGGTCTATTGCGCGCAGACAAAGGCCGTGTGGAGGTACTTGGGGTAGATGCGCGGCGCGACCCGCAGCAGATTCAAGATCGAATCAGCTATATGCCGCAACGCTTCGGACTCTATGAAGACCTTAGTGTGCAAGAGAACCTCGATTTATATGCAGACCTGCATGGGGTGGCGGCGCAAGATCGTGTTGAGCGTTATGCGCGCCTGATGGAGATGACAGGGTTAGCGAAATTCACAGCGCGACCCGCCGGCAAGCTCTCTGGCGGCATGAAACAAAAACTAGGCTTGGCCTGCACGCTAGTGCGCTCGCCAGAGCTATTGCTCCTAGACGAACCTACGGTCGGGGTTGACCCTCTCTCGCGGGTCGAGCTCTGGGAAATTGTCGAGCAACTACGCCAAGACGAACATTTAACCGTGATCATTAGTACCGCGTATCTCGACGAGGCCGAACGCTGCGCACAGGTGTACGTGATGCATGAGGGCGAGGTCTTGGCTCACGGCACACCACAGGCTTTGAGTGATCACGCGCGCGGGCGCTGCTTCATGGCCCTGCAGCAATCGAAGCAACCTAGCCGCGTATTGCAATCCAAACTCCTAGATAATACGGACATGGTCATCGACGCCGTTCCCCAAGGGGGCGATGTCCGCTTTATTCTCGATGAAAACACACGAAGCGATGCGCCTGCCCTGCAGGAAATTCTTGATGGCGCAAGAGTTGAGGAAGTGTCGCCGCGTTTAGAAGACGGATTCATGGTGCTGATGCGCGCCAAGCTGCATCAGCATAAAGAAGAAGTGGAGGCCTCGCTCGCCGCGGCCGCCTCACTCTCTAATAGTTCAGCCAAAGCGCAAGGAGCGGTTGGCGATACGCATGATGAGGTGATGATCGAGGTGCGGGATCTAGTGCGTAAATTCGGCGACTTCATCGCCGTGAATAGCACCTCCTTCGCGGTTAAGCGCGGCGAGATATTCGGCTTACTGGGGCCCAACGGGGCGGGCAAGACCACAACATTTCGCATGTTGTGTGGCTTATTGCCTGCCACCAGCGGCTTTCTGCAAGTGGCCGGAGTGAATCTGCGCACGGCACGTGCCGACGCTAGACGGCGCATCGGCTATGTTTCACAGAAATTCTCTCTCTACGGCAATCTTTCGGTGCTGGAAAATCTCGAATTCTTCGGCGGCGCCTATGGCCTGCGCGGCAAGCGTTTGCGCCAACGCATCGCCACTGTAACAGAGCAATTCGAACTTCATGGCCTAGAGCGCACGCCCTCGGGGCACCTGCCCGGTGGTTTCAAGCAGCGCCTCGCGATGGCGGTAGGCTTGTTGCACGAGCCCGATATTCTCTTCCTAGACGAACCCACTAGTGGCACAGACCCGCTTGCGCGGCGCGAGTTCTGGCGGCGCATTACCGCTCTGGCCAACACCGGTGTGACCATCATTATAACGACCCACTTTTTGGATGAGGCCGAATACTGCGATCGCATAGTGATCCAAGATGCGGGGGAGCTCAAAGCCCTGGGAACGCCGCGGGAGGTATGGATACAGGCCGGGCATAGCGCCAGCTCGCCTCTTAATATGGAAAGGGCCTTCATCGATATCGTGAATCAGGCACGAAAGGCTGCAACGCGAGATGAAGAGGAGTTGGCCCATGCCTGAACAATCTGTCGCAACAGCGCAGGAGAATCATAGCCAGCACTCATTCCACGCCTTCTTTCGGCGCTTGTTCGCGTTAACCCGCAAGGAAGTGCGTCAGTTGCTGCGGGACAAAAGCAACCTCTCGATTGGCCTATTGCTGCCGGTCATCCTCATGTTGATTTTCGGCTATGGGCTGTCCTTGGATGTTAAGAATGCGCCGATCGCGGTGGTGATGGACGATGCTTCGCCTACCGCAATGGAGGCGGTAGTGGGTTTGCAACTTAGTCCATTCTTGTCGCCGCTTATGCTGACCTCGATGCAAGAGGCAGAAGCGATGATGCTGGCGCGAGAGGTCGATGGCATCGTGCGCGTCCCGAGCACTTACTCACGCGATCTTGCCGCCGGCCACGCTTCGATCCAGGTAGTGGTGCATGGCGCAGAGGCAAGCCGCGCCAGCATAATATTGAATTACTTAACCGCTACCCTCGCGCAGCAGAGTAGTAGGAGCGTTGATCGGCTTGGCGGCATTAGCCAGGGCGGACTCGGTTATATCAATGTGGAGTCGCGACTCTGGTTCAACGAATCTAATACTAGCACCTGGTATCTCGTACCGGGTTTGATCGTGTTAATCATAACCTTGGTGGGAGCATTCCTGACCGCGCTGGTGATGGCACGAGAGTGGGAGAGGGGCACCTTTGAGGCTTTGTTCGTCACGCCAGTCAAACCCGTCGAGATACTGCTGGCGAAGATCATTCCCTATTTCTGTGTTGGCATCATCGGCCTCGCCATGTGCCTATGTACTGCGCGATTCCTCTTCGGCGTGCCGATGGAAGGGTCCTTGATTATTCTGCTATTCGCCTCCGTGCTGTATTTACTAGTGGCACTTGGTATTGGCTTGTTGATCTCTTCGGTGACCAAGAATCAGTTCATGGCTAGTCAGGTGTCACTCTTAGTTAGCCTGCTTCCAGTGTTCATGCTCTCCGGTTTTATGTTTGACCTGCGCAATGTGCCGATGGCGATTAACATCATCGGTCATCTGTTTCCCGCTACCCATTTCATGTCTTTGATAAAGACGCTGATGCTGGCAGGCAATGTGTGGCCGCAGATCATTTTAGAGTGCAGCATTCTGATCGCCTATGCTGTTCTATTCATCTCTCTCGCGCGCGTTGTAACGCGCAAGCGC
>CAXBOY010000144.1:0-5569 GCA_963977405.1 uncultured Gammaproteobacteria bacterium
GCGCTACCTTGACATGGTAGAGGTCACCAGTTCGAATCTGGTCGTGCCTACCAGAATTTGCCTCCGACGCGTACTCGATTCAGGTATCAAAACCCGGCACGAAACGCGGCAAGCAAATCACGAATACCTAAAAATTTAAGTCGGAAGAGTCCATTCCGGCTTGTTTTGTTATTGCGATCAGGAAGGTTATGCCAACAGTAGTTTTGCCAGATGGAAGTTCACGTGCTTTTGACGGATCTGTCAGCGTTGCGGAAGTAGCAGCGTCGATCGGGGCTGGGCTAGCGCGTGCAGCACTGGCAGGGCGAGTCGACGGAGAGTTGGTTGATACCTCTTATGTCCTCGATAAAGACTGCGAGTTGGCGATTATCACTGAGCGCGATACAGACGGTCTAGAGGTGCTGCGCCATTCCTGTGCACACCTAATGGCACAGGCAGTGCAACGCTTGTTCCCAGAAGCCCAAGTGACCGTTGGCCCTGTAGTAGAAGATGGTTTCTTCTACGACTTCGCCTACGAGCGTCCCTTTACTCCCGAAGACCTCGAGAAGATCGAAGCGAAGATGCGCGAGATCGTCTCTGAGAATCTACCGGTTGAGCGTTCCGTCATGTCTCGCGATGAGGCCATCGCGATGTTTGAAGGAATGGGCGAAAAGTATAAGGTCGAGATCATCAAGAGCATTCCTGGTGAAGAGGCACTGTCTTTCTATCGTCAGGGCGAGTTTATCGACCTGTGTCGCGGCCCTCACGTACCCGAGACTGGTAAGTTTAAGGCGTTTAAATTGACTAGCGTTGCCGGTGCCTATTGGCGCGGCGATGCCAGTAACGAGATGCTACAGCGTGTGCATGGCACGGCCTGGGGTGACAAAAAAGCACTCGAGCAGTATTTGCAGCGTTTGGAAGAAGCAGAGAAGCGCGACCATCGCAAGATTGGCAAGAAGTTGTCATTGTTTCACTTCCAAGAAGAAGCTCCTGGCATGGTGTTTTGGCATCCTAAGGGCTGGGCGATCTATCAGGTCATCCAGAGTTATATGCAGCGCGTTCAGCAAGAGAACGGCTATTTAGAGATTCGCACTCCGCAGTTGGTGGACTATTCACTCTGGGAGCGCTCCGGCCACGCCGATAAATTCGCAGAGCAGATGTTCAGCGTTGAGTCCGAGAATCGCCTTTATGCCTTGAAGCCGATGAACTGCCCCTGCCACATACAAGTATTTAATCAGGGCTTGAAGAGTTACCGGGACCTGCCATTGCGCCTCGCAGAGTTTGGCTCCTGCCACCGCTACGAGCCCTCGGGCAGTATGCATGGCCTGATGCGCGTGCGCAGCTTCGTTCAAGACGATGGGCATATCTTCTGCCCCGAAGGCAGCATTCAGGATGAAGTAGCCGTATTCATGGAATTGCTGTTCGGCGTATACAAAGATTTCGGTTTCGATGACATCATCCTGCGTCTGTCTACGCGACCAGAGAAGCGTGTCGGTAGCGACGAGCTTTGGGATAAGTCTGAGCTAGCGCTAAAACAAGCGCTCAATAGTAGTGGCCTGCCTTGGGAGTTATTACCGGGCGAGGGCGCGTTCTATGGTCCTAAGATTGAGTTTTCTCTGAAGGACTGCATGGGACGTATCCAGCAATGTGGTACTATTCAGGTCGATTTTTCGATGCCGGATCGTTTAGGCGCGCAATATGTTGCCGAAGACGGGTCTCGTCAAGTGCCTGTGATGTTGCATCGCGCCGTTCTCGGTTCTTTCGAGCGTTTCATCGGTGTTTTGATCGAACATTACGCTGGTGCATTGCCGGTCTGGTTAGCGCCTGAACAAGCTGTGGTGATGAATATTACCGATAAACAGGCCGAATATTGCGCATCTGTGCAAAAAACCTTGTCAGATAAGGGGTTTAGAAGCACTGCGGACTTGAGAAACGAAAAGGTAGGCTTTAAAATCCGCGAGCACACGATGGCGAAGACGCCATTCATGTTAGTGGCAGGCGACCGCGAGGTCGAAACTGGCACCGTATCGGTTCGTACACGCGCTGGGGAAGACCTCGGCAGCATGACGATAGAAGAATTTACACAGCATCTGAGTGCCGAAGTCGCCCGTAAAGGTCGCACTGCCGCAAACTGAAGCACACTTTTTATATAACTTGGGTGGCTGATCGAAGTCGCACCATTAATAGAGTCCGGAGAGAATATACAGTCGCCTATGAGGAGTAGTTCTAAGAAGCCCGTCATTAACGAGCACATAGATGCCAGTGAGGTCCGCCTGGTGTTAGCCAATGGAGATCAAGCCGGCGTCGTATCTATTGACGAAGCGAGAGCTGCTGCGAGTGAGGCCAAGCTGGACTTGGTATTGATCGCACCGGAGGCAGAGCCACCGGTTTGCAAGATCATGGATTTCGGCAAACATATTTTTGACTTGAAAAAGCAAAAAGTTGCCAACAAGAAGAAGCAGCGTAAAACGACTGTTAAAGAGATTAAGTTTAGACCAGGGACGGAAGAGGGAGACTATCAGGTAAAACTACGCAACCTGATGCGTTTCCTTACTGATGGGGACAAAGCCAAGGTGTCATTACGATTCCGCGGCCGCGAACTCGCCCATCAACATCTTGGGCTGGAGCTTGTACAGCGAATCGGGAAGGATCTCGAGGAGTACGGCACAGTGGAACAAGAACCCAAGATGGAAGGCCGACAGATCGTAATGGTGTTGTCGCCTGTGAAAAAGAAGAAGCCGTAGAGATCAGATCCATTGTATTGCCGAAGCACCGCTCGCGGTGTGAACGTAGATTTAGGCAGCACAATGGATTTTTTGTACCTGCAATATGCAGCTATAGCTTTATACATTAACCCTCGACTGTCTTTTATGTAGTGGATTGTAGAAGACGACAAATGCGGAGTATGCAATGAGCAACAAGATTAAGACCCATCGCGGCGCAGCCAAGCGGTTCAAGTTGACTGCTGGTGGTTGGAAGCGAAAAAGCGCTAACAAAAGCCACATCCTCACCAAAATGACGACTAAGCGTAAGCGTCAGTTAAGAGGCACGTCACTGGTTCATCCCTCTGACAAAGTTCTTATCGACCGTATGCTTGGAAAACGTTTCTAATATTTTAATTTTGCGAGGATTTACCCATGGCCCGAGTTAAACGAGGCGTCACAGCGCGACGTCGTCACAAGAAAGTTCTTAAGCTTGCTAAAGGCTACTATGGTGCACGCTCGCGTGTGTATCGCGTTGCCAAACAAGCAGTAATCAAAGCAGGTCAGTACGCTTATCGCGACCGTAAGGTTAAGAAGCGCGTATTCCGTGGTCTGTGGATTACCCGAATCAATGCACAATCACGCGCTAATGGCATGACTTATAGCCAATTGATTGCTGGTTTGAAGAAAGCCAACATTCTGGTGGATCGTCGTGTAATGGCCGATTTGGCCGTGCATGACAAGGCAGCATTCGCTGCGTTGGTCAACCAGGCGAAAGCGAGTCTGGCTGCCTAAGGCAAGAGTGTGAACCATGCTAGACACCGTTTCCCTGGTCGAGTCGGCATTACGTGCTATCGAAGACTCCAGCGATGAAAGATCGCTGGAGCAATTGCGCGTCGATTATCTAGGTAAAAAAGGTAGCCTTACGGATCTCCTCAAGGGTTTAGGTAAACTAAGCCCCGAGGAGCGCCCGCAGGCGGGTGAGCGCATCAATATTGCCAAGCGGCAGGTGCAGGACGCCCTAGAGTTACGCAAGAAAGTCTTGGTTGAGGAGACTCTCAACCGCCAATTGAGCAGTGAGGCAGTCGATGTCACATTGCCAGGACGCCGGCAGGGCGGTGGCGGTACACATCCCGTCACTCGCACCATCGAGCGTATCCAAAGTATATTTGAAGCGGCAGGCTATACCGTCGCCGTCGGTCCTGAGATAGAGGACGACTATCATAATTTCGGGGCCCTTAATATTCCCGAACATCACCCCGCACGTGCAATGCACGACACTTTCTATATCGATCCCGGCACCGTGTTGCGTACCCATACTTCGCCTGTGCAAGTTCGCGTAATGGAAGGCGATAAGCCTCCATTCCGCATGATTTGCCCCGGCCGCGTATATCGCTGCGACTCCGACATTACCCACACCCCTATGTTTCATCAGGTAGAGGGTTTGTTGATCGACACCGATGTGAGCTTTGCCGACCTGCGTGGTACCGTGGAAGAATTCCTTCAAGCGTTCTTCGAGAAAGATCTTGCAGTGCGCTTTCGTCCCTCTTATTTCCCGTTCACAGAGCCTTCTGCAGAAGTAGATATGGCCTGTGTAATGTGTGAAGGGAAGGGCTGCAGAGTATGTAGTCACACTGGATGGTTAGAGATACTGGGCTGCGGCATGGTGCACCCAAATGTCTTAACCAGTTCGGGCATTGATCCCGAGAAATATACGGGCTTCGCCTTCGGCATGGGCGTGGAGCGTTTGGCTATGTTGCGTTACGGCGTCAATGATCTGCGTTTGTTCTTCGAGAACGACCTGCGTTTCCTGAAACAGTTTAATTAGTGGGCTTGGCCGTTTCAGGCCAGTCTAACTTCCTGCATGACAAGTCAACAGACAGAGAAAACAGCATGATATTCAGCGAACAGTGGATTCGTGAATGGGTCAATCCATCCCTGAGCACTCAAGCTCTAGTGGATCAATTGACGATGGCAGGCCTAGAGGTGGATGCGGTTAACGCCGTCGCCAGTGAATTCTCTGGTGTCATCGTAGCCGAAGTCGTGAAAGTTGAAGAGCACCCAGATGCGGATAAGCTCCGTGTATGTGAAGTGAATGATGGCAAGCAGCACCATCAGGTTGTCTGCGGTGCTCCGAATGTTCGCGCCGGCATGCGTGTGCCCTATGCTCAAGTAGGGGCGCAATTGAGCGCGGCCGCCGACGGTAAGGTCTTCAAGATCCGTCAAGCGAAACTGCGCGGTATAGAGTCCAATGGCATGTTGTGCTCTGCCGAAGAGCTTGGGCTAGCCGAGAGTTCAGATGGTTTGTTGGAACTGGCCGAAGATGCCCCTATTGGCGTAGATGTACGCGAATTCCTTAGCCTAAACGATCATAGCCTTGAGCTAGACCTCACGCCCAACCGTGGCGACTGCCTAGGCATCATCGGCGTGGCGAGGGAGATTGGACTGCTTAATGCACTGACACCCACCGTACCTACTATTGACGCCGTGCCTGCGGGTATCGATTCGACCTTTCCTGTCACTATCTCCGCACCTGATGCATGCCCTCGTTATCTCGGCAGAGTTGTGCGCGAGGTCGATGTACTGGCGCCAACACCGATGTGGATGGCGGAGCGTTTGCGCCGCAGTGGAATTCGTTGTATCGACCCCATTGTCGACATCACGAACTATGTCTTACTAGAACTCGGCCAACCGATGCACGCCTTCGACCTAGCCTCTTTGCAGGGTGGTATCGATGTGCGCCTCGCTAAACAAGATGAGAAGCTGACGCTGCTCGATGGCAAAGAAGTGAGCCTAACTCCCGATGTCCTTGTGATCGCGGACGGTAGTGGCCCCCTAGCCATGGCAGGGGTCATGGGTGGCGAGAACTCAGGTGTTACTACTAGCACTAA
>CAXBOY010000145.1:0-5367 GCA_963977405.1 uncultured Gammaproteobacteria bacterium
GAGCCTGCCCTGCAGGCGATCGGGTCTGATTGATGAATATCTGTGGAAGATCTTGACCGATCGCCTGCAGGGCAGGCTCCTACAATCAGTGGATTCTATTTAGGCATTAGCTAATACTATCCACCCTATTTATGCGACATCTCCACCGCATCGTATAATAATTCTTTGCTCTTGAGCTGCAGTCCACGCGCATAGCCTAGATTGCGGTTCTGAATCATGCCCACGAACACTAAATCTTCCACTGGGTCTATCCAGAACCAGGAACCCGCGATGCCCCACCACCAGTAGCTGCCCACTGACATGCCGCCGTTCTTGGCGGGGTCCATCACCACCGCGAAGTCCAAGCCGAAGGCGTTGCCTGGGTAGCCAGGAATCTCTGTCTGCCCTGCTGGTAGCTGATTCATGCGCATAAGGTCGACGCTTTCTGGTGAGAGGATGCGCACGCCATCGAGGGTGCCACCATTGGCCACCATTTGAGCGAAGCGCAGGTAGTCTCCTGCTGTGGAGGTCAGACCTCCGCCACCGGAGAGGAAGGGCACTGGGTCGATGAAATCGCCATTCTCGGGGCTAGTAATGCCATTCGCACTGGAGGTGTATTCCCGCGAGAAACGCGCGGCTTTCTCTTTGCCCACGTAGAAGCGTGTGTCCACCATGCCCAGTGGCGCGAAGAGACGCTCCTGAAGGAACTCGTCGAAGCCCATGCCGGAAAGTTTCTCGACCAAATAGCCTTGTACATCTACCGATACGCTGTAATGCCATACGCTGCCGGGTTGTTGCCGTAGCGGGATCTGCGCGAGCTTATCGATCATGTCTTGTAGCGTAGAGTTGCGATCCAATACATTGGCTTCGTTGTAGAGCGTGTCGACACGCGAGCGCGAGAATGGGCCATAGGTAAGGCCACCGGTATGGCTCATGAGCTCACGCATGGTCATCTTATGGCTTGGCTCCTCCGCCATCGGGATGCCGTTGGGTGCATCGTCTTTGGCGACGACAAGATTGCTGAACTCGGGGATGTATTTCTCGACTGGGTCATCGAGAGTGAACTTACCTTCTTCGTAAAGCATCATCATGGCCACACCAGTGATGGGCTTGGTCATAGAGAAGATACGAAAAATCGTGTCCTGCGCTATGGGGACCTGATTCTCAAGGTCTTGGTAGCCGTATGCGTCGCGCTGGACAATCTTGCCATGGCGGGCCACTAGCGTGACGATGCCGGCGAGTTGGCCCTTGTCGACCTCCTCGTGCATGCCAGCTGTGAAGGCATTAAGTGCGCTGCTGCTCATGCCCACGTCTTCGGGCGCTACCTGGGCAAGATCGCGCTCCGCGGCGTGTCCTGCAATGGTCGCAAAACTGAAAATCAACGCAAATCCTATGCGTGTTAAACCGTTCGTTATTGCTTTCATACTTCCCCCTAAAATCGATTTCGGATTGCTCGTAACTGAGCGAAAATCTAGGCGAATATAAGCACACTCGTGGCCGAATCTCAATCACACAGCTTGTGCTTGAGACAGCAGGCCGGCGCTGGGTAGGAGGGTCTCAAAAGGATGTGATAGGAAGGTGGGTTAGAGCGAGGGTTATTGAACTTGTCCGGCCACAAGCTCAGGGTAGGATAATTTTCTTATAGACCTGTGTTTAGTTGTTCCTCTAGTAGCATTGCTTGCTCCTCGATCCACGCCGTAACTCCAGGGTGGGGAATCAACCCTTGTTCATCTGCACGATACTCGAGGCCTTCGAGAACCTTGGCATAGGGGCCAAAGCCGTGCACACGATAAGGAATCACTAAGGCAGTGCCTCCTGAGGCGCTCGCACTACTCACGAACTCACGAACGCTCTCTTCTGCGCCTACGCGCTTCTCTTCCCAGTCCTCGCGTAGCGTAGCAACCTTCACAGAGCGGAAGGGATGCTGCTCCCGCAGCGCGGCAGTGCGTGCCTCTATCTGCGTTATCCAACGCTGGTCTTCAGCGTCTGTCTCGGGGCCGTGAGCTAGGATTAGCACGTCCTCATGCCGTGGGTCTACGCTGAGGCCCAGTGCGCGGCTAAGGAGTACCTGAGCCATCTGTGGCGCTTGGGCGAGGCCATCCTCGCTTAATGCGAACTCGGAGACACTATCGATGCGCCAGAATGCCATGCTGTGCCCCATCCCTGGGGCGCCATGTTCGCCATGGCCGGCATCCGTATGAGTGTGCTCGATCACGCGCTCCGGCGCGCCATCCGCTAGGCCCAGTATCTGCGCAGTGCGCTCGTACCAGCTCTCGCCGCTAATGAAAAGGCGTACGACGCCAATACGTCTAGCACCGCGCTGCTCTAGACGCGCTACGGCCTCTTGTATTGAGACCGCGTCTGCCATACCGAAGGCGAGTTCGATGTCGTAAACTTCGCTCAATGGGGCGACTGTATCTAATACGCCTTGATTCCATTCGTCGCTGCCTCCGTGGGCCATGACTAAGACCCCGAAGTGCTCCTCTGCGTGAGAATCATTCTGTGCTAGTGCGTTTAGTGGGTTGACTATGGCTATTACTAGCCACGCGCTCAAAATCGCTTTCATTATGTGCTCCTTAGTGTCTTTATATGGAATGAGGTGTTTAGAATTCGTAGTTGAGGCTTAGCCTGAAGTTTGTGCCGGGCGCTTGCGCCTTGGCGATGTTCTCGCTATCGGTTGCGGCTAAGCCTTTTATGCTGTTCCAGGCGGCATAATCCGCATCGAATAGATTGAACACGCCCGCTCGCAGCTTCGCATGCGTGCCTAGGTCGAGGTATGCCACTAAGTCGACTAGTGCATAGGCCTCGCCGGTTATCCTGTCCGGTGCTGACACTCGCTTCTGATTCCCGGCAAGGGTGAGCAAGGTCTCCGCACCCCACTGACCGCTATCGGCATCGAAACGCGTACTGATCACGGCTGTCAGTGGCGACACGCTGTCCAAGGGGCGAGCACTGATCTTGTCCTTGCCTCGGGACCACGCTACGGCACTGCTCAGTTGCCAGGAGCGATTGATTCTCCATGTGCCGTTGAGCTCCGCACCATAGATCTCAACCTCGCCGATGTTGCTGTCCTGAAACAGGCTAATGCCGTTCACTTGACCAAGCATCTGACTCTCTATGAAGTTGTCATAGGCATTGTGATAGATAGCGATGCCGACATTGCCGCGTTCGAACTCACTGCGCAGGCCCGTCTCGATACCAAGGCTCGACTCCGCTTCCAAGTCCGGATTGGGCACGGTGGCATACCCGTGGCCAAGATTAACGAAGGCTTGATTGCTCTCGTCGAAGTTAGGGGGGCGGTAACCCTCTGCCAATTGCACAAACGCGGTGGTACTTGGCGTAATGTCAAATAGGGCACCGAAGTTGAAGCTCGCGTGATTCTCCTTTACGGCCACGATCTGATAACCGCCGAAATTGCCGATGTCTCCACCACCATTGACGAGTGCATCGGTATGGGGATCCATCTCATAGGAGTCGTAGCGTACTCCCGGTATTAGACGCAGTGCCCCGTCACCCACACTAATCTCATCCTGTAAGAAGAAGCCTGCTCGTGTTGTGGCGGTATCAGGGAATGTCTTATTGGGGAAGACCTCCGGAGACGCGAAAGGATAGCTAGGAATTGCGCAGGCTAGGTCCCCCGTACTGACCTGAATATCGCAGCGTTGACGCGGACGTGTTGTATCGGTGCGTTCGGCTGACAATCCGTAGACCAAGGCGTGCTGAAGACCTTCGTTTCCAAACTGCTTCATAAGAGTGAGGCCGGCACCTGTAGTCTCTTGATTGAAATCGAAGTCAGAATAGCGCTGCGCCTGGGTGCCACCGTAGGTCTGAGGATTACGAGGGTTGATGAAGGAATAGCTCGTCCTGAGTTGCTGCGTCCTCTGCTCTCCGTCTGTGCGCTGCCAATGTAGCTGGGTCTCAACATGGTCTGCAAAAGCAAGATCAGCTGCCCACGAGTGATTCAGACTAAGGCGCAAGCGATCCGTGCTATCCATGCCATTGGACTCGAGTACCGAGCCACTGAGTTCGGAGTCGATGCGGGTAGCGACTTCCTCTTCGGAGGAGTCGATGGTGAGGCGCAGGGTTTGAGCTTCGCTTGGTTGCCAAACACTCTTCCACAGCCACGCATTGGATTCGCCTTCCTGAGGGTTAAGCTTTATCTCGTTAGGGCTCTTCATCTCTTTGAAGTCGCGCTTGGTAAATTGCATGACGGAGCCGAGCTTGCCATTTTGGAACGCATAGCTGACTCCCGTCTTGAGCATCTCGTTAACGCTGCTCGCGCTGCTGCGCACGCTCAAGGCGGAGTTCTTGTCGTCTTGAAGATAGTCGCGCGGATCCTTGCTGCGCAGAATGACAGCGCCGCCCATCGCGTCTGCGCCATAGAGAACCGATGCTGGGCCACGGATGATCTCTACCGCGCGAAGATCGTCCATCTCGAAAGCGTCTTTTCCATAGGAGGAGGGGCCAGCGGCATAGATATCGCTACTGCGAACGCCGTCGATAACGGTGAGTACGCGATTGCCACCGATGCCGCGAATGGCAAAGCCTTGGTTGCCGCCTCGGGAGGCTACGTCCATCGTGACGCCTGGCTGCAAGCGCGTTACTTCATTAAGGTCTTCGATGAGTTGTCGCTCGATCTGTTCGATGCCAACGACCGACACGGTGCCGGCGATCTCGTCAACACTACGCGGTAGGAGTGTCGCTGTGACAATCACCTCCTCTGCGCGCGCGTGAGTCTCCTGCGCGGCGATAGAAGGGGCAATCAAACTACACGCGAGGGCGAGGCTGAGTTTGCGTAATTGGGCTGGGGGTGTGGCAGGTGACTTTATCTTGGCTGTACTTAACATGGCATGCTCTCCTAATGTTTCGGGAGAGTCGGGCTTGCTGCCTACGCTAAGATCGTTGCGCGCTCTTTTGGGGTGCGCTACGGTTTAAAGCTTGAGTGGCTGGCTGGACTCACTTGGTCAATATCAATTTTCGGTTTGCGGTAATGCGCAGGGTATAGCGTTCCTCGTTGTGAATAATGATGAGCTCGCCCCTTGGCCCTAGCAGTTGTGCACTACTGATCTCTTGCACGCTCGCTTTATGGCGTTGTGGGTCGGGTCGGTCTGCGGCCATGCTGGGTTTGGCTCCTGTGTGGGGTGTGACTCGATTCGTTGGGGTGATAATAGCAAGATTTTCTTAAGATGCAAATGAGAATTGTTATCATTAATGGAAAAAGTTCTATGGCGCTTTACTACAAGATAAGATGCACCCGCTTGACAAAACGACGCTAGCACCCGATTATCCCGTCCCTATGAACACTTTGATTCTCAACATTTCCAGTCAAACCTATTTTTGGTGGCCCGTTTCGATGGGTTGCCAAAAGGTTTATTGTTAAAAAAACCC
>CAXBOY010000146.1:0-5347 GCA_963977405.1 uncultured Gammaproteobacteria bacterium
CTGGCTAGTGCAGGCCATTACCAATAGGTTTTGCACTTCTGGGCAATTACGCAGCGTCTGCAACTGGAACAGTAGGCTCGGGTCCTTCGCATGTAGTCCAGCGGTGTCAATCAGTACGAGAGACTTGTGACGCAGAGACTCCAGTATCTGGCGAAGACTGTGGCCCTCGTCCACTACGCGTACCGTAACGCCCAAGATGCGACCAAAGGTGCGCAATTGTTCGTGTGCCGCCACGCGGAAGCTATCCGTAGTAACTAAGGCTACCGATTCTGGTCCGTGCTCGAGCACATAACGGGTCGCCAGTTTGCCGATAGTCGTTGTCTTGCCAACACCGGTTGGTCCTAGAAGGGCAAATATCCCCCCTTTAGCGGCAACATCTGTCCCTGCTACCGGCACTTGTCTCGCCAAAGAGGCAATTGCGAACCGCCATGCTTCCGCAGTGGTCATCTCTGGCTTCAGTTTATCTAATAGGGTCTTGCACAAAGCGGCGGGTACCCCCATCGCATTGAGGCGCTCCCAAATGCTGGCCTGAATCGGTGTGCGACGCGCGAACTGCTCCCATGCCATGCCACTTAAACGCTGCTCTAGTAGGCGTCGAATGCCGTTGAGCTCTGAGCGCATGCGATTCATCTCGCGGCTCTCTGCGATGCTTCGCTCGCGCTGTTCGCGTTGTTCAAGCTCTGCACGCAGCACCGCCTGTTGGGCGCGCAACAGCGCTGCCTCATCTTGCTCAGCGGCGGATTTGTTCACTTGCATCTGCTGGTCTTTCTGGGTCTTTAGGAATGGCGTGCTGGCATTGTGCTCTGCCTCGCGTTGAAGGCGCTCACGGTCGCGGGTTTGCTGCGCGGCAGTAGTGGCTCTTTCACTGGCGCGGGCTTGCTCGCCAAGCTTTGCAGAGTCTGGCTGGGCGACGCTAGAGGCCTGCTTAGTGGCGGATTCATTAGGCTTGGCAGCATTTGGGCGAAGGCTGCCTGAGGATGAAAAAGAGATATCTCCAGGCATGGCAGCGGCCACGACCTCTACCCCGCCTTCGACGGTGCGATTGGACAAAATAACCGCCTCAACTCCCATCTCCTCGCGGATCTGAGCGATTGCACGGCGCATGTCAGGCGCTAGATATCGTTTTACTTTCATCTGATCATCCTCTGCTCAGTGCGCAAAGCCCATGCGCTACTGTGGCGGTTCTCATTAATTTCCAATGCTTGCGACAATCGTAATCTGTTTGTTGTCCGGTACTTCTTGGTAAGAGAGCACCTTCAGTCCACTAATCGTGAAGCGTACAAAGCGGCTCAGAACTGCACGCAGTGGCGCTGGTACTAGGAGGACTGCAGGCTTGCCTGCGGCCTCTTGATTGCGTGCTGCACTGAGCAAAGAGCTCTGCAGCCGCTCGGCCATCGCCGGTTCAATCACCATGCCATCATCACTGCCACCGCCCATCGCCCCTTGTTGCTGGTTCTGTTGCGACGACTGCTGTACAGCTTTAAGCAATATTTGTTCCAGAGACGGGTCTAGCGTTAAAACTGGCAGCTCCGCGCTGTTTCCATAGATGTTTTGGACAATGACCCGTGCAAGCGCCACTCGAGCCGCAGAGGTCAAAGCGCCGGGATCTTGACTCTTTGTAGCCGCTGCCGCCAAGGCTTCGGCGATTGTGCGCATATCGCGAATAGGCACATCTTCGATTAGTAGGTTCTGCAACACCTTGAGTAGTACATTGGTATTGACCATCGAGGGTAACTCTTCGGCGAGTTTCTTCGAGGTCTTGCCCAGCATGGCCAGCAATTCATGCACCTCGTCATGTCCCAAAAGTTCATGGGCATGTTTATGCAGAATGGTGTTCAGGTGTGTGGCGATCACCGTGCTGCTATCGACAACCGTATAGCCTAGGGTCTGTACTTGATCCTTCTGCGACGGTTCTATCCACAGCGCATCTAGCCCAAACGCAGGGTCTTTAGTCTCTATCCCTGTCGCCTTGCCGAACACTTGTCCTGGATTAATTGCCATATCGCGCTCGGGGATGATGTCTGAGCCTCCGACATTCACGCCCATAAGGGTAATTCGGTACTCGTTTGGCGACAGATCTAAGTTGTCGCGGATATGCACAGAGGGCACTAGGAAGCCCAGCTCTTGGGAGAGTTTCTTGCGGATGCCTTTAATGCGGCTAAGGAGCTGTCCGCCCTGAGCCTTGTCTACCATGGGGATAAGTCGGTAACCGACCTCTAGACCGATCACATCCACCGGCATAACGTCGCTCCAACCTAGATCTTGGGGCTCTGCCTCGGTCTCATCGCGCGCTTTCTTCTCTGCAGCTTCAACGTCGTCTGCATCTGTACCCGCCTTCTTGAGACGCCAATAAATTAGATAGGCGCCCGCAGCGGCAACGGCTGATAGAGCGAGGAACGCGAAATGCGGCATGCCAGGCACTATGCCCATGACGAAGAGTACGCCACTGGTGATGCCCAAGGCGCGAGGCGTGGCGAACATTTGCCCCGCAACTTGCGCGCCCATCATCTCGGAGCTGTTACTACGAGTCACCATAATCGCCGCCGCCGTCGATAGAACTAGGGCAGGTATTTGTGCAACCAAGCCGTCACCGATCGTCAGCAAGGCGTAGCGTTCCATAGCCATGGTGAAGTCGAGATCATGCTGGAGCATACCGACGCCGACACCGCCGACGAGGTTGATGATCAGAATCAAGATGCCCGCAATGGCATCTCCTTTCACGAATTTGCTGGCACCGTCCATCGAGCCATAGAAGTCCGCTTCTTGGGTAATATCGCTGCGCCTCGCGCGTGCCTGATCTTGATCGATGAGACCGGCGTTGAGGTCGGCATCCACCGCCATCTGCTTACCCGGCATCGCGTCCAGGGTAAAACGCGCGCTTACCTCTGCGATACGGCCCGCACCTTTTGTCACTACGACGAAGTTGATGATGATCAGGATGATGAAGACGATTAGGCCGACCGCATAGTTGCCACCGATCACTACCTCGCCGAAAGACTCGATTACCTTACCCGCCGCCGCGCCCCCATTGTGGCCTTCTAGCAGAACCACACGCGTTGAGGCCACGTTCAGCGCGAGGCGAAGCAAGGTGGCGATCAACAAGATGGTTGGAAATACTTGGAAATCCAAGGGTCGCATCGCATAGACCGCGACGCAGAGCACCACTAGAGCGATGGTGATATTAAAGGTAAAGAAGACGTCGAGAAGGAAAGGCGGCAGTGGCAAGGTCATCATTGCCAGCATTACCAGCAGCAATACCGGTATACCGAGATTGCCATTGGCTAGGGTGCGGGCATTATCTAGGAATGCATTGCGTTGTATGCTGGCGCCTTCACTCATCTGCTACTGTCTGCCTAGTCGTGCTTCGCTAAGTTGCGAAGTCTTCTGTGTGAGTCTGAAACGTCGGTTTCCTTGACGTTCTTTTCAGGAACACATAGGAGGCAGTTCAAAAAATTGACGCCTCGCTCACGAGTTTCGCGGCCTGTAGGGCTTTGCGCGTGCCTTCGTGGGTGTCCCAACAAGGACAGTGCAAGAAGTCGGCCAATCGCCTGCAAGAACCAAATGCGAGGCGTATATAGAAACCACTGACTGTAGGAGCGGGCTTGCCCGCGAAAGGTTTGGTGAGGCACAGACCTCATTCGCGAACACCCCCTCCATCGCTAGGGTAAGCGCTCCTATAATCAGAAGATTATTCGGGATATGAAAAAACCTACATTAATCATGACGCAACTCATCCGGAATCGCGACATCGGAGCGTAGGACAGGACGCTTCTTAACGCGGCCTTTCGCGAACTGTTTGAGCTGATGCAGATAGGCCAACACTTGTGCGACCGCGATGTAGAGACCACCAGGAATCTCCTCGCCGACCTTAGTGTTGAAGAAGATCGCTCGCGCCAATGCAGGCGACGAGACGATGGGAATATCGTGTTCTTGTGCGATCTCGCGGATTTTCTGCGCGACGAAATCAGCACCTTTAGCCAACATAATCGGAGCATCTTCCTTGCTCTGATCGTAGCGCAAGGCCACCGCATAATGTTCTGGGTTGGTAATAATCACATCGGCCTCAGGCACATCGCCCATCATGCGATTCTGCGACATCTGATACTGCAATTGGCGAATCCGCTGCTTAACCTCGGGACGCCCTTCCGTATCCTTCATCTCGTCTTTAACCTGCTGCATGGTCATCTTGAGCTTCTGGGCATGCTGGAAAATCTGAATGGGAATATCGACCATCGAAATGAGAATCATGGCGCAGGACATCCACAGCACAGACCAGCCAATCAAGCCAACCGCCTCGGACATGGCGGGCAACACAGACTCGTGCTGAATACTGAGTATGGCGCCGGTATTAATATACAAAATGAGGAGCGCGAGGGAGGCGACAACACCGACCTTCGCAATGGCCTTAAAGAGCTCGATAATGGCGTTAGGGCCAAACATACGCCCAATACCGGCGAGTGGACTCATGCGACTCGCCTTAGGGGCTATAGACTTAAGACTAAAATTCCAGCCGCCGAGTGCAATTGGGGCGAGAAAGGCGAGCAGCAACAGTACGGCAAACACGGGCAAAAGAGAGGTAAAGCCAGTCATGACGGAGTCGCCGAGCTGTTCAAGCATGGCGGCAGTATCGAAGTAAGCGGCGCGATCGAGGGTGAAATTGTATTCCATAATTCGAGCGAGGCCGGAAGCGAGAATGCCACCAAACGCAATCACTGCCGCAGTACCGCCAAGCAAGATGGCAGTAGTATTGAGCTCTTTGGAACGCGCTATGTTCCCGTCTTCTCGTGCGGAGTCCAACCGCTTCTGGGTTGGCTCCTGACTCTTCTCCGCCGAGGAGTCTTTATCGTCTGCCATTCACTTTCTCTCTATGGCTTTTCGTAAATTACTGGAGATTTTACTTTAGCACTCCGTTGCTCGAGCGAGGGTGGGGACACTCGTCCAGAACGAGTGTCGCCTCCCCAAGGTACGCATTGCGAAGCGCTATCTTTTCCGGACATACTACAAAGCACAAAACTACAACAACTCCCTCGCCATTCCGAAGAACTCTGCGAATATGTTCTCAGCCGACTCTAAGAATGTGCCTAGTGTTATCCAAATTATGAACAGCCCGAACATCAATGCGACTGGGAAGCCCAGTGCGAAAATATTAAACTGCGGCGCCGCTCGGGTCATGATACCGAACGCAAAGTTCGTGATTAGGAGCGCCGTTACTGCTGGCAGCGCTAGTACTAGCCCGCTCGAAATTACCCAGCTGAATGTACTCACTACTCGTATCATCGCCCCCGTGTCGAACCCGAAAGACACGATTGGCATTACCCTAAAACTATCTATCAATATCTCTAGCATC
>CAXBOY010000147.1:0-5336 GCA_963977405.1 uncultured Gammaproteobacteria bacterium
ACTGCTACGTCACCCACTTAAAGAGGATCGTGGTGTGGGGGGTGGTCGTTCAGGACCTTCGACGGCATGGATGCCGGCGTAGAGCCTACACGGACGTACTTGCGGCGTGTCCAGAACGGCCATCCCCCGCAGCGCGAGCCGAACAACAGAGTGAGTGCAAAAAAAAACGGTTAGCATTGCATCTCTCAGCAGCCCCTACCGTGCAGCGCGTTTACCCTCGTAAGGGGGCTCCAACCTCTGAGCCACATCGATGCACAAAAGAGTCTTCTAGTTCCCGTAATTTCGCGATGAAGCTTTTTCCTAGCCTATGAAAAAGTGCATACTGCCAATATGCCTTAAAACAACAACAATCGGTGAATGCATATGCCTAGACTTTATTCCTTTTTAGCCGCAATTCTTTGTTCAATTTGTTTTAGCTCAGCCTGGGCTGAACGCACAGTTGAAGATGACGAGCAGTTGATCAACGACCCACGAGTTTCGCATCGCAGCTATGTATTTGAGCCTACAGGCGAAACATTGCCCTACGCCGTATTTGTCCCCAGCACCTACCAAGCTGGAAGCGAGAGCCCGCTGATTATTGCACTACATGGCCTAGGCAGGTCTTATGACTGGCTAATGGGTTATGAGGGTTTCTTAGATTATGCGGAAGCCACAGGAATGATCGTCGCCACGCCTTTGGGATATATTCGCCGCGGATGGTATGGCTCGCGTGGGACGCAAGACCCAAAAGATGCGGCTTATAGTGAGGCGGATGTGATGGCCGTTTTAGCAATGATGCGTGAGGAATTCTCGGTAGATGAGAATCGTATCTACCTATACGGACACTCGATGGGCGGGGCAGGCACCTACCATATTGCGATGAAGAATCCTTATGTGTTTGCCGCTTTAGCTGTGGCAGCGCCTGCACCCCTACACGACCTTGCACCAGACGGTCTTGCCGCGATACGCCACATACCTACCCTAGTCCTTCAAGGCACTGCTGATGATGCGGTACCCGTGGACATGACGCGACGCTGGGTACGCGAAATGCAAGCCATCGGCATGCCCCATGTCTATGTCGAGATCGAAGGCGCTGACCACTCTCTATTCATCTCTCAGAATCGTGAGAATATGCGCAAGGTCATTAGCTTCTTCGACATCGTGCGCAAACACTATCCGCCTGCGCACTGATGCTGAGGTTTACTCGATACTTTCCTGAGCCTCTAAACGCTCTATCCAGTAGTCGGCATTCTCGATGCCTAGAGCGGTAGGATGAAACACGGGGTCTATACCTTGTGCCTTCTGTGCCTCGTAGTCTGCGAGGCACTTAAACGCGGGTTTCTGTAGCAACAAGATAGCGAAGATGTTCAGCCAAGCCATCAGGCCGACACCTGTGTCGCCCAAGCCCCACGCTAAATCGGCTGTATTGAGGGTCCCGTAGACGACCGCTGCAATTAGCGCAAACTTCAAAACCGTACTCAGCCATGGGCGCGCGACGACGCGATTGATATAACTGACATTAGTCTCTGCAATATAGTAATAAGCTAAAATTGTGGTAAATGCGAAGAAGAATAACGCTACTGCAACGAAGATATTGCCAATCCCCGGCATTAATCCCTCTAGCGCTGCTTGCACATAACCCGGCCCGGCCCCTACACCCACCACGCCGGTATACATTGCCTCGCCAGTGGCGGACTCCACATTGTATAGCCCGGTGATCAAGAGCATGAAGCCAGTGGAGGAGCACACGAACAAAGTATCCACATAGACAGAAAATGCCTGTACCAATCCCTGCTTTGCTGGGTGGCTGACGGATGCCGCCGAGGAGGCGTGAGGAGCGGTTCCCTGACCGGCCTCGTTGGAGTAAACGCCACGGCGCACACCCCACATGATCGCGAGTCCTAGAATAGCTCCGAATGCCGAATCGAAGCCGAGCGCACTGCTCACGATCAACCAAAACATGTGTGGAACCAGATCGATGTTGATGATGATGATGAACATCGCCACCGCTATATAGGCAATCGCCATGAATGGCACAACGGTGGAGGCGAACGCCGCTATGCGACGCAAACCACCAAAGATAATGAAAGCGAGTAACGCCGCTAGAACCACCGCAGTAATAGTCGTATTAATTTCAAAAGCAGTACTAACGCTCGCGGCAATAGCATTTGCCTGAACACCCGGGAGCAGTAAGCCGCAGGAGATAATTGTCGTGAAGGCGAAAACCCATGCATAGCGTTTCATGCCCAGTCCCTTCTCGATATAGAAAGCCGGTCCCCCGCGATACTCTCCGTTGATCTTCTCTTTGTAGATCTGTCCGAGGGTTGACTCCACGAACGCAGAACTCGCACCAAGGAATGCGACTACCCACATCCAAAACAAGGCTCCTGGCCCCCCGAAGGTAATAGCCGTCGCTACACCCGCGATATTGCCTGTGCCTACGCGACCGGCAAGGGTCATGCTAAGTGCTTGGAAAGGAGAAATACCGGTCTCGGAGACCTTACCTTGGAAGATTAAGCGAATCATTTCCTTGAAGTGGCGCAGCTGCAAAAAGCGTGACCGTATCGAGAAGTACAGGCCTGCGCCTAGACATAGAAAGACTAGCGCTGGACTCCAGACGATCGCATTGATCTGGTTAAACAACTCATTCATGCTCGCATTCCCGACGATGATGTTTAGAAGAAAACACCGAGAGTATCACATTGTTTCCATGTACCGAGCACCTTGATTCCTCTCTTTTTAGACAAAAGAAAACCCGCCGTAGCGGGTTCTCAGATCTAACTTTGTTGAGTGGACAAACAGTGCATAGAACTGGCTCTTGTTAAGCGCTCTGAAGAATTTAGATTTTGGCGCTTAGTGTGAGCATTTATATCTCAAACATTTAACTGTCCAGAGCTTGACCTAGCTCAAGCGCAACAAAGGTGCACCTAACTACACTAAGGCCCCATGTCGAATGACGAGACCTAGTTGCAAGTTTGTGATTAGGCCAGATAGCATGAGCTACGCTTCTATCGGAACTGCATATAGGTCTCCTATTCGTCGCACACAATCCAAAAGGTAGTCCATGAAAATTCTCGTGCTCAATGCCGGCAGCTCCAGCCTCAAGTTCGGAGTCTTCGACCTAGCTCGGATCGACAGTCGAGTATTCAAGGGTGAGTTCGAGCGATTTGAAGATGGCAAGGCCATCCTGCGCTACCGCGTTGGTGGCGAAGCAGGACAGGAGCTTAAGCGCGAGGAGCCTGTCCCATCGCTCACCGCGGCCGTCGCGCGCGTGCCAGCCTTATTGGAGGAATTCGATTGCGCCGATATCCACGCTATCGGCCATCGAGTAGTACACGGAGGTGAGCGCTTCCGCAGTACGGCGCTCATCGACGAGGAAATGTTAGTGGCCATAGAGCAATGTAGTGACTTGGCACCCATGCACAATCCCGTCGCGCTCCTCACCATCCGTAGTAGTCAAGAACAGTGGCCCGGCCTGCCACAGGCAGCCGTGTTCGATACTGCCTTTCATCAAAGCATGCCAGAGCACGTCTACACCTATGCGATTCCTCAGGCTTGGCGTCAGCTCGGGCTGCGTCGTTACGGCTTTCATGGCACCTCCCATCACTATGTGGCATTGCGTGCAGCTGAGGCGCTCGAGCGCCCCATTCAAGAGTTGCGCCTGCTCAGCTGCCACTTAGGCAATGGCGCCAGTGTCTGTGCCATCAGCCATGGACAATCGCTGGATACCTCGATGGGCATGACTCCGCTAGAAGGCCTAGTAATGGGTACGCGCTCTGGCGATGTAGATCCCGGCCTGTTCGCATTTCTCCAGCATGAATTAGGGATTGACGCGGTGACCATAGAACAGCAGCTGCAAAACGCAAGCGGCTTGCTAGCATTATGTGGCAACGCCGACATGCGCAGTGTAGAGGAGCACGCAGCAGCCGGCGACAAAAGTGCGCAACTGGCATTGAAGGTCTACGCCTACCGAGTGCGTAAATATCTGGGCGCTTACGCAGCGGCCATGGGCGGAGTCGATGCGGTGGTGTTCACCGGCGGCATAGGCGAAAACTCGGCAGGCATGCGCCAGCGTATCTGCGAGCGCCTAGAGTTTCTTGGCCTGTACCTCGACACTGACCTAAACAATGCACCCGACCTAGACAATTTCGCGGTAAGCACAGTTTCAGCACCGGATTCCCAGATTCAGGTCTTGGTCACCCGGACCAACGAACAGTTCATGATTGCGCGCGAGGTCCAACAGATCTTGCAGGCACAGCAATCCAAACCTGCCCTATCCTGCCGCATTCCGGTGAAGGTGTCCGCCAGACACGTCCATCTTTCGCAGCGCGATGTGGAAGCCCTATTCGGCGAGGGACATCAACTGCAATTGGATCATGAGCTTTCCCAGATCGAGGGATGGGCCGCAGCAGAACATGTGGAACTCGTGGGCCCCAAAGGCAGTTTCACTAACGTTATAGTTCTGGGCCCAGCGCGCAGTGCTACCCAGATAGAAGTTTCTCGTACCGACTGTATTGCACTGGGGATAGACGCACCACTGCGCGATTCCGGCGACCTGCAAGGAACACCCACCGTACGCCTGCGCGGGCCTGCTGGCGAAATCGACACCGACGGCGTCATCATTGCCGCTCGCCACATCCACATGAGTCCCGCCGACGGCTCGGCATTAGGACTAAGCAACGGCGATCGGGTAGACATGCGGATTGGTAGCGGCGCGCGCGCCTTGTCTTTCGCCAATACGCTGGTGCGCATCAAACCAAGCTATGCGACAGAAATGCATATCGATACCGATGAGGCCAATGCAGCGGGCATACGTGCTGCCAGCGATGGCGAGCTCATCGTCAAGACCGGCGGCCCCGATGCAGACATCGTAGCGCTGTCCTTGAGCACCACATCCGACTGACGACTTCGCAAGAAATCATAGGCAAAAAAAGGCCCGCAACTAAGACAGTTGCGGGCCTTTCTTAGACTTAATGGAACTAAGTCAGGACGCTTACATCATGCCGCCCATACCGCCCATTCCACCCATGCCGCCCATATCAGGCGCAGCTGGCTTCTCTTCTGGGATGTCGCTGATCATGCACTCAGTGGTGATCATCAAACCGGCAACGGAACCAGCTGCTTGTAACGCGCTGCGCGTTACTTTCGCAGGATCGATGATGCCTTGCTCGACCATGTCGACGTACTCGCCAGTGGCTGCGTTGTAACCCATATTACCCTTGCTCGCGCGCACTTTATCCAACACTACGGATGGCTCATCGCCTGCGTTCTTAACGATCTGGCGCAATGGTGAAGTTACGGCACGTAGCAACAGCGCGATACCGACGTTCTGGTCTTCGTTGTCGCCCTTGAGGCCT
>CAXBOY010000148.1:0-5187 GCA_963977405.1 uncultured Gammaproteobacteria bacterium
GTACCGGGAGCCGGACTTGAACCGGCACTCTATCACTAGAACCGGATTTTGAATCTGGAACCGCTGCAATTGGGCCCCATAATAACCTTTCAGCTAGAAGTGTAGTAGAAAGTATAGCAAATAAAATTAGAATTTAAATAATCTAGTAATATCAATGAGCTAAAACCAATGCATCATGGGCGTGTGCTGGGCAAAATCCTTTTTATCAGTCATTGTTGCTTTTCACTTTATTCATTCGCTGTAGACTTTTGGTTTGCTGCATGCCGTTTCTCGACCGCTTGTTCGGGTAAAAATACAATGCGAGTGGAAGCTATTTATACTCGGCTGATGCTAAGCCTCAGCAGTGAAGCGCAGGGTAGCAAACCCCCTGCGACTTGGACAATGTTTCACATTAGTGACTATATCACTTAGTGAGTCTTGGCACCGGCGCGTGGGCAGGAGAGTACTGCTAACTCGGCAGTGCGTCTACGGCCCCGCATTTTGCGTATTGTTTCTCCTCTAAGCTTGCACCAGCCAAGTTGATTCTATACATTCCCGGCTTTGTTCTTTTAAGGCAATGCTAAGCGTTTATGTGCGCAACTCACCATTCCCTGTTCTTCGGACGTAGTTAGGAAAGTAATTAATGTCTCATCTCCCTCGCAGTCGGTTTGTCTTATCCCGCCATGGTCTTCTAGTCACCTCATTAATGTCTGCAACTGCAGGCATTACCTTGCAGGCTCAGGCCCAGAGTGCACAGGAATCCATCATAGAAGAAGTGGTGGTTACTGGCTCTTACTTACGTGGAAGTCCCGTCGACGGTCCGTCTCCAGTGCAGGTGATCGATCGCAACGCGATCGAATATCAAGGCGCCGCGCAAATCTGGGATGTCATTAAGAATCTCGAGGCAAACTCGGGTTCGATTTCGAACGTTGGTTCGGGAGAGAATTCGCAGACAGAGGGCATTGCCAATATCAATCTGCGCAATCTTGGCGAGAACTCTACACTGACGCTGATCAACGGTAAGCGCCAGGTGGCAGCCGCTACGACAACCCGCAGCGGTGGCGAGATGGTAGATCTCAACGCGATCCCGATGGTGATGGTGGAACGCCTAGAGGTTCTGACCGATGGCGGCTCTGCGACTTATGGCTCCGATGCAGTGGCCGGCGCTGTTAACGTGATCATGAGAACGCAGTTCGAGGGTTTCGAACTCTATGCAGACGTACAGGGCGTTGAGGCGGCGGGTAGTCTTTTCGATACTACAACGAGTGCCATTTGGGGCTGGGCGGACGAAAGCGCCAGTACTCACATTGTGTTCGCCGCGGAACAATACAAGCGCGACCCAGTACCGATAGAGTTTGCACGCTATTTCGATGAAAACTCCGAGTTCAGCGATATCGTTGGGGGTACTCCAAGCGAGGGAGAGGCTGTGTTCAACAGCCCGCAGTTCGGTGCAAATTTCAATATGGCCTATTACAACCCCGCGGTTGTTGCCCGTAATATCGCCGAAGGTGGTAGTAGCGAACCAATCTATACAGACCCATTGTGTTCAAGTTTAACTGGGGCGAACGGCGAACCGTTCTTTGTAGGGCATCGTGCCGATAAGCGTGGTCAGAATACTGGAGACTGCAGAGAGAGTATTCACGACTGGCATTATATGAGCTTGGGCATGGAGCGTAATAGTATTGCGACCTCCCTTAATCACAGTTTCAGCGATAAGGCTGAATTTTACTCCTTCGTGCAGTGGTCGAAGAATCGCATCGAGCGCACCGACTCTGGCTCGGTCAGTTCCCGTGGTCCTGCGGTGTTTCTCGCCGCGCCTGGCTCTCACACTGGCAATCCGCTCTGGGGTGGATATGCAATCGGGCAGAGTGCGGAGCTCGGTTATTTTGCACCCGAAGTCGGCCTAACAAGACCAACGGATATCCCCAATGCTCCGAACGCCTTAGCCAATGGAGGCATGAACTCACCTTTATGGTCAACAATACGCGTGAACACGCCACGCACCGGTGGAGATACTAATTACACAGAGAGTGAAACAGTAGGGGTGCAGGCGGGCATTAAGGGCGAACTCTATGGCCCGGATGAGCGCCGTTTCACCTATGATGTTAGCTACTCTTGGAGCGGTACTAGTTTCGAGCAGCGCTATAGAACGCTGCAGCGCGATCGCGCAGAGCTCGCCGCCAACGGCCTAGGAGGCGCCAATTGTACTCCTAATGGCAGCGCCAACTTCGATTTCCGCAATGCGGCAGGTCCTCTGGGTGGGGCCTTGCCTACCTTCTGGAATGTGTCAAATGGCGCGTTAGGGGATGGTCTAACTCAAGAGTTCTTCCCAGGCTTCGTGTTTGCTACTCGAGAGAGTCTGTCTTTAGCATTGACTAGCAATAATCAAGGGCAGGGCGATTGTCAGTTTTACAACCCCTTCCTAAGCGCGATAGCGGACCCGAGCCTAGCAAACTCGCAAGAGCTCATCGACTGGATGACGCCGGAAGTTTTGCGCGCCGATAAGCGCAATAAGCTCGGTGTTTTCGACGCGGTTGTGACAGGCGAGCTAATGCAGCTGTCAGGCGGCACCGCGCAGGTGGCGGTCGGGGCGCAGTACCGCATGCAGAACAATGCCTCGCGTGCTCCGTCGATAAACTACCCAGGCATCCCCAATGCCATTTTGGCCTATGACGAGAACGGGGTGCCCAATGATTTTCACTATGTCAGCAATAATTTCGAATGCGCGTCTTGTATCTTCAACTACAATCACGATCGCAACGTTAAGGCCGTTTTCACGGAGTTCTCTCTGCCTATATTGCCCGAGGTCGAGACTCAGCTAGCACTGCGTTGGGAAGACTACGGCGGCAATATTGGTAGTGAGGTGACTCCTAAGTTTGCGGCGAGCTGGCGGCCTATGGACACGCTATTGCTACGCGGTTCTTTCTCGCAGTCATTCCGCGCTCCCAATATCGGCATCGTTAGGGAAGGCTTAGAGGCATCGCTGAATACATTTAGAGATCCACTGCGTAATCAGGCCGTGCGTGCGGGTTTATTGCCGCCAACCAACGCCAACGCTTTGCCCAATAACTCCTATACGGTGGGGGTGCCCGAGCCTAGCCTAGGGAACGAGCACTCCGATACCTTCAGCGCTGGTTTCATCTGGACTCCGAGTGGGGGCCTCTTGGATGGTCTGACGGTCAATGCGGACTTCTGGCGTTTCGAATTGCAAGACAAGGTTCTACCACAGCCGGGAATATCCGCGATTGCGGGGGAGCTGGAAGCTTTCCGGCAGGCTGCGGCTAACCCTGCCAACTACCTGCTCAATAGCTCTCTGTCAGTGAATGCGGCAGTGGCCTATGAGGCTTGTGATCCTAACGCATTGGAAGCCCAGTACGGTCGAGACTCTGCCGAGCGCTTAGATTGCGTAGTAGACCCGAGAACCTATGTGGTCCCAGGGGTGGTGCGCACCTTGAACTCAACCATCGCAGAGCTCAGCACTACGGTGCTTAGTACGATTAACGCCGGCACTATTATCTCAGACGGCGTCGATGTGAAACTGAGCTATGACTGGGACAATGACTACGGTCAGTTCCGCCTAGGGCTGGACTATACCCATGTTCGGCAGTACAAACTCATCGACGTGCCTGGGCTAGAGTTAGGTTTGCTTGAGACTGGTGTGTTCGACGCTGCTGGTACAACGGGTGATGGTAATATCGTACGCTCATTGCCCGATAACAGAGGCAATATCAATCTCAATTGGGTCAAGGGACGTCACAACGCCACTGCCATTACGCGATTGATTGGTTCTTACCGCGACTTGGCTTATAAGAGCACCTATGAGACGGGCAACGATCTTGTGCGCTCTTTGGTAAGTAAAGAGATCGCGAGCTACCAGAGCTGGGATTTCCAATATAGCTATACGATGGATTGGGCGAATGCCAGGCTCGGCACCTCGGTGTTCTCGCTTGGAGTGTTGGACGCGTTCAATGCAGATCTTACTTATCGCGAGAGTGGGGTCACTACCTACGACTCGAGCCTCGTGTCTAACTACGATGCCAGCGTATTCGATGGACGGGGCCGTCGCCTCTACGCTCGCGCATTATTACAATTCTGATTATCTAGCTCCTGTAGTGCACCTTGTTTGGTGCACTACACCGTCTAGTTGCTTTGCAATGCAAAGTACTTGACAACTATCTAATTGCTCTGCATTCTTCCGAACATGAATCCGCACCCCCAAAATCGTAACGAGCCTATATCTCTGCATGATCATGCCCAGGAAAACCTGCGCTTTATACGTGCCGCGATGGAGAGCGCTACGTCGTTTACAGGTGTTTCTGGCCTCGGTTATGTGTTCGCAGGGGTAACTGCAATTCCTGCTGCATGGTTGGCTAAGAGTCAGAGTGAAGCGAATGCTTGGCTAGCAATCTGGATGATCGAGCTAATTTTGGGTGCGAGCATCGCCTTCGGTTTCACCATTCGCAAAGCAATTGGGCAGGGTGACTCTCTGCTCTCCACCAGTGGCAGGAAATTGTTGCTAGCATTCTTGCCTGCAATGATCGCAGGGGGGCTCATCACTTTGTCCTTCTGCCTAAGTGGTTTTGTGCAATTACTACCTGGTGTTTGGTTAAGCCTATATGGTGCTGCTGTGATGACAGCAGGGGCTTGGTCGGTGCGCGTAATCCCCACTATGGGTGCTTTTTTTCTACTCACAGGGGCCGTCGCTATGTTGGCACCAGTCTCGGGCGATGTAATGCTGGCCTTAGGTTTTGGTGGCCTTCATATAGTATTTGGGATTGTAATCTGGAGTAAGTATGGTGGCTGAACGCAAGGTTAAACTGAGCGCAGAGAAAGCGCACCTCAGCAAGGGCAAAGCAAAAGAGAAGAAAGCCGAATCTGCAACAGATCTCGATCGACTTATTCACGAGCGTACTCGCTTAGCGCTGGTTAGTGCGCTAGCGGCTGAAACTGTTTTAACCTTCAACGACCTAAAGTCGATTCTCTCTATCTCCGACGGCAATCTCAGTGCGCACGCTCGTAAATTAGAGGATGCCGGTTATATAGACTGTAGCAAATCTTTTGATGGCCGTGTGCCTCGAACAGAGTATCGGCTTAGCTCCGCTGGCAGGGCCGCATTGAAAAAATACATAGGCCACATGGAGGCATTGATTAGCGCTGTGAAGAAAACTTAAGGATTTTTTTGGCCGCACACTTTGCAATGCAAAGTAC
>CAXBOY010000149.1:0-4909 GCA_963977405.1 uncultured Gammaproteobacteria bacterium
CTCTGCCATGTGAATGTTCGAGTTTACACCGACCAATGCACTGAGCATGCCTAAGTGCCTTGCAGTGGACTCCAACACTTCGCCACTGACCTTGCGAACCTCATAGAGATGCCGAATCAAAGCCAAGGCATCGTTGATATGTAAACGCGCCTTAATCACTTCTCGCTCGCTGTTGAGGCTAGTCTTGTTGTCTGACTTAGGCCGCTTAGCATCGCCTACTGCACTTTTGTCTGTGGTGCCGCCTTGTCGCATCTCCTGTTCAATATTCCTTCGTGCTGGGTCCAACTTCTGAATTCGCACAAGATCACTCTTGAGAGCTTGGCCTAGTACACGGCCTACCTCGGGATTGTCATCGACTTCCTTAAGATTCGTAATGACGCTCTTTATCGAGGCACAGCGCCTATCCAGTGCAGCCAAGCGATAGAGGCGAATGACGTTGCGCTCCTGACGCTCCTGAACCAAATGAACAAGCACCAGCGAGCCGACCATTAAGGCGACAAGGGCAAACAAGGCTGGAATACTGGATAAGAACATTGGGCACCGACGCAACGGATGAGTTTTTCGCATTTAGCGATCACTTATCTGTTATCGGCGCTTTAGAGGAGAGGTTTACTCATTTCGGTGCGAAAAAAGTAATTCAGAGCAAAATTAGGCCCCATACCATCGCGACCATCATCATGCCAAGAAAGACAGCGGCAGATCCGATATCCTTAGCTTGGCGTGATAGCTCATGGTATTCGCTACCGACTCTGTCCACGACAGCCTCAACGGCGGTGTTGAGTAATTCGATAATCATCAGCAATAGGACGCTGCCAATAAGCAGAACCCGCTCAACTGGTGTTTGACCGAAATATAGTGCTAGCGGCGTCAGGATGATTAGGCACAGTACCTCTAGACGAAATGCCTCCTCGCTAGAGAATGCCGATCGCAATCCCGCAAAGGAGTAGCGCGCCGCGGCGATAAGTCGCGGAATTCCATGGCGCTTAGGGGGGATTGGAGGAGGCACAGAGCCTACCAAACCTTCTTCAACATCGGGAAGTTTTGCCATATCACGCGAACAACTCTTGTAGTTTCAAGCCAGGGTTAGGGGCGCGCATGAAAGTCTCGCCGATCAGGAAGCCGTAGATTCCCTTGGCGAGCATCGCCTGCACATCTTGCGCATCGTGTATGCCGCTCTCGGTCACCAGTAAAACGCCCTCGGGCAAACGCTGCGCAAGCCTATAGCTTACGCCAAGGTCTGTTTCAAAGGTGTGTAAGTTACGATTATTTACGCCGATCAGGTCGAAGCCCGCCTCCAGCGCGATGTCGAGCTCCGCCTCATCGTGCACCTCGACCAAGACATCGAGGCGCATCTGCCGCGCATAAGTCGACAGCTCCTTTAGTTGAGCAGGCGCCAAGGCAGACACAATTAGCAAAATACAATCCGCTCCAATCGCTTTAGCCTCAGCCACCTGGTAGGGGTCGATGATAAAATCTTTGCGAATGACTGGTAGCAAGGTCGCGGCTCGAGCCTGTTGTAAGTACTCAATGCCCCCCTGGAAAAACTCGCGATCGGTGAGCACCGAAAGGCAGGTTGCGCCAGCGGTTTCATATTGAGAGGCAATCAAGGCAGGGTAGAAATCTTCGCGGATAAGCCCCTTACTTGGCGATGCCTTCTTTATTTCCGCTATTATCGCGGGCTTGCGCGCTTGGATACGTGAGCGCAGAGCACCGATAAAATCTCTTCGATCATTATTGTCTTTAGCTCTCTGCTCTAAAGCACCCAAGCTCGTGATAGCGCTGTCTCGCCCTATCTCAAGATGCTTCTGAGCGATGATCTTCTGCAAAATTGTGGCGGTGTTCATAGGCTTAAATTTAGTCCTCGAAGCGACTAGTGTGGGCGGCCAATTGCTCGAGTTTTCGCAACGCTTCGCCACTGTTCATAATTTGCTGTGCACGCCGCACCCCTGCCGCGATGCTGTCTTCGATATTCGCTGCATAGATTGCCGCACCGGCATTCAGCGCCACGATATCGCCGGCATCTTCGTCCGCATAACTCAGGGCTTTGCGCACTAAGTCTAGGCTTTGCTGAGCGTCTTCGATCTGCAGGTTTGCGAAGCCATCGCGGCGGCGCATACCAAATTCCTCGGGGGTGATACTGTAGTGACTTATCAGCCCATTACGCAGCTCGCCTACTCGGGTCGCCGCACTGATGCTGATCTCATCAAGGCCGTCCTCTGCCGCCACGATTAGTACATGCTTACTTCCTAGGCTCGACAACACGTCTAGCATCACATCGATCCACTGGGCATCGTTAACCCCGAGTAATTGATTAGGCGCCGAGGCCGGGTTGGTTAGAGGGCCGAGTAGATTGAAAATGGTGCGCATACCGATCTGCTTACGCGGACCTATCACATGCCTCATGGCACTGTGGTGGCCAGGGGCGAACATGAAACCAACGCCAACCTTATCTATACAATCGGCAACTTGGGCGGGGCTAAGTGTTAGCTTCACGCCCGCCGCCTCTAACAAGTCTGCACTGCCACTCTTGCTAGTAGAGCCGCGATTACCATGCTTGGCCACCTTGGCACCCGCACAGGCCGCCACCATGGCTGCAGCGGTAGAGATATTGAATGTGTCTGTTCCCGTGCCACCAGTGCCACAGGTATCGACCAAATGACCGTTATCGACTACATCAACGCGAGTCACCAGCTCACGCATCACCTTCGTTGCTCCTAAGAACTCGGCCGCACAGATACCCTTCAGCTGCAGGGTTACTAGGAAGGCGGCGATCTGTGCGTCCGTCATTTCACCCGTCATGATGCCGCGCATCAGCTGCGTCATTTGTTCTTCGCTTAGATCTTGACGCTGTGCTAGGTGGCGAATCGCCGCTTTAATATCCATGGCTTATGCTCTTTACACTCTTCCTACGTCGAGGAAGTTTTTCAATAGTTGATGACCGTGCTCACTCAGAATCGACTCGGGGTGAAATTGCACACCCTCGATTGGCAGTGTGCGATGCCGTACCCCCATAATCTCGTCTACCCTGCCGTCGGCTTGCTCGGTCCACGCCGTAATCTCCAAGCACTCGGGGAGAGTATCTTTCTCGATTACGAGGGAATGATAACGAGTGGCCGTGAAAGGATTACTAAGCCCCGCGAACACCCCTTTACCGTAGTGATGCATCTCGGATAGCTTGCCGTGCATGACCTTATTGGCGCGCACGATCTTACCGCCAAATGCCTGCCCGATACTCTGATGCCCTAGACAGATGCCTAGAATTGGAATTTTGCCGCCAAAATGATGAATAGTTTCGACCGAAATACCCGCCTCGTTTGGAGTGCAGGGCCCAGGGGAGATCACGATTTTCTCGGGAGCTAAGCGCTCGATCTCTTCGATGGTGATAGCATCGTTACGGTAGACCCGCACATCCGCACCCAGTTCGCCCAAATATTGGACGATGTTGTAGGTAAACGAGTCATAATTATCAATCATTAACAGCATGTGCAGGCTTTCCTCTAGAGCACCCCAATCCGGCGTCGGGAATTCTAGCATGGAAAGATTCGCCGCTTCTGCCCCTGTTTACCACTAGAGCAAGCTTCAAAAACGCCTAAAGAGGCAGTCATGCTACTATAATCGGGCATATCTAACACCGAGGCGAGAATGCCAAAACGCAGCAAAAATAAGACTCTAATTAGAAAACGCGGCCGTAAAGTTGGCCAACCACCGGGCACCCTCGTTCACGTGGGCGAACAGTATTCTGAGAATACTTCGCTGACACTCACGCGCTACAACCAAGAAACCTATTCCGAACAAACTCTACAGCACGTCGGCGACCTGGATCTCAACACCGATCCCGACCAAGTACTTTGGTGTCAAGTTCAAGGTGTACACGACGCAACAGTGGTGCAGGCTCTAGGTGAAAAGTTTCAACTGCACCCTCTGGTGATGGAAGACATTCTCAACACCGACCAACGTCCCAAACTCGAAATTCACGAGCATTACCTCTACATCGTCGTGAAGACTCTGGAATTCGATGCGGAAGCGAACGAAGCACGCATTGAACAAATCAGCCTCGTGCTAGGTGATGGATTCTTAATCTCCTTTCAAGAGGGTAGCAACGAGCTGTTTCAAGGGGTTCGCAATCGACTCAACTCCGGCCGACGCCTGCGCGCGCTGCGTGCCGACTATCTCGCTTATGCGTTGATCGACACCCTCGTAGACAATTACTTCGTACTGCTGGAGAAATTCGGCGATAACGTAGAGTTGCTGGAAGAGGAGTTACTTAACAAACCTAACCCCGCTACGCTAGCCAAGATTCATCACTACAAACGAGAGATGTTATTATTACGCAAGGTAGTGTGGCCACTGCGTGAGGTGCTCGTAAGCTTGAGCCGAGACGAAAGCGAACTGGTGTCACGTGACACACAAGTATTCGTGCGGGACGTCTATGACCATACAATTCATATTATGGATAGCATCGATACGATCCGAGACTTGCTCGCGGGAATGCTAGACCTGTACATCTCGAGTGTGAGCAATCATATGAACGAGATCATGAAGGTATTAACGATATTTGCGTCTATCTTCATGCCACTGACGTTTATCGCAGGGGTGTACGGAATGAACTTCCAAAACATGCCAGAGCTCACCATGCGCTGGGGCTACCCAATCGCGATGGGAGCCATGATCACAATAGGCGTAAGCCTAGCCGCGTACTTCCGCTGGAAGAAGTGGCTTTGAATAAGTTGGTGCTAAGTTTGGAGTGCTAGATTGGTGGTTGGAGCGCTAATCTTTTGGATTCGAAGTCTAGCTTTGAGGTTGGAGCGCGCTGCACGGTAGGGTGCTTTGATGCGGGACCATGAGCCGCCCGGCCGATGAATTGCTCCTGCATTCTCGACACTCCCGCCATCCATGGCGGTCGGACGCG
>CAXBOY010000150.1:0-4856 GCA_963977405.1 uncultured Gammaproteobacteria bacterium
TGATGTAGTAATAAACCGACTCGCACTCTTCATACATGCGGCGCATACCATCTTGGATGATGACAGCGAGCTCATAGGAATAGGTCGCGTCATAGCTCACACAGTTCGGGATGGTGGATGCGAGCAGATGGCTGTGGCCATCCTGATGCTGCAAGCCTTCACCGTTGAGCGTAGTACGGCCAGCGGTAGCGCCAATTAGGAAACCACGCGCCTGTGAGTCACCCGCCGCCCAAGCCAAGTCTCCGATACGCTGGAAGCCAAACATGGAGTAGTAAATATAGAACGGCACCAATGGGTAGTCATTGACGCTATAAGAGGTCGCCGCGGCCAGCCACGCTGAGAATGCGCCCGCCTCTGTGATGCCCTCTTCCAGCATCTGGCCTTTCTTGTCTTCGCGGTAGTACATGACTTGTTTAGAGTCGACTGGCTCGTAGAGCTGCCCCGCAGATGAGTAAATACCAATCTGACGGAACATACCTTCCATACCGAAGGTACGTGCCTCGTCTGGCACGATAGGCACGATACGCTGCCCAATCTCTTTATCTTTGCAAAGCGTGGTCAACATACGCACGAAGGCCATAGTCGTGGATATTTCACGATCTTTGGTGCTCTGCAGCTGAGCAGCAAAGGCGTCGAGGCCTGGCACTTTGAGTGGTTTTGAATCTTTGCGGCGCGACGGCACGGGTCCGCCCAGCGCAGCACGCTTCTTGCGCAGATAATTCATCTCCAAGCTGTCTTCGGCTGGACGGTAATAAGGCACCGAGTCCAACTGGTCGTCAGGGATAGGAATATTGAAGCGATCACGGAAGGTCTTCAGGCCTTCGATATCGAGTTTTTTAACGGAGTGAGTGACGTTCTGCGCCTCGGCGCTTGCACCGAATGCGTAGCCCTTAACTGTCTTAGCCAGAATCACCGTAGGCTTGCCATTTGCCTGTGTTGCTTGCGAGTAGGCTGCGTAGACCTTGAATGGGTCATGGCCGCCACGGTTGAGCTTCATGATGTCATCATCTGAGAGATGCTCTACCATCTTGAGCAACTCAGGGCTCTTGCCGAAGAAATGCTCACGAGTGTAGGCACCACCGCGGTCCCAATAGTTGATGTATTCACCATCGACCACTTCGTCCATACGCTGCTGCAATAGCCCATCTTTGTCTGCGGCTAACAAGGCATCCCAATGACGCCCCCACACTACCTTAATGACGTTCCAACCCGCGCCGCGGAAGATTCCTTCCAGTTCTTGAATTACTTTGCCGTTACCACGAACAGGGCCGTCTAGGCGCTGTAGGTTACAGTTGATCACGAAGATCAGGTTGTCGAGCTTCTCACGGCCAGCTTTTCCGATCGCGCCTAGTGATTCTGGCTCGTCCGTCTCGCCGTCCCCTAGGAAGGCCCAAACTTTGCGGTCGCTATTGTCCATCAAGCCACGGCTAGTCAGGTACTTCATAACGTGAGCTTGGTAGATCGCGGCGATAGGACCGAGGCCCATAGATACCGTTGGGAACTGCCAATAGTCTGGCATCAACCAAGGGTGTGGGTATGAGGACAAGCCCTTGCCGTCGACTTCCTGACGGAAATTATCGAGCTGCTCTGCGCTAAGACGACCTTCGACGAAAGAGCGTGAGTAAATGCCAGGCGACGAATGGCCTTGGAAATAAATCAAATCCCCGCCGTGCTCTTCGCTAGCGCCGCGGAAAAAATAGTTAAAACCCACATCGTAGAGTGTTGCCGCAGACGAGAAAGTGGAAATATGCCCACCTAGCTCGGCGCCTGGCTTCTTACCAGCGCGCATAACCATGGCCAAGGCGTTCCAGCGGATAATGCCGCGAATCTGGCGTTCCATGAACATGTCGCCAGGCATTTTATCTTCTTCGAGGGTCGAAATGGAGTTGCGGTAAGGGGTTGTGACAACGGAATAGGGAAGCGACTGCGTATTACGGGTAGCCTCCTCAGCGAGTCTGCCCAAAATGAAATGTGCGCGCTCCAAGCCTTCTTGATCGATTATCGAGCCGAGTGCGTCGAGCCATTCTCTGGTTTCTGTGGGGTTAAGATCTTCTTTTAACTGACTCATAGGCTAAGACTCTCGCTAATTCTTTCCCTTGTGGGGATTTTATTAATGTGACAGCGCGCGATAGAGCGCACTGCCTTGTAAATTATTTACACCGTGGCCGAATTTTACCCCGATACACCACGATTTTTCAATAAGCTTGTAGCGTTATGTAGTTAAACTACAAAACCCGCATTACCCTCCTATGCCATAGACAGCAAGGAGCGCGAGTGCGCTGACCCAGATAATCTGACTGCGATCGAGCAAATTAAGCACATCTTCGATCTGCTGGGCATATTGCTGCGTTGTAAGCGGCTTTCCCTCGCGCTCTATATCGATTACAAGCGTATTAACCGAATCCTCATCCTCTGAGTCATGGATCAGTAAAGCACTCTGCGTTCTGCCTATCGCGGCATTAGCGCAAACCAAAACCACCTCTATGGCAGAACTATTAGCATCTAGAGCGTAATGCCGCAGACGCTTGAAGGTAGCCTCAAATTGCCCCGCAAGGGCAAAGGTCAATCCTAGCAGACGGGCAGGCACCCATTCCAAGACAAATTCCAGGCGGCTGAGCCACGGCTGCTCAAAGTCTAAAGAATCGTTCATATCCCGCGCCCTGCGCATCTGCAGCAGAACGAAGTACACGAGCGCTCCCGCTGGACCCAACACAAGATACCAAAAAAGCACGGCAAATAGTCTCTCAAAACTTGTGGCGAGTAGGAAACGGGTGCATTGACCATGTACCGCCTCCTGATCGTCACTATTTTCAAGCCTTAGCCTTGGAAAGCGCGCCTGCAAGCAAAGATAGGCGCCTTCGAAGTCCTCAGCCCGCCATAGGTTCAAATAGCGCGAAGTCCAGGTTCGCAGATGCACGGGGTCGAACAGAATTAACAGAAGTGCGACATGGACACAGAAGCTGATCAGGCCAAACCACACTCCTTCTACTAGCCATAGTAGTACCAACAAGGTGCCGGATGGCAGCAACAACAGCAGTACTGTCCGCCACTGAGGCAGGTTCTCGCTCTCGAAACGTTGCGAGATCCCATGCAGGAAGCTTTGCAGGCGCCCGAACCATGCGTCGCCAGGCAGCACTCGGTCTCTGGCCCAGTAATGGTTAATCAACAGCGCAACGAGAATTACGAGGAACTTCATAGTATTCGTCCTGAATTATGCGCAGGCCGCGCGGAATCGCGCCCAATCGAAAAAGGGACCTGGGTCGGTTTTACGCCCTGGCGCTATGTCACTATGCCCTACAATTCGCTCGTGCGTAATCAGGGGGTATTGTGCCATGAGTTCACGGCTAACCTGAATCAGCCGCTCGTATTGCTCGTGGGTGAAGGCCTCGGCATCGGTTCCCTCTAGTTCGATCCCGATCGAGAAATCGTTACAATTATCGCGACCACAGAACAGAGATTGACCAGCGTGCCACGCCTTCTTATCGAAGGGAACGAACTGCGTGACCTCGCCCTTACGGTCAATTAGCAGATGTGCGGACACCTGAAGGTGCGCGATCTCTTCAAAATAGGGGTCTGCCGCTATCTCTAATTGATTCTGAAAAAGTGCCTCGATATGACCTTGACCGTAGCGGCCTGGTGGCAGAGAAATATTGTGAATGACCAGCAAATCTACGGCGGCGCCTTGAGAACGGTCACTACAATTGGGCGAGGGCACTTGACGCGCATAGCTTAGACGCTTGTCGACAATCACTCTCTCCTCCTCGCCTCTATCTCTAGGGCTCTTTCCAATTGCGGGGCTTTAAACCGCCAAGTGAGCCATTCTATCCGGCTGCGCGTAATCAATCCATGGGCATGCCCTCGCCTATCAATCGCAGGTTCTATGGGCGATAATTTCTCCGTCAATCTAAAGTGGTACAAGGCAGATGAGCGGACCCGAACAGACTAATTCCACCCGGCGCACAGGCTTACTGATGCTATTCATCAGCCTTGCCTTCGGACTGGGCGTACTGACCCTTTTCTTCGACTCAGTCCTCAGTGATCGCGATAACCCCAACCGCAACCCTATCAGCCAGACAGGTAGCGATGGCAGCGTCTCCGTGGAGTTGCTGAGAAATCCTCAGGGCCACTATATCGTGTCCGGTCACATCAACGGCGCACCCGCCAACTTCCTTCTCGATACGGGGGCAACCGATGTGGTAATGTCCGAGCAGTTAGCTCGAGAGGCAATGCTCGAGCGCGGCTATCCGACTCGCGCGATGACTGCGAACGGAGAGGTTGTCGTCTACTCCGCTCTCGTCGATGCATTGGAGATTGGCGCAATTGTTTTGCGCGAGGTGCGCGCCAGCATCAACCCAGTAATGCAGGGCAACACTGTTTTACTTGGCATGAGTGCTTTGCAACATATTGAATTCACACAACGTGGCGACTCGCTAACGCTACGCTATATCCCCTAGAGAACACAGGTAAGCCACAAGCATGACTCCAAGCGTTTCAATTCCAAACGATCTCTGCAGCCACGTCGAACTCGCACTGCGAGAGGACATCGGTACTGGCGACATCAGTGCGCAGTTAATAGCAGCGGACACGCTCGCTCAAGCTACAATCTATTGCCGAGAGAAAGCGATAGTCTGTGGCCTGCCTTGGGCATTGGAAGTGTTCAAAAAAGTAGACCCCTCGTTACAGATTGAGGAGGTAGTGAAGGAAGGCCAACAGGCAAACACAGACCAAGCCATCTTGAAGGTCTCCGGCAATGCCCGCGCTCTTTTAACCGCAGAGCGCTGCGCACTCAATTATCTGCAAACACTATCCGGCACCGCGACCCTAGCACGGCACTACGCCGACCGAGTGGCACACAC
>CAXBOY010000151.1:0-4856 GCA_963977405.1 uncultured Gammaproteobacteria bacterium
TCTCTCGGCTAAGATCGAAGCCTTTTACAACTGCAAAGTGCCAGCGTGGATACCAAGATAAACCGAGGTTTTGAAGAACCAGAACAGGATGGCCTGCCTTGATCTCTTCGAACACTGCATTGAGGCTAGGCTCAAGATGATAGGCAAGTCGCTCATAGCTGCGCGTTGCAGCCACCATCTCAAACTGGAATGAACCCTTACGCGCAGGCACATAAACCAAAGGTACGAGATCCTCTGGGCTAACCTTTACCTCACTGTAAACCAACATTGTCGCAAGTGCTGCAGGCCCGCATTGATAGGCGGATTGCGAAAAAAATGGGAGTGATTCTAAGACCTGCGGATTGGGTAACTTAGAGTCAGCCTGCTGCACCAAGGCAGCAGACTGTGGAGCGGAAAGGCAGGCACTCAGAAGCAATGCAAACGCCACAAATAGAAGCAGTTTGAGTCTCATCTTGTGCTTATCCTTTAGATGCGCGGGAACACGTCTGTCGCGCCGAGCACGTCGAGCAGTACGAAGATCAAGATCAGCGTCAGCACTACGCCAAGCACACCATCAGCGCCGGCAGGAAGAGCACCCAGCTGATTCTGAATCTGCAGCAATTCGCTCGTAGTCAGATTATCGATACGTTTGTCGATGTCGGCAGGATTCACACCGTAACCAAGAAGCCCCGCACGAACATCCTCGCGAGCAATCAGGTCACGTACATCGTTGCGCTGAACTTGCAGCTGCGCTTGCATCGTCAGCTCTTTGGTAGCGACAACATCTGCCATTGCGGGCGCCTGAACACTAACAAACAGCATAGAAGCGATAATCGAATAGGCAGCGGGAGTTCTTAGAAGTTTAGTTATTTTCATAGTTCCGTTCTCTTAGTGGGTGATTCGAAGAAGCGCCTAGTACACAAAATGTGCATCAGTTCACTTCATTTGATGAAAATAGCAGTATTGTAGAATCGTTCCGTGCGGTGGCGCACCGAGCATATGGATCCTGTTGATTTACAATGCTTCAACAGTTACTGATGAATTAATCGGATGGCTGTTCCACCCTTGTCATGTCGGCAGAGCTGGTAATCAGTCAGAGTAGGGAAATATGAAAACAATATTCGTTCTTCGTGCAGTAAGTGTCTCAATTTTGTTCGCAGGCATCACAGCCTGTTCTCCGCCAGAAGCAGCCTCAACTTCGGCCCCTGGGCCGGTTTCTACTACAGTGATTGAGTCTTGCAGCTCCTGTGGAGTGGTCCGCTCTGTAACACCAATCTCGCAGCAAGGTACCTCAACCGGTACTGGTGCGGTGATCGGCGCAGTTGTAGGCGGCGTGGCAGGCAATCAAGTTGGCGGCGGTAACGGCAAGAAGGTAGCGACCGCTGCAGGTGTAATTGGCGGGGCATTGCTCGGCAATAACATAGAGCAGAATCGTAATACGTCTACCTCATACAACATCGTAGTGGAGATGGATGATGGCGGGCAGCAAACTATCACCGTGCAAGACCCGATGAATATCAGCCCTGGCGCTGCTGTGAATGTATACGGTGACAACATTACTTTGCGCTAGATTGTGTTGAGGGCATGCGCGACATGCGGATGCCCTCAACAATTTAGAGTCTTCTGCCCTGAATAACTCGAATTAATACTACTATCACGGCAATGACCAAGAGAATGTGAATGAACCCGCCTATGCTGGAAGATGTCACCAGACCCAGCACCCAGAGAATCAATAAAACTACTGCAATCGTTTCTAACATGTCATTCATCCTAATAAGACAGCCTATTTAGATTTCATAGTGAGGCTTTAGGCGATTCTGGTCTGTACGCAAACACACTTATAAAAGTGCTCTTTACGCTTCTAATCGCTCGCTACCGAGAAGTAATTTACTTACTCCCCCAATTTGACTTACTACTGGCGCATACTGCTGTCAGAGAATCCTAGACCTGTGGCAAAAATTATTGTGCACATGGCCACTCCTCAAAAAGAGAAACTAATATGCAAATGCGAATAGGATACGAGCTAACTTACTCCTGCCCGAACCCCACTCCCATGATACTCGCGCTCAATGTCCACTATTCCCGTGCATCGGATCTTCACCAACCCGATCATATTATTGCCAAGCCATCGGTATTGATTCGGGGCTACCGAGATGCGATGGGAAACTGGATCAGTCGTATCACAGCACCTGCTGGAGAGACCACCATCTCCACCATCGCGATAATTAATGACAACGGCCTGCCAGACCCAGAGAGTCTGTTTGCCCACCAACACAATGTGGAAGACCTACCAGAGGAAACGCTTCAGTATCTGTTAGGCAGCCGCTACTGCGAGACAGACATACTCTCGAGCACCGCGTGGAATCTGTTTGGCAACACGCCGCTAGGCTGGGCACGGGTGCAGGCTATCTGCGACTTTGTTCACAATCATATCGAGTTTGGCTATGCCTATTCCCGCTCTACCAAGACGGCCGCCGAAGCCTTCAAAGAGGGCAAAGGCGTATGCCGCGACTATACCCATTTAGCGGTCGCGTTCTGTCGCTGCATGAACATCCCCGCGCGCTATTGCACCGGCTACCTGAGCGACATTGGCATCCCACCACCCTATGGCACCATGGATTTTGCGGCTTGGTTTGAAGCCTACTTGGACGGACAGTGGTATATATTCGACCCTCGCAACAACGAGCGCCGCATAGGCAGGGTGTTAATCGCACAGGGGCGCGACGCGGCAGACGTCGCTATCAGCAACACCTTTGGCGAGAATCAATTGAAGAGCTTTAAGGTAATTGCGGATGAAATCGTTTAATAGCGCAGTTAGTAGAGCCGCACCTATATTGCTAGAGAATGATGAACCCGCAGCGTTTGAGCTCATCAATGCCAAGGGGCGCAACACGCTCTTGTTGATTGCGGACCACGCCTCTAACCGTGTGCCCCGTTGCCTGCAGCAGCTAGGGCTAAGCGAAGAGATTCTCGCTAGCCACATCGCCTGGGATGCAGGCACTGCGGATGTTGCACGGCAACTCTCCAAGCTAATGGATGCCCCCTTGCTGCTGTCCAACTACTCCCGTCTCGTGATCGACTGCAACCGCGCGGCTACAAGCGCTGAGTCCATACTGCAGGAGAGCGACGGAGTCCGGATACCAGCCAATGAGGACTTGAGCGATGAACATATCGCTAGCCGTATTAGCGCTGTCTTCGATCCCTATCACGCCGCGATTACTGAGTTTCTCGAAGCACGCAAAGACGAGAATATGGCTATGCTTTCGATACACAGTTTCAGCCCCTCGTTGCAAGGCAAGGCGCGCCCGTGGAGCATCGGGGTGTGTTACGGAGACGACCCACGACTGGCCGATGCCTTATTGCCTCAGCTAAGTAAAGTGACGCCCGGACTCGTTGGCGATAATGAGCCCTACTCGATAGAAGACGATGTCGACTACTCGCTTCCCTACCATGCGACGAGCCGAGGCTTGCCCCACGTGATGTTAGAAATCCGCCGCGACCAGATTGAGTCTGCCAACAGCGCCCAGCACTATGCACAACTGATTCACACGGCCTGGCTGAACATTGAATCCGCTGTCTAGACATCGATTGGCAGCTCTGCGCTCGCCCCCTCGAGTAGTAATTCGTGAGTAAAATTATTAGCAATTCGGCCGATACCCTGTAAAGACGGTAACGGGCTATAATTTCACTAATGCTTTGCACGCAATACTTCAATGCACGGAAGGGATCGATAAGTGATAGATCTACAAAACACTGCTGCCCGCGGCAAGGGTCTTGCCTTGGCTTTAACAGCCTCTGCGCTGCTCGGTTGCGCCTCACACCCCGACAGAATCGATGCCGCATACGTCTCTAACTTGAAGTATGAGCCCTATAGCTGTGCCCAGATCGCCACCGAGATGGAGAGTGTTGAGTTGCGCACCGATGCACTCTACCAGCAGCTACGCAGAACGCGCCGTGGCGACAACTGGCAAGCAGGCGTTGGTTTGTTACTGCTGCCCACACTGTTTGCTCTGGAGGGCGGTGACGGCGTAGAGGCATCCGAGTATGCCTTCCTGAAGGGCGACTACGAGGCCTTGCGCTATGCGTCACAGCAAAAGCTATGCAGCCAGCAGTCGCGCTCCCCAGACGAGCAGATCGAAGATTCTCTGATTCAAGACACCCTAATATCGCTTCCCAATAATATGCGGGTATCCCTCTCCCAGATGATTGGTATGCTCGAGCGCGCCCATAGTCAAGGCGTCATTACCGACGCTGAGTTGATGGAGGCACAAGACACCGCTTTTCGATTGCTAGGCAGCAACACTGCGCAACCTAGTGCGCAAGAGCTCGATAGCCTCTATGCCATCATCAACAAGACGGACCTAGGCATCGCAGTTGCGCGCGGCGACAACTCCATTGAAGCGCCCGCGAATCGTGTCGTAGCAGGGCAGGAGAGTCTAGTACCGACCGCAGTGGCCGAGCGTCCAGTAATGCCTGTCACTATTGCAACAGCGCCATCGAACGACTCGGGGTTTTCAGATGAGGACGAGACTATTGCTTTGGCGGTTGCCGATTCGCACGCCCCAATTGCACCTCTCGAGCACGGGTCGATGAGATCGATCCTTCAACGTTACGCCCAACTTGAGGGGCTCTATACCGAAGATCTTCCACAGTGGAAGGTCATTCGCTTTTTAGAGAAAGCGGGCCTGCCAAGCGATACCCCGGTACTGGGATATATCGATACAAGTGTATGGAGGAGTGGCAAAAACGGTGTGCTTTTCTCAGAAGACGGATTGTATTACACGAACGATTTTGTGGCCGGCGCTGGCGGCAGTTATTTTATAAGTTACAACGATATCGTGATCCATGGGTCTCCCATTCATAAGAGCCGCCCCTTT
>CAXBOY010000152.1:0-4856 GCA_963977405.1 uncultured Gammaproteobacteria bacterium
AGGGGTCAGAGTAGTTTGAAAGTACACCGATCAAATTACTCTGACCCCTTTGATTCAACCCCGTTGTTTCAAGGTGGCTGTGCCGTTTTGGAACGGAGAAGTGTTTCAGTTCGGCACAATAGCGCTGTTTCGAATATTTTATTTATTAGTAAGGCATTGATTATAATAGAAATAAGCATTGGTTCGGGATTTGCAACCTATGATGGATACACCTTTTAGTTGAGGTGCTCTTGATCGTACACAGCGATTCTCGATTGATCTGAAGTGGTCCAGATTAGTCCTGACTCAGAATAAGCAGAGGACAGGGATTATTATGAGCTTCATATCTCAATACTGGCGCCAAGTTCGAGCGGATAAGGCCTTCAGTGTGATCAGCCTTCTGGGCCTTACGGTCGCGATCACTTGCTCCTTGATCATATTCATATACGTCAGTTATCACTCTTCCTTCGCTAGCTTTCACAAAGATTCAGATCAAATCTATCGATTGCTCACAATCGATACTAGCCAGGTAAACAGTAATCCTGCAGGGATGGTGACTAACGCCCTGGTACCGGCAATAAGAAGCGAAATCCCGGAAGTAGAATTAGCCACGAGGTTTCAGTTTTCATTGTCAGTGGCGGTGCGAGTGAACGATACGCTGCATTACTTAGATCAGGCGCTGATAGCAGATCCTGAGTTTTTCAGCATGTTTGATTTTCCCCTGCTCGCTGGTGTTAGTGGCGAGGGGCTAAATGAGCCCAACACGGTCGTTATTTCGAAGACATTGGCGAATCAACTATTCGGAGAGCAAGACCCTATAGGAAAGGTTATAAACCTGTTCAATTCGCGTGATATGCGTGTGGTTGGCGTGATAGCAGACATGCCCGCAAACTCCCATATTCAATCCGATCTCATTTTCTCCCTGCATCCCGATCCCTCGTGGTCAGCGACGGTCGTCGAGAGAAATGAGTCATGGCGCTCCATATCAATGCAGTCGTACATAAAGCTGTATCCAGGCAGCAATCCTGAGTTGGTTGAGCAAAAGCTTAAGAAGCTAATGCAAGAACGCGAGGAGTCAGGTTATATCACTGTGCGTATGCAGCCATTGGAGGAAGTTCATCTTTACTCGCAGGAAGTGTTGGCTGAGGTAAATGCAAACAAAGCGGACTATCGCAAGATGCTGGTGCTAAGCGGTGTGGCGGTGCTGCTGATAGTAATTGCCGTCTGTAATTTCGTGAATCTCTCCACGGCTAAAGCGGTCACAAGATCGAAGGAAATAGGCATTCGTAAAACAGTAGGTGCCTCCCGTCTGCAGTTGATCAGTCAGTTTCTTATCGAGTCATTCATTATGCTGAGTGCCGCAGCAGTTCTCGGTCTGATCTCGATAGAGCTAATTTCCCCGTGGACCGCGATACCGGCCATTGAAAATCAATTGGCCTACCTTTTCGCGAGTGTCACCCGCGTGTTTGTGTTCCTTGCAGCGCTAGTCAGCATTGCCCTAGTTGCAGGGATATACCCAGCTTTGGTATTAAGTTCCCAGAAGGGCATTGGGGGGCTGAAAGGGAGTTTTGCGAAAAGTAAAACAGGCATAGTGGTGCGCCGAGCGCTTGTAACGATTCAGATCGCGATCTCAACCATGGTCATAATTGCCCTGCTAGTGATCAATGCCCAGATTGGATTTCTACAGAACAGATCCCTTGGGTTCGATGCGAATGACCTGCTGTATATCGATTTTCCGGAGCAATCCTTGCTCAGTAGCTACGCGACCTTGGCGAATGAGCTCGAGTCCATTCCGGAGTTTAGCTCATTTACCAACAGCGACTTCCTTCCCGGTGGGTTGTGGGGAAAGTCTGGGTATACTCCTCAGGAGGGTGGGCAAAGCGGTGTGGAGGTTTTAATTGACTCTGTTGGCATCGATGAAAAGTATATTCAGACGCTAAAGCTCGATTTAATCGAAGGCCAGGGATTTGACGTCACAATGAGTAGCGCCGCACTTAAACCCGTTATTCTCAACCAAGCAGCGGTGCGCAGCTTCGGCTGGGCTGACTCACCGATTGGTAAAATACTGCGGCACGGTAATGGCCAAGATTACCGAGTAGTTGGGGTAGTAGCGGATGCCCTATTTCGAGGGCCGCAACATGCCGTGCAGCCTCTTGCCTTTCATTACAATACAGAGCCAGCTTGGGGTTTGCTAGTAAGTGTAGCTCCACAGAGTATGTCGACCGGCCTCGTGAAGCTTAAAGCCGCGTGGGAGCGCATCTATCCGGACAACGTTTTTGAGTACACGATGCTGCGCGACAGAGTGGAAGGCTTGATTGATGACGAAGTTGAATTTGCCTCTCAGTTGTTCGACTTCACCTTCATCTCCATGCTGATCGCCTGCCTAGGTTTGTACGGCCACGCCACTTTTTCCGCAAACCAGAATGCAAGAGAGATGGGCATCCGCAGAGTGTTCGGAGCCTCTAGTGGCGATATCTTCAAGCTCCTCCTTCGCGAGTATGGCGCGCTAGTGTTAATCGCCAACTTAATAGCATGGCCAGTTGGATTCATACTAGTCAATCTCTGGCTAGCCGATTTCGCAGAGCCCATCGATGCCCAGCTTAGCTATTTTGTCCAAGGTGCACTTTTGGTGCTGTGCTTAGGCGGGCTCACAATCTCAGCCAAAATGTGGAGCATTATCCGCAGAAATCCGGCAGCGACTTTACGGTATGAATAGGATCAAAGGGGTCAGAGTAATTTGATCTGTGTATTTTCAAATTACTCTGACCCCTTTGATCAACGCAGTTCTTCCCACAAATAGGCATACATCAACGCAGTAACGCGTGCTCGTTGTTCGTTGTTCGCGGAGCCGGCGTGTCCGCCCTCCGTGTTTTCGAAATACAACACGTCGTGACCCATGTCGGTCATCTTGGCCACCATTTTTCTGGCATGGCCGGGATGCACACGATCATCCCGCGTGGAGGTGGTGAAGAACACTCTCGGGTATTCCACATCCGCTTTCACGTTATGGTAGGGCGAATAGGTCTGAATATATTCCCAGTCCTCGGCGATGTCAGGGTTGCCGTATTCCGCCATCCAACTCGCACCCGCTAGCAACTTGTTGTAGCGCTGCATGTCCAGCAGTGGCACCTGGCACACTACGGCGTTGAATAGCTCTGGCCTGCGCGTGAATACCGCTCCCACGAGCAATCCTCCATTGCTACCGCCCTGCATTCCTAGATGAGGTGAACTGGTGATGCCGCGCGCAATCAGATCTTCGGCTACGGACTCGAAGTCCTCAAAGGCTTTGTGGCGATTATGCAGAAGCGCAGCTTGGTGCCACTTAGGGCCGAACTCGCCGCCACCGCGGATATTGGCCAGAACATAGACGCCACCTCGGTCGAGCCAGTTACGTCCTGTAGTCGCGGAGTAGTTGGGGCCATAGGAGATCTCGAAACCGCCATAGCCATACATTAGTGTTGGGTTGCTGCCATCAAGCGCGATGTCTTTACCGCGCACGACAAAGTAGGGGATCATCGTGCCATCGGTAGACGTGGATTCGAACTGCTCAACAACGTAGCCACTGGCGTCGAACATCGCAGGCAAGCCCTTGAGGCGTTCGTTCTGTAGGTTGCTGCCATCAACGCGATACACCGTAGGGGGAGAGAGGAAGTCTTGATAACGCACAAAGAAGTCTTCACTGTCGCGATCTGTGTTGAATACGGATATGGCCCCGTTGCTTGGAAACTCCACAGGGCTTGCCTGCCACTGACCATCCACACGACGATAGCGCTCGACGCGACTTCGCACATTGTCTAACCATGTGACTAGTATCGAAGAGCCTGTGAAGTTGATGGCATCTATCGAAGCACGCTCGGCAGGGGCGATGAATAGTGCGAACTCTGCGCTACCACCAATCAATGCATCGTAGGACGCATGGATTATGGAGCCTTGGGACATGCCTTGCCAGTCGCTCTTGAGCTGTATAAAGATGTCGTTTTGAAATATGCCGAGTAAGGAGGCATCCAGAGGTATGTTGAGGCTGATCATCTGGCCATCACGATAAGCCCAGCGCTGGGTAGAGAAGAACGACGGAGTTTCCTGTACCACATAGTGCGCTTTGTCGCCGTCACGCAGCGTATAGGCAGTAACGGAAACAGAAGCGGCATTGCCTTCATAGAGAGTTTGCGCTTCGGCTAGCGGCGTGCCACGATGCCAGATCTTCGTGATACGTGGGTAGCCAGAATCAGTAAGGCTTCCGGCCCCGAAATCTGTGCCGACAAATAGCGTGTCCTTGTCCAACCACGATGTTCTAGATTTAGATTCAGGAACGTGAAAGCCGCCCTCAACGAAGGTTTTGCTAGTCATGTTGAACTCGCGGGTCACCACCGCGTCCGCGCCGCCAACGGAGAGGTCGATGAGGCAAAGCTCGTAATCCGGAAACAAACAATCTACGCCCTTGTAAACCCAGGCCATCCCCTCACTCGCTGCCAGTGCATCCAGATCCAAGACCGTTTCCCAAGCCGGACTCTCATTGCGGTACTCCTCCAGCGTGGTGCGACGCATGATGCCGCGCACATGCACTGCGTCTTGCCAGAAGTTGTAGTAGTAATCGCCGCGCTTGCTGACATCGGGAATGCGCACATCCGAGTTAAGAATCTCCAGCGTGTTCTCATACAGCTCCTGATAACCCGGGTACGCAGTGATATGCGCCACCGAGCGGCTATTCTGCGCCTCTACCCACGCTAGCTGTTGCTCACCCAAGACCTCCTCAAGCCATTGATAGTCGTCGGCGGCACTAGCGTTTGCGACAGTAATGATCACGGGAATGGAAAGCCTCTTAATATTCTTGAATGAGATGTCGAACACTTGGAACTCCTTGTCTAGCGCCCTGCGTT
>CAXBOY010000153.1:0-4424 GCA_963977405.1 uncultured Gammaproteobacteria bacterium
TTACATTACAACCATGGCCTTCCTTGCCTCCAAGACACGCCAGCGAAAGCTTGCGGAAATGCTCTATTGCGGCCGACGGAACATACCCATGTAAACCGACTTACCCAGCACGTGCCCTTCCATTGCGGCGAGGACTGCCTCACGGGTGGCAATAGGATCTTCCGAGGCCATAACAGACAACGTAGTGTCTAGCGCATACACCTCGAACAGATAGTGGTGTTTAGGGCCGCTGGCGCCCGCGCCAGGACCACGATACACGCGTCCAGTAGCACTAATTTGAGTTGCACCATTGGGTAGCATATCTCCCTGTGGTTGGTTCTCTTCTAAACCCGTAGAAGTTCCTGGAATGTTCCAAACCACCCAATGTACCTGAGTGCGTGTGCCGCGATTAGGAGCGAAATCGAGATCCATCATATTCACCACGAATGATTGCGTGCCCGCCGGTGCGTTCTCCCAATGCATGGCGGGAGAGGTACCGCCGCCGGGCAGCGCGCCATCGGCAGCCTGTGAGAAGCGCACAGGGATATCGTCGCCGTCATCAAAACCATCTATCGAAAGTGTGAACGCCGCAGACTGAGCCTGCACAGAGCTGAGTCCCAGCATGGTAAAGAACAATACAGTTATTGCTTTGAAAGTCATGCGCATCGTTTATCTCCTGGTTTTAAATATCTGTAAGTGAGCTAAGTTTTAAATGGCGTCGGAGCTCATCCATTCGGACAAGGCACGGCCAATCGCATCTGGCGAAATCTCTTGCACGTAGTGGCTACCGAATACACTTACCTCCTTCTGGTTCTTAAAATCGCGAACAAAATCCAGAAGTGGTCCCGTAGAGATTAGTGCGCCAGGATTGACGCGAACGAATAACTTAGGCACATCACTCGCTGCAAACCAATCCGAATAGCTCGTCACTAGCTGCACTGTGTCTGCAGGATTACCACCTCTAGGAAGCTCGCGTGGCCATTCCAGCGTTGGACGCCTACCCTCACCCGGCTGCAGATAGGGCCGGCGATACTCGGCCTTGTCCTCTTCTGTAAGATAGTAACCTAAGCCTCCGATCAGTATCTGTTCAATGAAGATATTGTTCTGCAGTACCGCCTCGTCGCCCAGCGCGGAACGGAAGATATTGAATAGGCCACTTTCAGGCTCCGGGACAGCGGGCAGGCTAGAGGGATTTAGAATTGCTTCCATATAGGCAATGCCTCTTACCCGTTCTGGAAAGCGCTGCGCGTAGCTTAGGCCGATTCCTGAACCCCAGTCGTGTATGACTAGTGTGACTCTCTCACGCACACCTATAGCCTCTAGCATCTCGAATACATAATCGCGGTGCGTACTGAATTTATAGACTCCTTCCGCACTATTGGGCAGCGGGTCCGAATCACCCATACCTATAAGATCGGGCGCAATGCAACGGCCAAGTTGCTGCACATGCGGAATGATATTACGCCAGAGATAAGACGATGTAGGATTGCCGTGCAGGAACACGATAGGGTCACCAGTGCCTACCTCATAGTAGGCCATATCCAAGCCACGCACTTGGACTTTCTTTTTCTTAGCAGCCCACGTAGATTCTTGTGCTAAAGCACCATTACTACCAAGCGCTAATGGCAGGACCGCAGCGCCACTTGCGAGTGTGGCAGCCTTTAAAAGTTTCCTACGACTAAGTGCGAACATTACGCCTTCCTTTTTGTTATTTTTTTATACTAAATTTCAACGCGTTATTACTACTACGGACTATTGCCGCTTAAAAACCTCAACTTAATTTCAAATTACTCTGACCCCTTTGATTCAAAGTGATGTTTCGTTCGTTTGGCAAAGGCGACTAACGACAGCATCACCGGCACCTCCACTAACACCCCCACCACTGTTGCCAATGCCGCACCTGAATCTAGCCCGAATAGGCTGATGGCAACAGCAACGGCCAATTCGAAAAAATTGGATGTCCCGATTAGGGCTGCAGGAGCTGCGATGCTAAAAGGAACGCGCCACAGATAAGCCCACCCGTAAGCAATCGCAAAAATACCGTAACTCTGAATAAGTAGTGGCACGGAAATCAAGACTATGACAAAGGGCTCGTCTAAGATTGTCTGGGCTTGAAAGCCGAACAGCAAGATGACGGTAGCCAACAAACCCATGATTGAGAATGGTTTGACCTGGGCTGTGAATTCAGAAATCTTCGTAAGACTCCCAGACGCGTCGAGCTTTCTACGTGTGATATACCCTACGATAAGCGGAAATAACACATACAGAATCACCGAGATCGTTAGAGTTTCCCAAGGCACTATGATATCGGTCACGCCTAGGAGTAAGGCCGTAATCGGCGCAAATGCGAAAATCATAATTATGTCGTTTAACGAAACTTGAACTAGTGTGTAGTTCGCGTCGCCTTTGACTAGCTGGCTCCACACAAACACCATTGCCGTACATGGCGCAACGCCAAGCAAGATCATCCCGGCGATGTACTCCTTCGCAGACTCCGGCTCAACCATTCCCGCAAAAATATGTTCAAAGAACAAGATTCCGAGGGCCGCCATAGTAAATGGCTTGATAAGCCAGTTCACAACCAGCGTTATGCAAACTCCCTTTGGCTTCTTGCCTATATCCTTTAGCGAGGCGAAGTCTACATTTACCATCATTGGGTAGATCATCACCCAGATGAAAACTGCTACTACCAAATTGACATTGGCATACTCAACGGACGCGATTGCCTGAAAAATACTTGGAAAAATCGCGCCTATAGTCACACCACAGATGATGCAAGACCCGACCCAAATAGACAGATAGCGTTCGAAGAACCCGATGCCCGATGCTGGCTCACTCATACATATTCTTTCCTTTGCTAACGCGCAATCCCATACCCCTGCACCTTTGGGTTCGGCAGATAAATGGGGTCAGAGTAACTTTGTCGAAAATAAAGTCATCCCCCCCTAATAAAAAGATAAAGTTACACTGACCCCATTTATCCCACTAGCGCTCTAATCCGATGATTTTCACTATCTGTCACGTAGAGCACACCGTCATGGACGCAGACGCCATGTGGACGGGCTAGTGCGCATTGTAGAGGATCACCATCTGGACCATCCCCCACCTCGCCAGTCCCTAGCACCGTGCTGATCAGCCCTGTTGCTAAAGCGACTTTGCGGATCACGTGGTTCTCAGTATCGACGATGTACAGGCTGTGGTCGGCTGCTGCGTAGGCAATGCCCTTGGGACCGTTGAAGCGCGCCAGCAACGCTAGGCCGCCATCCCCGCTGTAGCCGCTCTCTCCCGTGCCCGCGATGCGTGACAGAGTACCTTGCCCCATTGCTAACCGATACACCGCATTGCCTTCACGCAGCACAAGGTAGGCGTTGCCAGCGGGATCTGTAGTAATTGAGCGCGGTCCACGCAGGGTAGTGCCGTTCAAGGGCCCTGCATCGGGGGTCAAATCCCGCTCCCCAGTGCCACTTAATGTGCTTATCACAGCAGTGTCCGCGTGTACTTTGCGAACCCGCTGATTGCCGATATCGCAGATCAATAAATTGCCATTGGCATCGAAGGCGATACTGTGAGGCTGCCGCAATTGCGCCGCATTGGCTGGGCCGCCGTCACCGGAAAAGCCCGGCTCGCCAATGCCAGCAAAGGTGGACACTAGACCTGTGTTGGCATCAATCCGACGCACCACATGAGCATCACGCTCGACTATGAACAGATGCCCGTCGCGATCGAAACAAATCTCATGTGGGGCCGAGAAGGAAGCGGCAAGTGCAGGCTGACCATCCCCTGCGTAAGCCTTTTCGCCATCGCCAGCGAAAGTAGTGATACTGCCATCTGTTAAGGAAAGACTGCGGATGTGCCCCGTGTCCACTTCGCAGAACACTAAGTTGCCATCTGCACTCGGCACAATGCCATAGGGATTATTGACCGCGGCCAGCTGCCCGCCTGCCACCGTGCGCACGCGAATATTTTGCGCCTGTGCTATCGGTGCAGCCAATAGACACGCGACGCTGCTCCAAAGAGTGGTACTGCAGAACTTGCGGCGGGTAAGCGGCATTGGAAAATCCTCGGAAAGTTGCTGATAAGTTAGCCACTTTTAGATCAATGGGGTCAGAGTAACTTTATCAAAAATGAAGTCCCCGCCCCTTATAATGGAGAAGATAAAGTTACTCTGACCCCATTTATCTTCTAGCGTTCAATCCCATACCCCTGCACCTTTGGGTTTGGCGTATTGCCACTATCTATCACCGACTGGCTCACCACATTCGTGAAGCGTTGGCGAATATTGAGAGGGGCATGCCCAGGCAGCTGAATAAACATAAGCCCCACAATGTCCTCAACGGGATCGGCGTAATACAAGGTGCCATAGGCGCCGCCCCAGCCATAGCTACCAGGTGATGCGGTATCGAAAGAGAGTGTCGGATCCACGAGCACGCCGAAGCCTAGACCAA
>CAXBOY010000154.1:0-4395 GCA_963977405.1 uncultured Gammaproteobacteria bacterium
TCCATGGCCGATTTGAAGTCATAACGCATACGCTCTGGAAATCCATCCGCCATTACCGCCTGTGCGTGCACTGCAGTGTCTATGCCTACGACATCGAGCAGATAGGCTGGCCCCATCGGCCAGCCGAATGCCTCCATAACGGCGTCTATCTTGCGGTAGTCCGCGCCATCGCGAAGCAATTGCGAGAATGCGCCGAAATAGGGAAACAGGATGCGATTGACAAGAAAACCGGGGCAATCATTAACCACGATTGGCGTCTTACCCAAGGCTTGCGCATAGGCCACCGTAGTGGCGATCGCCGCATCGCTAGACTGCGCGCCACGAATCACTTCTACCAGCGGCATCAAAGGCACAGGATTAAAAAAGTGCATGCCGCAGAAGCGGTCGGGGTGCTGGAGCGCTGTGGCCAAATCTGTAATCGATATCGTAGAGGTATTCGAGCAAAGAATTGCATCTGGCCCAAGCAGCGGCTCAACTTCACCCAGCACTGCCTTCTTAACACGCGGATTCTCGACTACCGCCTCGATCACTATGTCGACTTTGTCGAAACCGGAATAATCCAAAACTGGATGGATAGACTCGAGCATCGCCGCCGCGGAGGACTCATTGAGGCGCCCCTTGCTCACTTGCTTATTCAAAAGAGAAGACGCCTCCGCCATGCCGGCATCTAGCCCCGCCTGCGCGATATCCTTCATCAAGACAGGAACCTTCTTCAGGCTTGACTGATAGGCGATGCCGCCCCCCATGATGCCAGCACCCAAAACGGCAGCGTGGCCAACACTCTTACCGGCCTTGCCAATACGGCGACTCTTCTGACGCAGCCACTGATCGTTTGTAAACAAACCGATTAGATTGGTAGCGACCTCACTCTGTGCTAGATCGGCGAAGAGATTCTTTTCAACTTCGAGCGCCGCGTCGCGCGACAACAGCACGCTCTTGGCAACTGCGGCCAATACTAATTGTGGTGCCGGATTATGGACATCCCGACTCTGTGCGAGCAGTGCCTCGGCTTGTGTAATTAGTGTCTTGAGATCGTTTGTGTCGATCGCCACTTGGCCCTTCTTAAGTACACGAGACTCTAGCCAAATGGTTTTGTCTTCTTGGCTCTGGCTAATTTGCTCTAGTGCCGACTCGAGTAATAACTCTGTGTCGCAAATCGAGTCGACCGCGCCGCTAGCCAGCGCCTGTTGCGCATCGACTTGCTTGCCCGACACTATCCACTGCAAGGCCGAGCCAAGTTCCATGATGCGTGGCGCACGTACGGTGCCACCAAAGCCTGGGCATATACCTAGGCCGACCTCTGGAAAACCGAGAGAAGCCTGAGGACTCGCAATGCGGAAATCGGTGGCGAGGCAGAACTCTAGGCCGCCACCAAGGGCATGGCCATTGATAACACTCACGGTAGGGAACGGAAGCTCTTCTAGTGCAGTGAACACACGGTTGCTCTGCTCTACCCAAGCTTTAAGTTCGCCCTTGGGAAGCTTAAACAATGCAGTGAATTCGGCGATATCGGCGCCCACTATGAAGCTGCTCTTAGCGCTTGAACAGACTAAGCCCGCAATGCTGGAGTCCTGCGCAAGAACCGCCAAAGCCTGCTCGAGCTCTTTTAGTGTAGCGGTATCGAATTTATTGACTGGCGAACCCTGCAGGTCGAAGCAAAGATGCGCGATATCTGCCTCTAGGCGTGTCACTCTGATCGCATTACCTTGATACACTTCCCACCTCCTACGCTGTCATAAAGGCGGGCATTATAGTCAATGTTCACCCCTATAGACAGGCGCGCAGGCGTCACTTCCACTCTTGCCCAGCATAGTGCCTTACTGCAAAATGAAACGCTCAATTCCAAGGCCCGCCACCGCCGTGCCAGTACAAAGGATTTTATGAATCGACGACAGAACGCCTCCCTTACACTGCTGTGCGGAGCCATTGGCATCGTGAGCGCTCCCATCCAAGCGGCAGAGCACGCCACCATTACGCTATATCACCATGTGTCGGAGTCGACTCCGGCCTCCACTAGCGTGTCTCCCGCCATATTTCGACAGCATCTAGATCACCTGCGGGATGATGGCTTCAATGTCATACCCCTGCCAGAGTTGCTCGAAGCTCTACAAGAGCGCCGTCAGATCCCTGACAAGAGCGTGGCCATTACATTCGACGACGGCTATACCTCGATCTACGACACTGCATTTCCGATGCTGCAAGAGTACGGGTTTCCCTTCACTCTGTTCGTAAACACCCAACCCCTGAACGATAGTATGTCGGGTTATATGAGTTGGGCGCAGGTCAAGGAGATGAGCGATGCCGGCGTAACCATCGCAAACCATATGGAAAATCACCCCCATATGGTGGATGCACTACCAGATGAAGATACGGCCGCGCGAGATCAGCGACTACGTGAAGAATTATTAAGAGCCCAAGCGCGCATAGAGGCCGAAACCGGCCAGAACCACAAGTTCATCGCCTACCCCTATGGAGAATACGACTTAGACAATAAGGCAATGTTGGCAGACCTAGGTTTTATGGGGATAGGCCAGCAGTCTGGCGCAGTGGGATTCGATGCGGATTTCCTAGCACTCCCCCGCTTTCCCTTCGGCGGCAGCTTCACCGACCTCAACGATTTCAAGCAGAAGGTGCAGACCCTGTCCTTTCATTTGCTCAATGTCGATCCCGAGAGCCAGATGACCGAAGAGCGCAACCCGAGCCTTACCCTGCAGTTCGCCGCGGGCGACTTCAACTTCCGCCAGCTAGCCTGTTATGCGGGCAGCCAGCCTATGCAGTTGGAATGGTTAGATCAGGAGCAGGGATTGTTGCGAGTCAGCACAGACCAGACTTTCAACTCGCGCCGCTATCGCTATCTGTGCACTGCACCGATGCGTGGCACGAACCGTTATTTCTGGTATTCGAAGGATTGGACCCGTTCAACCCCGACGAATCAGGATTGAACGACGAACTTAACTCTGACTGTCGCGGGACAGCAAGTCGTTGATGCGGATGATGTCGTGAATCTCACTGATGTAGACATGACCGCGCTCTGAATAGCGCAACAGGCCCTGGGCAAGAGCGCGGGAATCCAGTGGCTTGTCCTTCATGCGCATCTGGGCACGCAGCTCGCGTAGATATGCGTAGCTAGGATTAGTGTTGAGGTTGCGCAAATAGGCGCGGATAGAGGCCTCTACCGTGGCAAAGGACTTCACCTCATGACTGGCATCGTCGGCACGCTGGCCAGGCACCAGGCCACAGCCCTCGTCGAAACACCACTGACCGAAGATGTTATTGCCTTCACGGGCAAAACGAGACGTGCCCCAAGCAGACTCGGTTGCGGCCTGCGCCAAAGCTAAAGACACGGGAATGATATCGACACGCACAAGCAACTCGTCTACTAGGTCAACTGGAGACAACTCACTGTCCTGCAAACGATACTGTAGTGCTAACTCGTCTAGAGTTTCCTGCTCTATAGCGCTCAAATCGCCGCCAGTGGCGAGGATATTGGCGAACAGCTGCACTTTTGCGCGGCGCTCTAAGATGCGCTTATTTTCCGCCTCGATATAGGCGTTGAAATAGGTAAAGAAAGCTTCCTTCTTCAGATCGATATTAGTGATCGCTTCGAAGTTAGGCAGTGTGCTCTCGGCACTAGAGTTGGTCTGCGGAACGCTATCTTCCACGACAACTTGTTCGTCCACTTGCTGCGTTTTAACGTAAATGGCCAGTGGCAGGGAAGCTAAAATCACGATCAGGCCGACGCGCACAAGAGTTGAGGATCTTGGGTAAGCTAATAGTCTGAGCATTAAGTATTCATTATCCCGTAGTTAGAAAGCAGCGGCACCGTAACAAAAAAAGCCTTATAAAGCAAGCTGTAAGGGCTTAGTGACTCCCTCCCATACAGTCGGGAGAAAGCGGCGCAGTGCCGTTCTTTTTAGCCCATTCAGCAGGCGTATAGGTGTGCAAAGCGAGGGCGTGCACGCCATTTTGTAGTTGCTTATTAAGTAGACCGTATAAGTGCTGATGTCGTTTCACTGGCCCCATACCTTCAAAAAGAGGGGAGACGGCGGTAACCTTAAAGTGAGTCTGAGTACCTGGCCCGCCATGATTATGACTTTCATTAAGCACATGGAGGTGCTCCAACTCCAATGCCTGCCGTAAACTATCCTCAATACTACTCTGCATATTCATTCTAGACTCTCTCTGACTTTTCAACTCGATGTGAACAGTTTACTGCTCTTTTCGTCACAACGATAACTTTCGGACCTAGTCTCTCCACTAATCTGATACTCGAGTCACTGAACTCCTTCACTCGAACTACTGCACTTCGTTACTCGAGCCACGAGGGTGGTATGGAATTGCTGGAACCGCCAAAAGGCGCACATCCATGTGCAGGCTTGACGTGCGCCGTCCAGG
>CAXBOY010000155.1:0-4318 GCA_963977405.1 uncultured Gammaproteobacteria bacterium
AAGAAGAGATCGAGAATAATTATGCGCTCAAGCTTGTCCACCCCGATGATTTTGAGCGGTCTAAGCGCACAGGGATAGCAATTAGAAACGGCGAGAACATTCGCGATTTCGAGAACCGCTTACTCTGTAAGGACGGCACCTATCGTTGGATTTGCTGGAATACTTACCCTTTTTTGGAATTGCAGCAGGTCTTTTCGATAGGGCGTGACATCACCGATGCCAAATTGGCTAAACAAGGCATAGACGAACTGGAGGAAAGACTGCAGTTTATTTCCGAGTCTTTAAATATGGGCTATTGGGATTTAGACCTGATTACTGAGCAGGTTTGGCGCTCACTCTCCCATGATCAATGCTTTGGATACGAAAAGCTTTTAGATGAGTGGTCCTATAACATTTTTCTGCGCCATCTCCACCCCGATGATCGCGATTACGCTGATCGCTCTATTCAGGCAACAATTGCCAAAGGCAACAACTTTAAAATCGAGTTTCGCGTTATCTGGCCAGACCGAAGCGTGCATTGGATCTTCTGTATCGGGCGCATCACTCGCAATGAGAAAGGAGAGGCAATTCGAATGCTAGGCGTCGTGCTCGATATTAGCGATCGTAAGAAGCTCGAGGGACAGTTGCACCAGGTACAACGCTTAGAGTCCATGGGGCACTTGACGGGTGGAATAGCCCATGACTTCAACAATCTACTCACCATCATCATCGGCAATACCGAGGTTTTGCAACAGGAGCTGAAGGACAATTCGGTGCTTGCACCTCTTACAGATATGGTATTCGATGCAGCTGAACGGGGTGCAGAATTAGTGAAACGAATGCTCGCCTTCTCGCGAAAACAACGCTTAGAACCTAAGACATTCAATATCAATGAATTAATCGCTAAGTTGCAGCCACTTTTAGAGCGATCCATTGGCGCATCTGTAGACCTAGAGTTGCAGCTTCTGGAGAAACTATGGCTTTGCCGTATCGACCCCTCTGAGCTGGAGAACTGCCTGCTCAATCTCGCGATCAATGCAAGAGACGCGATGGCAGAGCATGGCAAACTAATTGTTAGCACTAGCAACAAGACAATCAAGTTGAACGACTTCAGCCAACAATCAGAGTTGGACATGGGAGACTATGTACAGATAAAAGTTGAAGACAACGGGGTCGGTATCAGCGAAGAGATATTAGAGCAGATCTTCGAACCTTTCTTTACCACCAAACCCAGCGGCAGCGGGTTAGGACTCGCAATGGTCTATGGTTTTATTAAGCAATCCGGAGGCGGAATGTTTGTACAGTCCACACCAGATCAAGGCACCCAGATCGAGCTGTATATCCCTGCACTACACGAGAGTGAGTAGTATGAAGGCCTACAACATCCTGTTCAAAGTGCCCCGATAACAGATATGGCGTAGAGCAGCGTAACTTACTCTAAGCGAAAGACAATGCTCTGGTTGTTGACCTGCACAGTATAATCGCCAAGACCCAAGTCGCTGACATCGAGTGTGATGACCCGTTCGAAAGCTTCGATCACTTGAATACAAGGCACGAGAGTTTGCAGCGGTGTTTGGGCAAATACCACGTAGAAGTTGTCGCCACGACGGGTGACTGCGGTTTCTAACTGAAAACAGGGAGTGTCCATGTAGCCACTCACTTCTAGCTGCACCTGCACCGGCGTAGTCTGTTGAATATTCACTGCCTTCTCAGTGATAGTGGCAAGGCTCTTCTCTACTCCACCCACCACTTTGAAACTGCCATCTTTCGAAGGCTCTAATTGCACCTGTTGGTAGAAACGCGTGGTCTCGCCTTCTATGACAATCACATCGTCTAAACGCAGCATATTGTCGATAAACAAAACCGGCTCGGCGGCAGCAGCAAGCAGCGGCATTAATCCACTTATAAGTCCTAGCATCCATTTTTTCATTTCACTTTCCTCCATTTCGACTTAGGTGGTCGATTTTACTACGCCAATCTGGGAATCGCCAATCAGCCCATAGCTCTACTTTTTCTTCGCCAAAGCTTCCTTTAGGCCAGCGAATGGATTATGGGTGGCGGCACTGGCCTGGTTCTCGGCATGCCCACCATAACGAATGAAGTTCGCAAACTTACTATGCTCCTCGTCGTGGCAATAAAGGCACAGTAGCTCCCAGTTACTGCCGTCGCTCGGGTTGTCATCGTGATTGTGATTAACATGATGCACTGTCAACTCGCTTAGATTGGGGCGGGAGAACTCCCGCGCACAGCGCCCGCAGATCCACGGATACAGTTTAAGTGCCTGCTCGCGATAGCCCTTCTCTCGCTTGGCCATATAGTCCCGCTGGGCATCTAGTGCACGATCAGTTTTCGAGCTATTCATCTTGTCCATAGGGGGCTCAGCGTGTGCCCGGCATGATCTCGAAGCCGGGATCGAAATTGATTAATACTGCATTGAGTTGCTGCAAGACTTGCGCATCACCCTCGAGCACCCCATTGCCAGCGGCCAATTGTTGGCCTAGGGTCGCCTGACCCGCAATAACAGCATCCAGATCACTACGATTCATGCGTATTGTCGCATCCGGGTTCTCTGCTAGATAGCCACGGATATTAGTGAGCGTAGCACTGCTCATCTCGATGACATAGGACTCACCTGTATCGGGCGTGATAAAATTCAATGTGAAACGCAATCCATCGGCCGCTGTGCTGTCGACCCGCGTGCCCACTGCGTCCCACCACTGCGACGTAGTCATTGCGCGGGCTAAATCAGGGCTTGTGCCTCGAGCAGGCCCGACGGGAGCCGCACCGTTGCGTAACTCCAAGGCTGCAGACAAGAAGACATTGCGCAGACTCGCACTCTCGTATTGATAGCCGAGCTGCTCAAAAACCTGTGCCAACAGATCTTTCGCCACCTGGTTCTGCGGTTCGGCGTAGACAAGTTTACTCAGAATTTCCATAGCCAACCGGTATTGCCCTTGCTCGGTGAGTTGAGTCGCACGTAGCAAGACCGCATCAGCTCCTCCCATCATTTCGATATAGAGAGGTGCAGACTCCTCAGGCGACACAGGCGTCAGTGTCGCGGGATTTCCATCCCAATAACCTAGATAGCGGTTGAGTACAGCACGCGCATTATGGAACTCCGAACCGTGATACTGACGCGCCCCCCACTGCTGCTGCAAACTCTGGGGCACTCGGTACTCGTTATGAATCTCATTAATAGTAACGCCTTGATTGGCAAGGTTGAGGACTTGATTATTCAAGTTTGCGTAAGCGTCGCGCTGTGTGCGCATGACCTGTTGAATGCGCGCATTGCCCCAGCGCGGCCAATTATGCGAGGCGATCATGACCTCGGCCTGCGTGCCGAAACGGTATAGTGCCTCGTTAATATGCTGCGACCAGCGCAATGCATCGCGGACCAACGCGCCACGCAGCGTGTAGATATTGTGGATGGTCGCAGTGATATTCTCCGCTGCCCAAAACACTTTTTGCTCGGGAAACCAGGCATTCATTTCTGCCGGAGCTTCGGTACCGGGTGTGTTCTGAAAAACGATGCGTACTCCATCGATGGTATGCTCTTCGAACTCTTGTTCAATCACGAGAGTAGGCGCAATCAAACCGCTTGTTCCACGGGCTAATGCCTTACCAATTGCCGAATCGACCTGGCCGTAGGGGCCCGAGGGCAGCAAATTCCCGTATTGATAAGATGCTCTGCGGCTCATCGCATTGCCGGCATACACATTCTCTGCTATCGCCTCGTCCATAAAACCCACAGGCGCGATGATGCTAACAGTCCCAGCACGCACGTCCGCCTCCTCGACAACGCCGCGAACTCCACCGAAGTGATCGATATGGGAATGGGAGTACACAACTGCCCGCACGGGGCGTTCGCCCAGTTGAGAATTGACTAAGGCAATAGCCGCTGCGGCAGTCTCTCTCGTTAATAGAACATCGAATAGAATCCACCCCGTCTCACCCTTTATCACGGTCATATTCGCTAAATCGAACCCACGAACTTGGTAGACAAAATCGGGCACTACCTCATACAGCCCATAGTTCATATTCAGTATCGCCTGGCGCTGTAAGGATGGGTGAATACTGTCATAGTCACTACCTGTGAGAAGAAAGTCATAGCGAGCCATGTCCCACACCACGTTCTGATTTGCGCCCAGAATCTGTCGATAATTCGGCGCGACGATAAAGCCGCGGCGAGACTCGTCGAAGTCCCGCTCGTCTTCGAATGGTAAGTTCTGACGTAGTTCAGCTTGCACGGCTTGTGTATAGGAACTTGGGAGAGATCCCTTGCCGTCGAAATGCGGTATAGCCGGCTGGGCAAAAGCCACCGAGCACGTACTTAGCGAAA
>CAXBOY010000156.1:0-4262 GCA_963977405.1 uncultured Gammaproteobacteria bacterium
TCGCTATCACGCGCCTGCTGCACAATGCGGCGATGCTTACACGCGCCCATGACCGGCTCGTTTTTCATTGGTCCTCTGCGATTTGGTCGGGCAGTATCATGCTCTATATCTTGCAGCTTTGGTGGGTGGGGTGGGGACTGCGCTCGATCGAGGAGTGGTCGTTTCTCGATTTCATTATCCTAGTGTTTGGCTCCTCTTGTATCTACGGCGCAGCGGAGATGTCCCTAACCGTGCCCGAAGACGGTACGGTAGACATGCTCAAGGAGAGCCAGCAACTGGGGCGACTCTCTGCGTTGTCGATGCTGCTGTATTTCCTAGTGGGCCCCTATGTCAACATCGTGATGTATAACAATGAGCTACTTCCCTCTATCGCGGTTCCCGCCATTGGCATGTTGTTAATGGTGTTGGTAATCAGCATTCCTACACACTTCAAGCTGTGGTCGCTATTGTTTGCGATTTATTCATTAGGCGTACTCTTAGTGACGGTTTAACACACGAACGGAGTTGCATTCGCACTAAAACTTTCGGCAAATCTTTGAGTTGCAATTTTCTGTCTCGACTACGGAAACTGTCAGCTTCTTAGCGTATATTGCGCCCCTTTTGTCGTTTGCACCGTCCTCACTCTCCATTCTTTAAATGCCGGGACTATAGCGGCTTGCTAGTCGAGGCTTGGCAAGAGCCAGTCGTAAATACGATAGTCAAAAAACGCTATCGGTTCGGCTCTTAGTTTTCGGAGGGCTAGAAACGCAAAAGGGCGAGTTGATTCAAGCTGGAATCAACCCGCCCCACTTCTGCGTTTTTAATTGTCGCGGTAGCTTCTAACTGGAGGTAACTGCGAACCAGACAGATCGGCAGGAACACTCGTCTCTCTGCGGACTGTATGAGTCAGCGTACCTATCCCTTCGATGCTGGCACGAATAGTCTCGCCATCTTCTAGGTAACCGGAGCCGGAAGCGCGCTCTACGCGACCGTCCCCTGTACCACCGGAAGTACCACTCTGCATAACATCACCAGGGAATACGGTGATCAGCGAAGAGGCATACTCGATCAGCTCTGGGATGTTGTGAATCATGTCACCGGCGTGAGCCTCCTGTACCGTAACCCCGTCGATTACCAAGGTTTGGTGCAGACGTTGCATGGGGTCGCCATAGAACTCCTTTGGCACAATCCAAGGACCCTGGGGCGCGAAGGTATCGTGACCCTTGCCGACGAACCAGTCCGAGCCTGAGCCAAAACCACCTGGTGGACGTCCACCGCGGTCGGAGATATCCATCGCCACCATATAGCCGAACACGTGGTCATAGGCACGGTCTGCAGAGATGTACTTACCAGTGCGACCGAAGACGATCGCCATTTCCACTTCCCACTCGATTCGGTCACGTCCATAAGGCATGATGACGTCGTCGCCGTCACCGATAACGGCACCGCGAGTCGGCTTCAGGAACAGGTAGGGTACGCCACGATTCTCTTGGCGCTCACGGACTCTGCGGGCCAATTCGTCGTCGTTACAGCCCTCACAGGCGTGAGTGTAGAAGTTTACGGCGGCGTTCATGATCTTGCTGGGGTACTGAATCGGCGCCATTATGTCCACGGAATCGACAGGATGCACGAAGCTGCGGAGGTCGCTCGAGCTAAGCAGATTCTTCTCTACAAGCCAGTTCACGACCTCGTAGATACGGAACTTCAAGCCGTACTCATACTGCTCGATAAGCCCGAGCATATCGTCGGGTATCGCCATATGGCTGTACTGGGGTAGAAGCTCCATCGCGCGGTTAGCGGCAGCCAAATCGACGATCAAAGTATCATCTCTAAGTACTAGGCCAACTGTGGGAACATCATCGATTGCGAATGTGCCAACCTTGAACGGCTCGGCTGACTCCATTGCTTGAGCGTAGAGGCTAGCAGGGCTGAGAATCATCAGCACAGCCGCTAACATCAGGGTATACAGGGAATTTCTTATCATATTTTTCTCCCTTGCAGGGTACAAACAGGATGGATAGAGTTTATTGCTATTGTTGTACTTACCTTACCAGCTTATAAGACACCTAAAAGGTATCAGTTTTTGGGGGTCAGAGTAAAATTTCCGCTAATACATCTACAAAAAACCGGATATTCCAATGCTTCGGTGTAACTCATTCCAATAAACTAGCTAATTTTAGCAAGCAATAAGCGCTGTATAAGCTCTCCATCGACTAAAGTTCGGCCCATCTACCTTTATTCAGTTGGATCCTGTGTGTGCCAGCAAACAGTCGGCGCTGTTGTTCCTCGATATAGTCACCCTGTCTTTTAAGAAAGCGCAAGTCGGCACCTTCACATTTGTGCAAGCTTAGCCTTCACCCGATCATTCTGAATCAAACGGAGTTACGCATGACAAGTTTTCAAACTATCGTGAAGCAAAGAGCATGGTTAGCCCTGTTTCTTATAAGCGCGTTGCTAATGAGCAGCGCGCAGGCTGCCCCTACGGCTAGTTTCTCTGCCTCAGGAGTTGGCACTACACAGAACCTGACACTAAGCGCCACCGTCAATGTGACGGACGCCGACCTTGGCAAAACCGGCAACTACTACGCGGGCTTCAGTTTCGAGAACAGCTGGTACTTCTTGACCCCACAAGGCTGGACTAGCTACAGCACGGGCACCGTTCCTGTCTTGGCGACTACCACTCTTTACAGCGGTACCGCCGTGTTGTTTGCAAATGGAGATCTCACCGACTATGTGGGCGCGCAGCTCTATATCGGTTACGGATTGACCGAAAGTGACATGCTGGCTAACGGCAAGTATTCGATGGCCTATACCGTCACAGCTGACTCCGTGAAAATGGGACCAGCAGCTGTACTGTTAGGCTCATCGGCGAACTTCGCGATCCTCGCAAAGACCGCTGTTTCAACTGTACCGGCCTCTGCAATCACCGGCGACATAGGCTTGAGCCCTGCAGCCACTTCGTTCTTAACCGGCTTCTCACTAACGATGGTAGGAACCACTTCGGCAACATCCACTCAAGTGACGGGAACGCTCTACGGTGCCGACATGACACCCCCTACCAACTCAACTCTTACTACTGCCGTACTAGACATGCAGAATGCCTACACAGATGCCGCCGGCCGTCCGACTCCAGACTTCCTCAACTTGGGCACCGGTAGTATCGGTGGCAGAACACTTACAGGCGGTCTCTATAACTGGGGCACATCAGTCACTATCCCAGGCGACATTGTTTTCTCTGGCGCAGCCAATGATGTGTGGATACTGCAGATCTCTGGAGATCTAACAATCAGCGCTAACAAGCGCATTACTCTCGCAGGTGGTGCACAGGCGAAGAATATCTTCTGGCAAGTTGCGGGCGAGGTAATTATCGAGGCTGGAGCGCATTTCGAAGGCAATATCCTGTCGCAGACAGCAATCACTATGCAGACCGGCGCGTCTTTGACTGGCAGGGCGTTGGCACAAACTATGGTGGCACTAGACAGCGCCACGGTTGTTAAGCCCGCACTTTAAGATATCTAGTAGATTGTGAGAGGCAGAGTGTCCATTGCGCAAAAGCGAATACATGGTACTCTGCCCGACTGGTTTTACCTTCTTTGAAAACCTAGGTACTGTAGGCTTGCGCTAATATTATCAACACGCCAAGACTCTCCTCCTCCGTACTTTCGAATCGCCACAACCACGTGTTATGAAAGGAAGTCGAAAGATGAATCAAGTCGATGTCCATGGTGCCAGCATACTGCTAGTAGACGATCAAGAAAAAAACTTGGAACTACTAGAAAAAAGTTTGTTAAAGGCCGGCTATTCAAACATTCAAAAAACTAGCGATCCTGCTAAGGTAATTGAACTGCACCTAAGTGGCCGTTGTGACTTAATACTACTCGATATGGATTTCCTAGGTGCCAGCGGCTTCGCCTTGATGAAGAGTCTGCGCAAGCACATTGCTTCTCCTTATCTGTGCGTCATTGTGTTTACCGAAAATCTCAATTTCAAATTACTTTCTCTGCAATCAGGTGCCAAAGATGCACTCAGCAAACCATTCGAGATGGTTGAACTTATAGCGCGCATACACAATGTTCTCGATGCTCGCTTACACTATAGGTCCCTAGAGGCACATATTGGAAAACTAGAACAGCAGTTTATCGAGCGCACCACTAAGCTTCAGGTAAGCGAAGCACGCTTCCGAGGCTTTACCGATCTAGTGTCGGACTGGTACTGGGAGCAAGATACTACCGGTAGCTTCACCAAAGTATCCGGCCCCGTTCCCGAGATACTCGGCATCGCAG
>CAXBOY010000157.1:0-4107 GCA_963977405.1 uncultured Gammaproteobacteria bacterium
TACAGCGAGAAGGATATACGCGAGGCAGCACGCGCCTTCACTGGCTGGAACTATGTAGACGTCAACTTCGTGGTCAATGAACAAGAACACGACGATGGAGTGAAGGAATTCCTAGGCCGAAGTGGTAACTTCGACGGCGTCCAGATTATCGATATCATCATGGAGCAGGACGCTACCGCGGAGCACATCGCCGGCAAACTATATCGCTTCTTCGTGCGCGAAGACCTGAGCCCTACCCTACAAGCGCAACTAGGCGACATCTTACGCAATGCTGATTACGAGATAGCACCACTGTTAGAAACTATCTTTCTCTCGCAAGACTTCTATAGCAATGCCTCAGTTGGCACGCAGATTAAAAGCCCAGTGCAATTGGCCGTTTCTACTTACCGTAAGCTCGGACTAAACGAAGTGCCTGGTGTGCCGGATTTCAACCTAGCGACAGGCGCGTTAGGTCAATCCCTGTTCCGCCCCCCTACGGTGGCTGGATGGGCAGGTGGACGCACTTGGATCACCCCTGGTCTGCTTCTTGAACGTGGCAACTTTGCACGGGATGTTCTGTTCCCCGACATCAATTTTATACCGCCCGACCGCGTGAATGGCAGCGAAGAGATTCGCAGTGTCGCCGACCGAGTGCGCCAAGGCATGGACATCACTAGCGCCACCCAACCTTCCTCCGTTGGCGAAGGTCAGGTCATGGCCGAGTCCAATATGCTGGCCGACCGCGACGAGGATTTTAATACTCGGTACGGCAGTTTCCGCGGCTGGCAGATGGCCATCGAGCGCGTCATTCCCATTCCGCGACAGACAGCCAAGACAGACTTGAGCGGTATGGTGATCAAGGAGCAACTGACCAGCACCGCCGAAGTAGTAGACTACTTCTTCGCGCGCTTCTTGCGAGTGTCTCCAGATCAACAAACACGAGCGAAACTCATCGCCTTCCTGAACGAGGACTTAGGCACTAATGATATCGTCGCTGCACAAACTTATATGGAAGACTCTTTGCGCCTATTACTGCATATAGTGATGAGCCAGCCAGAGTATCAACTAAGCTAATAGAGGCGAGACTTTGATGAAAACAGACCCATTGTTACAACAGACTCTCAAGCGCCGTGCATTATTGCGAGCTGGCGTTGGCCTTGGTTTAGGTGCCCTTGGTATGGTGCCATCGGGCTTTGCCCGTGCAGCGCAGGCTGCAGCCGCACAAGCCAAGGCGGACGGCAAGGTGTTGGTGATCTTAGAACTATCCGGGGGTAACGACGGCCTCAATACTGTGGTGCCCTATGGCGATGATGCCTATTATCGCAATCGCCCCAATATCGGCATAGCGAAAGACAAGCTACGCGTTATCGACGATCACTTCGGCTTCAACCCTGGCATGGCGGGTTTCGAGAGGCTTTACAAGGACGGCAAGATGGCCATCGTGCATGGCTGCGGCTACGAGAACCCGTCCTACTCTCATTTTACCTCCATGGCCTATTGGCACACTGCCTCACCGAATAGCGGCGACGAGTTTGGCTGGGTTGGTAAGCTGGCAGATAAGATGGCACCCGACGCCCCGGCGAACTTCTTGGTGAACATCGCCGATCGCCAATCACTTGCCGTGCGCAGCCAACACCATGTACCCATTGTTTTCGACGAGCCAGAACGTTTCATGCGTGAGGCCTTTTTCGAAGAGAAAGCAGCGCTGGAATCCATAGCGGAAGCTGGCAATATCGAGAACCCTTCGCGCCGCTTCCTACTGGATATCGCGCGCAGTGCCAACGATGCTTCGAGCTTGGTGCGCGAGGCCTGGGAGAATTATAACTCCCCTGTGGACTATGGCATTACGGGCTTAGACTTGCCCAAAGTTGTTGCACTGCTCGAGGCAGACATGCCCACTAGCCTCTACTATGTGGCTTATCGCAACAACGCCTTCGACACTCACGTCTTCCAGAATGACCTTCACCAGCGCCTGTTAACTTACACCTCTGATGCAGTCTCCGCCTTCATGCTCGACCTAGAGCGCATAGGCCGAGCCGATGACGTAGTGTTAATGGTCTTCTCGGAGTTTGGTCGACGCGTGCCCGAAAACGTGAGCTTAGGCACCGATCATGGCGCCGCCAATGTGATGTTCGTAGTTGGTAAGCCAGTGAAAGGAGGTCACTACGGAGAGGTGCCAAGTCTGATCCACTTGACCGAGGGTGACAACCTGCAATACACCACTGACTTCCGACGCGTGTATCAAACTATGATGCAAGGCTGGTTGAGCCAGCCCGACACCAGTTCAATACTCAATGGCAATTTTGAAGGTTTCGATATGTTCACCTAGCTAGCCCGTGAATCGAACTATCTAGTCACAGAGAGCGAACATTGCCATTCGCTGGGGCCAAACAGGTTTGAAGTTTGCGATGATGTCTGCCCTGCCAGATAAGTTGAATAGCTCAGCGTGATTTTCTGACACCGCACTAAATGCGTTCTCTCTGCCATAATTCCAAGAGCGCCAGTCATCAGGCTTACTCGCCGTTTCGTCGCTATAACGCAACAATAATCCGTTAGCCAATTGACACTGCTCTTTCTCGGGCAACCCACCCAAGTAATCCAATATCATTGGCACAGCGTCCGGTCCCAAGTTCAGTAGATACATCCAATCTGTGTCTGTATTTTCCTGTATCGATCGTTCGAGATTGACCCGGGCTACGACTGCCGCAGGGTTGGCGAACCCAACGAGGAAAATCGTCACAATGCCCGACACTACGAGACCTGAGGCAAAGCCCCTATCACGCCCTCGCAGGCTGGTAAACGCGAATGACAGCAAATTTCCAGCGAGCCAGATCATAAACGCGACCGCGAATACACGACTCAGACTTAGCCCGAACCATCCGATGTAGAGGAGAAGTCGTTGCAATGCCGAGAAAAGAATAACGAACACGCAAGCAATCAGCACTGCGGCGAGTGGGCGAAAGATACGTTGTGAGCAATGCATTGAAGAGAGACTAAGTAGCACTATTAGAGTAAGTGCCGCAATCACGATTAACTCAAAGAACCCTCGTCGCGCGTAGTCTGCAACAGTCATGCCCGTGCTGACTTCTATTACAGCTTGTCCCCCGAAGAGATAGCTCGCTTGCAACACCACGAAGCTAATGAACAGCAGTACGAGGGAACCCATAATCACTAAGGTTTCCTCCCCACCTAAGTGCAAAGCTGCGGCACTCTGCTTGGAGGAAAGTGGCTCTTGTTGAGTGCAACGCAGCAAGCCCGCGGCAAACCAAGCTACAAGCAGAATGAACAGTAGATGCTGAGGTACAGTAAGCCCGATCGAATCGATGAAGCTTGTGACGTAACGATCGTAATTGGCATCTGCAGTAGAGAATAACGCGACGAACACTAACAATATCGGCATTGAGAGCAGACCGCCTTTAATAAGCCCCAACACACGAGGACTGTTAGCCAATCCTCGCCATTGAAAACGACTTAGTAACGGAAATATCCCGGGCACGACGCGCATAGGTAACTGCCAAGCCGCGCGAATATAGTCACGCAGCTTGGCTTCCGCTAACTTATTGCTACCAGCTTGCATCAGCACTATCACCGCACACATTGCTATCACAAGGAGCACGAGAGGTATCAGTTGCAGCGAGGCACGTAACACGGACAAGAGACTTGCTGCAAACGCCACTGCCGTCCAGACAGAAAGCTGTGTGCGCCAGGCCTTACTGGCATTGATATTGAGGAAGAAACTGGCGCCACCTAGAAGTAGTAACCAGACGCTCAGGCCTAGTCCGACTCGAACGCTGTCCCAAAGTAGTATGTCGCCGGCTAGTCCCAAAGAAAAACCTGCGGCCAAGATTTCTGCGTTTTTATTACTTTTCAATGTTTTCTCAGCGCTCAATGATTCCATTGTATGTACTCTCTACTTTAATCTTGATAGTTATTTACGAAGTACTTTGCATTGCAAAGTATGTGGCCAAAAAAATCCTTAAGTTTTCTTCACAGCACTAATCAATGCCTCCATATGGCCTATGTATTTTTGCAATGCGGCCCTGCCAGCGGAGCTAAGCCGATACTCTGTTCGCGGCACACGGCCATCAAAAGATTTGCTACAGTCTATATAGCCGGCATCCTCTAGTT
>CAXBOY010000158.1:0-3882 GCA_963977405.1 uncultured Gammaproteobacteria bacterium
AGCCTCGGTTGTGAACTTCACCGATGAAGATCCACCCCAGTCGCGTCAAGAGTTAGGTTACGATCCTCGCATCGGCAACCCACTCGGTCGTACTTTCGAGCTGGGTCTACGCAAGGCCTTCTAAGCTAGGCGGAAGCTTTGTTAGGACACAAGAAAGGGCCAGAACGGTTTTACTGTTCTGGCCCTTTCTTTTTTCTGTTAAGGTTTAAGTCAATGTAAAAACAATAAGAGGCGGTTCTTTCCATGCGTATAACCCTTTTCGCGATTACCACTCTCAGCATTGCTTTAAGTGCTTGCAATCCCTCCTCTAGCCAAGACAGTGCTAGCTCGACACCAATGCCTGCGCAGCCCGCTGCGCCAACAGTTGATGGCGCTGCGGGGGCTACAGCTAGCTACGAAACCCCTGTGGCCGATAGCATGGAGACCGAATACGAGAGTGAACTCCTGCCCAATACCCGGCAGCTAATAACTACTGGCAAGCGTTCTGGCGAGGGCTATTTCAGTGCAGACGGTAATCGCCTGATTTATCAGGCCGAGCTGGAAGGGGATAATCCCTTTTATCAGATATTTGTGCGCGATCTCCTAACGGGGCAGACCACGCGCGTCTCTCCCGGAATCGGGCTAACTACCTGCGCTTGGATCCACCCTTTGCAAGACAGTGTATTGTTCGCCTCCACCCATGGGGACCCAAATGCACTGGAGAAGCAAGAAGCAGAGATCGCGATGCGCCTGAGCGCAGAGCCACGCGCCTACGCCTGGGACTATGACGAACATTACGATATCTATCAGGGCAATATAGATGGAAGCGATCTCGTCAACATCACTAATAGCCCCGGATACGACGCAGAAGGCTCGTGGTCCTCGGACGGCCAGACAATCATTTTTATCAGCGGCCTCTAAGTCAGGCCGAGCAACGCCTGTTCGATGACGACAAATCCTACTTCATGGATCTGTATCTGATGGATGCCGATGGCAGCAATATCCGCCAACTCACCCACTCCCCCGGTTACGATGGCGGCCCATTCTTTAGCGCAGACGATCAACAAATTGTATGGCGCCGTTTCAATCCAGATGGCAATAGCGCGGAAATTTGGACGATGGATGTCGATGGCCGCAATCAGCGACAGCTTACCGACTCGGCGATGGTTTCCTGGGGGCCTTACTTCCACCCAAGTGGTGACTATATTATCTATTCGAGTAATGTACTCGGACACGCGAACTTCGAACTTTTCATGATCGATACGCGTGGCGAGCACGAGCCGGTGCGTGTGACGAATACGGATGGCACAGACATTCTGCCGGTGTTCTCTCCCAGTGGCGACTCACTCGCCTGGAGTAGCACTCGTACAGCAGACGGCAGCTCGCAGATTTTTATGGCGGATTGGAACCATGAGCGTGCATTGGAATTGTTGTCATTAGATTGAGCGAGTTTTTTGCCTTGTCCTAACCGAGAGCAATGTTATGAACGATGTGCTTGCTAAAATTATAGTCGTGATCTTGATGGGCATTTTTAGTCTCAGTGCAAGCGCTCAGAGCACTCTTCACCACGACGTGAATGTGACACTGTCCCCTACTGAGAATAGGCTTGCGGTCTCTGACATTATTACCCTGCCTAGCGGTATCGATGCGAGCGCAGGGGTCGAGTTCGATCTCAATACACAGTTGCAGCTAAGCTCGTTCGTGGGCCAGGGCTATTCAATAGTCGCCCTCGATAAGGAGGGAGAGGCGGCCACCGAAGATGGCCGTGACTTAGCCGCAAGCACGCGTTACAGAATCATATTCGACGATGCTCCGGTACCAATCGCATTGGGCTATGCGGGCACTATCAATAGCGACGCGCAGCAACGCAGTGCAGAATATGCGCAGAGCTTCTCCTCTACCACCGGCATCATCTCTGAGCAGGGTGTGTACCTAGACCACAGCAGTGTTTGGCTCGCGGATTTTCAATTGGGCTTAATGAGTTTCGAGCTTGAAGTGCAGTTTGACGCGCCAGCATTGCAGTGGAGCGCCGTAAGTCAAGGTGATGCAATTGGGCCTAACGCTTGGCGTAGCGATCAGGCGATGGAAGAGGTCTATTTAGTGGCCGCCGATTTCACGACTTATCGGTCAGAAAGTGACGGCGTCGAGATGTTTGCCTATCTACGAGCGCCAGACCCGAATCTCGCGACTCGTTATCTGGATGCTACCGCTCGTTATCTTGCTCTGTACGAACCGTTGCTGGGCGAGTATCCCTTTAGTAAGTTTGCCTTGGTAGAGAATTTCTGGGAGAGCGGCTATGGTATGCCATCGTTTACACTTCTCGGGGAGCAGATCATTCGTTTCCCCTTCATCCTTGAGTCTTCCTATCCCCACGAGATCCTTCATAATTGGTGGGGCAACTCGGTGTACCCCGATTATGAAACTGGCAATTGGAGTGAAGGCCTAACCGCCTATCTCGCCGATCACCTGTTCCAAGAGATGAACGCGGCTGGGCCGGAGTATCGCAAGGATATGCTCGGGCGTTACCGCAGTGCTGTCAGTGAGAGCGCGGACTTTCCTTTGCGGGATTTCACTTCTCGAAACTCCGCCGCATCCCAAGCTGTAGGTTATGGCAAGACGTTAATGCTGTGGCATATGCTGCGAATAGAGCTGGGCGATGAGTTGTTCCTCGACACTCTGCGGGAGCTCTATTCACAGAGGCAGTTCACGCGCACTTCCTACGCTGACATCGAAGCCATTTTCTCACGTGCAAGCGGCAAGGATTTGCGCGCTTTCTTCGCGCAATGGGTGGAGCGAGTCGGCGCTCCTGAGTTGGCGGTACAGGTAACATCGCTGGACAGTGGGCGCGCGCAAGTTCAGCTACGACAAACTCAAGCGGCAGCTCCCTATGTATTGAAGGTGCCTGTTGCACTCTATTATGAGGGCGAGGAGATAGCACAGATCGTCGAGATCGATATGAGTGCGCGGGAAGCTAGTCTCTCGATAGAGAATTACGGGGCGCTACAAGGAGTCGTAGTAGACCCCTATTTCGACGTCTTCCGACGCTTGGATATCGCCGAGATGCCGCCAACGATTCGGCAGATGTTCGGCGCGGAGCGCATCCAATTTGTAGTGCCCATCGATAATCGCGAATTGTGGATAGAGATGGCGCAATTCTTTAGTGCGGACTCAGGCGTTGATGCGGATATTGTGATGGCGGAAGATTTTCGTATGCTCCCCGCCGATCAATCGGTGTGGGTACTAGGGCGCAATAACCCGGCCATGTCCATAGTCGAGGATGCAGTTGCTTACTACGGCGTGCGCTTCTCAGAAGCAGGCCTGTCGATGTTGGGCAGCGAGCTGCCCTATAGCAATCGCAGTACGGTTCTTACTGCGAGCCACCCAGATAACCCAGAGTTAACGATAGGCTGGATCCATGCGGATTCTGCACAGGCAATGCCGGGGCTTACGGAGAAGTTGCCTCACTATGGGAAGTATTCCTATCTCAGTTTCGTAGGCAGTGAACCGACTAACGATGTGAAGGGACAGTGGGAGAGCCCTGATTCGCCCTTGCTCTGGTATAAGCCAGGTCTTGCGCCAGACAGCAAGCTTGCTCTTTTGCCTCATGTAGCGCCTCTAGCGGTTTTGCCTCCCAAGTATTTGCCCAACGCGCTATCGAGTCATGTGGAGACGCTTGTAGCACCAAACATGGAGGGTCGTGGAATCGGCTCGCAGGGCATCGAGCGCGCGGCTCAGTATATAGAGGAACAGTTCGCGGCGATCGGCCTAGAGGCGCCGCAGGGGCAGTACCGCGACACTTGGGTTCAGACTTTGGAGAGCGGGCAGCAAGTCACGCTGAGCAATATTATCGGCCTGTTGCCGGGCAGCGATGAGCGCTTTAGTGAGGCTCCGATTGTTCTGGGG
>CAXBOY010000159.1:0-3772 GCA_963977405.1 uncultured Gammaproteobacteria bacterium
TGCAAGCGCTAGGCAAAGAGATCGAAACGCTCCTCGCCGACTATGCGGGGACAGCGAGTGTTTACGCAGAGCGCGTTGTCGGCGGGCGCTATGTTGTCGTCGATATCGACCGTCTAAGCGCCGCGCGTCTTGGCCTTAATATTGCCGACGTGCAGGCGATCGTGGCCGGCGCCGTTGGTGGGCTCAACGTGGCGGAGACCATCGAGGGCTTGCAGCGTTTCCCGATCAATCTGCGCTACCCTCGTGAGCTGCGCGACTCCCTGGAGAGTATTCGCAGTCTGCCCGTTATTTCACCAACGGGAGCACGTATCCCATTAAGTGATGTCGCGCATATTAGCATCGAGGATGGGCCACCTATGATCAAGAGCGAGAATGCGCGTCCGACCGGGTGGGTGTATGTGGATATCGAGGATATCGACGTCGGCACCTACGTTTCCGGTGCGCGCGAATTCCTTCGGGACAATATCACGCTACCGGCCGGCTATACGCTGTCGTGGTCGGGTCAATACGAGTACATGGAGCGTGCGCTAGAGCGCTTGAAGATCGTAGTGCCATTGACCATCGCGATCATCGCCTTCCTGCTCTACCTCGCGTTCAATCGTGTGGGCGAGGTGCTGATCGTGCTCGCGACGCTCCCCATGTCTATCGCCGGCAGTAGCTGGCTGCTCTGGTACTTGGGTTTCAATCTGTCCGTTGCTGTCGCCGTAGGCCTAATCGCCCTTGCAGGGATCGCTGTAGAGATCGGGGTGATTATGTTGGTGTATCTCAAACAACATCGCGATGACTACCTTGCAAGCGCGGCCGAGGAGGGCGGCGTCACGCCTGCGGGATTGCGGCATGCGATCAGCGAGGGAGCGCTGCGGCGACTGCGTCCGATCGTGATGACCATGACGGCCATCGTGGCCGGTTTGTTGCCGATCATGCTTGGTGACGGCACTGGCTCAGAGGTCATGCAGCGCATCGCGGCCCCGATGATCGGCGGCATGATCAGCACACTCGTTCTTACGCTATTAGTGCTGCCGGCGGTATATTTTGTCTGGCAACGCTGGCAGTTGAAAGATGAGCTGAGTACAGTGGGTTGAAGATAGTTCAGCTTAGGAATTCTACAACGTCAATTTCGCTAATTACTGATTGACGGCACAGCTACACACTGAAGTTGCTGTCAAGAGGCGATTTTTTTCGCATTTTTTGTTTTCTGACTTATACACAATGTAATACTTGATACAGAAATGGTTCAACAAACGCTGAAAATCCTAAAAGGAAAATTACGAAGTGACAAACATAGAGCCTACTATTTTAGAGCAGTTAAACGAACATTGTAGCTGCGTTACGCTAGATCGTGAATTGCTCATCGGCTTCCTTGCGAATCAGTTAGGCGATGACGCAGAGGAAATGCTGGAAAGTCCAGCTTGGCAACAATATTTTTCTTCCACGTCGGTATTCGTTCCAAAACGCGATCTGGATAAAATGCAAGCCATTGTACGAGCGATCGAAGAGGCTTCGATGCTCAGCGGATATCGCGAGCAAGTGATGTCCTGGGCCCCAAGCACAGCTCAATCCGACTCCAAGGCTGCCGGTGTGTTTATGGGCTATGACTTCCATCTAAGTGAACATGGACCACAGCTCATTGAAATTAACACCAATGCGGGAGGGGCCTTCCTAAATGCAGTATTGTCTCGCGGGCAACATCAATGTTGCGGTGAAACAGTAAGCACTGAATGGGCCGACGATTTTGATGAGGGAGTCATCGATCAATTTGAAAGTGAGTGGCTGAAAAAAAATGGTAAAGGCAGACCTTCGACTATTGCAATAGTTGATGATCAACCAACCGAACAATATCTTTATCCTGAGTTCAAATTGGCAAGACAGCTTATACAGAGAAACGGGATAGAGGCTGTAATACTTTCACCGAGCGATTTGCATTATGAAAACGAGGTGCTCTATGGGAACGGTAAACCTATCGACATGGTCTATAACCGGTTAGTGGATTTTAGTCTAGATGACCCGAGTCATAAAGCTTTACGACAAGCATGGCTAACAGGAAGTGTCGTTATCACACCTAACCCATTGGTCCACGCTCTTTTCGCAGACAAGCGTAATTTGTCCTTATTGACTGACGCAGTTCTTCTCGACAGATGGGGGTTATCAGCTGGAAATATTGAATTACTTCGTCTAGGTGTTCCTCGCTCGGTACTAGTGACATCAAGCAATGCCGCGTCTCTTTGGAAAGAACGGCGAGAATGGTTCTTTAAACCTGTTGCAGGTCATGGGAGTAAAGGTGTCTATCGTGGTAGCAAGCTCACAAAGGGAACCTATGAACAAATTCTCACAAGTGATTACATTGCTCAGGCCTATATTCCGCCGTCCAAACGTTTGGTTGTAGTGAATGGAGAGAAACAATTTCTTAAGATTGATGTGCGCCTCTACACCTATAAAGGTAACGTACTGATTGGCGCTGCAAGGTTGTATGAAGGGCAAGCAACGAATTTTCGCACACCGGGTGGTGGTTTTGCGCCTTTACTTGTTATGGCGGATAAAAGTAGTAAAAATACTTGTTAAATTTGCTTGGCTACGTGCTTACACCACTCAGCCGCTCAATTTCCGTTCTGAATTTGTGGGTGTTGGTTGCGCTGTTTATCAACGCAAACTGTGCATCTAGGTATTCTTGCTGTGCACTGATGAGCTCCAGATAACTGTAGCTACCTACAAGGTAAGCTTGTCTGGTATCTTGCATAGCGCTATTAAGTAGGGGGATCACTTCTGATCGAAGGCTGTCGACTTCGGAGATAGCTTGCTGAAGCTCTTTGTGTACTGAGGAGATTTCACCAACAAGTCTGTTTACGCTCGTAGTTCGTCTGATTTCGACTACTTGAAGATTAGCCTGCGCGGTCCTGATGCTTCCAGAGGCTCTGGACTTACTCATAAGTGGGATCGATACGCCGATCACAAATCCTGTCTCATTGAACTCACGTAGGTGTCTAATCCCTGCCGTCCACTCAATATCACTTTGCTGTTTTTCCTGAGCTTGACGCAACTCAGCTTCTAATAATCGAGACTCGTCGGTGAATATTTAGATGTTGGGGTTAGATTTCACGTCAGCGAAAAACGACTCGATTGAACTCGACTGCGCCACAGCTAGTAGCTCTGAGGATGCGCCTTCAAATCGAGGGTTATTTTCCGCCTCCATGTTAGATAGGCGCAGTCGACAGCTTTCCAAATAGGTGGCGGCTTGTTCAGCGTTGCGTGCTCTAATCAATGTGGGGAAACCCATAAGTTGCACCGATAACCCATAAGTTGACATCTGAATATCTGGGGTTGGGTTGACGATAGTTAGCAGCCCGCGCCCAGAAAGTGTATTAAATATCTCTTTAATTCAAATGGTTAGTGGGTATTCATTAGGCTCACAAGTAAAGATTTTGGCGCTCTAGCGGGCATCATGGCAATGCCGATGTGATTGCGGCGATTAATATTTTAGCCCGAGGACGGCAGGACTTAGCCTGTGGAGAGACGTCGTTGGACGACTCGTTGAAGCAGGAAGCTGTGCTATATCGCAAGAGTAAGTCACCCAGTGCGGCTCTGGCCACGTAAGGAATCCCCATACGATAGGATGCCATGTTGTAGCGCTTTCACAGCAGCGACATCAATCTGAATGCGAGCTGGAAATGTTCACGCAATGGCATGATGGCGAACGTTGGCGTCATGATCGCAGCCCTCTTGGTCAGCCGTACGGGGCAGGCCTAGCCGAGTTTGCTAGTCGCGGTACACTGATCAC
>CAXBOY010000160.1:0-3705 GCA_963977405.1 uncultured Gammaproteobacteria bacterium
GTGCTCAATATGATGCAGAAAATAGAGGGTGCGTTTAATTTCATCTGGAGTGTGTCCGAGGGCCGTAAGCTCGCCACGCGCATTAGCGAGTATTTATTCGCGCTGATCGTAAGCCCTCTGCTCATCTTCATCTCCATTGGCATCACCTCCTATATCAACACCAATATTTTCGAGCGCTATTTAGACACACTCAGTTTCGGTGGCCTTATCCTGCAAATCTTCGGCACCGCCTCGGCATTTTTGTTCATGTCTCTAGCCTTTGCCTTCGCCTATCGCTTCATTCCCAATACCCATGTGCGTTTCGGCCCCGCCTTCATCGGCGGTATGATGACCACGGTAATCTGGAAGGCTATGGGTATGATTTTCCAGAGGGTCTTCGCCAACTCCAGTAGCAACGAGATCATCTACGTCGCCTTCTTCTCCATAATTTTGGTGATGATCTTCATCTATCTCGGCTGGCTTGTACTGCTTACCGGCTCGAGTATCGCCTACTATATCCAGAACCCAGGCCGTATCCGCACGGGGCGACAGCGACTGCGCCTCTCCATCGCCGAGCACGAGTCCTCCGTAATGAGCGTGGCCTATTTAATTATCGATCGCTTCCAGAAACAGCAGAATCCTTGGAGCGCGAATGAGTTAGCCAACTATCTCCAGCTCAACGCCATCATCGTCGATGACGTAATCGACACCTTGCTTGGCATTGGCTTCATCATCCCTACGAATCAAGACCCGCAACGCTATCTGCCCGCTGGCGCGGTGGAAGAAAAGACTATGCAATCGGTATGGAAACAACTGCGCGACTATGTGCCAGACCCTATCGTTCGTTCGAAGCATATTCGCAGGATTAAGCCTGTCCAAGACTACCTTAACAGTGTGGACTCAAGCGTCGCAGAGCATTTGAACAAAGAGACCTTCTTTACCCCGCCTACAGACGACAAGACAGAGCCCAAGCAAGACTAACAAGCCATCGTGCCCCATTTCCCGTTACAATAGCGCCTCGAATGAATAGCGCAAGAGAAGTCCCTATGAGCACCAAGAACTCAAGCCCCTATGTTCTCGTCCTGTACTACAGCCGCAGCGGCGCAACCGCGCACATGGCCCAACTGATAGGTCGCGGCATAGAACAAGTGACAGGTATCGAGGCAAGGCTGCGCACAGTTCCAGCCGTCTCCACAGTTACTGAGGCAACAGAGCCAGATATCCCAGATAGCGGCGCAATCTACTGCACGGAGGACGATCTGCGTAATTGCGCAGGTCTAGTACTGGGCAGCCCTACGCGCTTCGGCAATATGGCGGCAGCGCTTAAATATTTTATCGACAGCACCGGAGCACTCTGGCTCTCCGGCGCTCTGATTGACAAACCTGCAGCAGCCTTTACTTCTACCTCGACACTACACGGCGGACAGGAGAGCACGCTGCTCAGTATGCTGACACCACTGCTTCACCACGGCATGTTGTTCTGTGGACTACCTTATAGTGAGACAGGGCTGAGCAGCACGACCAGTGGTGGCACGCCCTACGGCGCTAGTCATCTCGCGGGGCCGAATAGCGATCGTAAAATCGACACCACCGAAAGCGAACTGTGTGTAGCGCTCGGCAAACGCGTCGCCACCTTGGCCGTCAAATTACAGCGTTAAGCGCAAACTTAAGCCCTAATGGAATCAATATGACTACACAGGACACTCCACCGGCCCTGATCGAGAGCTCCCATCGCGCCGTACTAATTTGTTATAGCGCCCTTCTGCTTATCTTCACGCTATACGCTTTGTGGCAGATCCCAGGCGGCAACGTAACCGCCATCGTGGTGCTATGGCTTATCAAATCACTGCCCTTATTGATTTTTGCTCCAGGGCTGCGGGCACGCAAACTGCGTACCTATGCCTGGCTTTCCTTCGTAGTGTTATTGTATTTCGTGCAGGCGGTGCAGACGGCGTTTACGCAAGACGCGCGCCTCTATGGAATTGTGGTGAGTATTCTATTGTCGTTGCTGTTCTGCGCGTTAGTCGTCTATATCCGCACCTTCCGCGGCTATTACAAGACTCCACTCTAGAGCTCTGGGGTGTCCATCAGTTCCCGCAATAGAGGAACAGTAATGCGACGCTGACTCTGCAATGAGTATTGATCCAAGCGCTCGAGAAGTTCAAACAACGCTTGCATGCTGCGCTCGTTGCGTTGCAATACATAGCTGATTACCTCATCACTAAGCGCGATGCCTCGCAGTGTGGCGCGCAGCTGTAAGGCCTTGCGCTTCTCTTCGTCATTCAATCCCTGTACCTGAAACACCACACCTGACTGCAGGCGCGAGAGCAGATCCGGCAGTAGCACCTGCAGCTCTCGTGGGCCACAGCGCGCCGCGACCAACAGGCGTGTGCCGCTATCGCGCAAACGGTTGAAGAGTGAGAACAGACCCAACTCCCAATCGCGATGCCCCGCAATGGACTGTAAGTCATCCAGACATACGAGAGAAAAGCTCTCAAGACCCTCGAAGATCTCTGGGCTATAGTCGCGGAAATTCGCAAGAGGTAAATAGAAGCTCGCGCAATCGCGGGCGTCGAAGTTATGACAGACCGATTGCAGCAGATGGCTACATCCTGCACCGTTAGCTCCCCAGAGGAACACAAACTGATCAAGTAGAGCGCTCGACTCGGCGACCAAATAATCCACAAGCTGTTTGTTAGAGTCGATGACGAAGAAGTTTTCGAAGGTAGCTGAGTCTTCCAGGCTAACCTGCAGCGCCATCTGGCGACGAGAATCGCTCATGGCCTAGCGTACCCAGCGATAATAGAACACATTCTCTCGCTCTTGCGCGACGAAGGATTCTTGCTCCTGTAGATCGCGCCCGAGAGTGATGAACTCGCCGAATAAGAAGGGGTTGCCGATGAGGCTTACGTCGATTTCGATGCCAGAGCCATCGAGTAGCGAGGCAGAAGCACTTTCGACCACGGCCAAACCCTGAATATACTGCAACAGATCAACATAATCTTTGGCACTATCGACAGCATCGACTCGAAGCTTCACCTGTACCGGTTGGGCCAATTTAATCAGCCCGAAATGGGTGGAAATCTGTGCAGTCACTCGCTCCAACGCGCCTTCAGCATAGACCTTTAAATCGCGCTCGAAGCTATCGAAACTCTCGACATTGTCGCGAAACAGGAACTGCCACAGCCCAACCAGCTCGCCATTGGGAGACTCGAGTATTCGACCACTGAGGATGGCATCTGCGCCATAGCGTGCGCTGGCAGCGCGGATGGCCTGCTCGTTTAAACTCCAGGCAACATCGGTGGGCAGATTGCGACGATCTTCTAAGTCTAGCAAGGGGAATAGCAAGGGAATGCCGCGCAGGCGCGAGAACTCTTTGACGATGTCGAGTAAGGGGTGGTCAGTGTCCGCACTTAATAATTCGCGACGCCCATCGGCACCCTGCACCGAAAGCCAGAGCATGACGGCGGGTCGGTTCTGGTCCCACACGGGAATACCCGCGTCGTTGAGCATGCGATCTACGAGCGCCCTATCGAAGCGTACGTTAATAAAACTACGCTGATCCAGTGAGCCGGAACTGGTGCGATAGCTAACCTCTTGCACATAACTTTGGGCGTCGCGAATCGCGCGCTCGACTGCGGAGTTACGCAGCCAGCGTTCCTCGCCAGTAATCTTGAGTATGACGGCGGTCATGCCTTCGCGGTAGGCGCGAATACGCTCGGCATC
>CAXBOY010000161.1:0-3698 GCA_963977405.1 uncultured Gammaproteobacteria bacterium
TTAAGGGTGTACTGGTTATTTATTCAGGCTAGAATACCGCGCCATGGACGTCTCTTATCTTCTCGATTCACTCAATGAGCCACAACGCCAAGCCGTTGCGGCACCCGCAAACAATGTTCTTGTGCTCGCTGGCGCGGGCAGTGGCAAGACACGGGTGCTGGTGCACCGTATCGCTTGGCTTATGCAATGCGAAGGCGCTTCGGCATTTAGTATCCTCGCCGTAACCTTTACGAACAAGGCGGCACGCGAGATGCGTCATCGCATCGAAGACTTGCTGGGTCAGGCTATTGGCGGCATGTGGGTCGGCACCTTTCACGGACTTGCACACCGCCTACTACGCACCCATTGGCGCGAAGCGAATCTCCCGGAAAACTTCCACATCTTAGACAGCGACGACCAGTTGCGCCTAATCAAACGGCTGTGCAAAAACTTGGGGTTAGATGACGAACGTTGGCCACCTAGGCAGTGCCAGTGGTATATCAACTCGCAGAAGGACGAGGGACTGCGCGCCGCCAACATCGAGCACTTCGGAGACGAATACACCCGCAACATGGTCAGCCTTTACACCGCCTATGAAGATGCCTGCAACAGAGGCGGCATGGTCGACTTCGGAGAAATATTACTTAGGGCACATGAGCTCTGGCTCAATAATCCACAGATACTCGATCACTATCAGCGTCGCTTCCAACACATCCTTGTCGACGAGTTCCAAGACACCAACACCGTGCAATACGCCTGGCTACAAGTCTTGGCCGGACCCAATAATCACCTGATGGTGGTGGGCGACGACGATCAGTCTATCTATGGCTGGCGCGGGGCGAAGATCGAGAATATCCAACGCTTCAACCAGGACTTCCCCGGTGCCGACATGGTCAAATTGGAGCAAAACTATCGCTCCACTTCCACCATCTTGAAGGCCGCCAATAAGTTGATCTCAAACAATCAAGGCAGGCTTGGCAAGGAACTGTGGACGCAGGACAGCGAAGGCGAGGCAATCTCCCTCTACGAGGCATTCAATGAGCAAGACGAGGCACGTTTCATTGTCGAGCGCCTGCAAAATTGGCTTAACACAGGTAACCGCCTAAGCGATTCAGCGATCTTGTATCGCTCTAACGCCCAGTCCCGTGAGATGGAAGATGCCTTACTGCGAGTCGGCCTGCCTTACCGCATATATGGTGGCCATCGTTTCTACGAGCGCCTCGAAATCAAAAACGCATTGGCCTATTTGCGCCTGATGCTAAACCGCAACGACGACACTGCAATCGAGCGAGTTATCAATGTGCCAACCCGTGGTATTGGCGACCAGACACTTGAGATCTTGCGTGGCGTCGCCCGCAGTGAGGAAATCTCTTTGTGGGCCGCAGCCCAGAAATGCCTTAGTCATGGCCTCATGGCCTCTAGGGCCGCCACAGCCGTGGCACGATTCGTCGAACTCATCGACACTCTGGATGAGGGCTGCGAAGCTTTGGCATTGGCCAAGAAAGTGGAACACATTATCAGCAACAGCGGCCTTGTGCCCCATCACGAAAAGGAAGGCGGCGAAAAGGCTGCAGCACGCATTGAGAACCTGCAGGAACTCGTCAATGCCGCTGGCAGTTTCGATGAACTAGACCCAGATGCCGAAGCCATGGATGTAGAGTCCCGTGAGTTCCTTGCCGCATTCCTAGATCAAGCGTCGCTAGATGCAGGTGAAGGACAGGCGAGCGAATCCGATGATGCCGTGCAGTTGATGACACTACATTCCGCCAAGGGCTTGGAGTTCAAACAGGTTTTTCTAGCCGGCATGGAGGAAGGCCTGTTCCCTCACAAGATGTCGATGGATGGACTGGCAGGTTTAGAGGAGGAGCGCAGGCTCTGCTATGTCGGCATTACCCGCGCGATGACTAAACTCTACCTCACCCATGCGGAGTCACGACGCTTGCATGGTGAAGTCAATATTACGCGGCCCTCTCGATTCATTCGGGAAATACCCGCAGATCTCATAGAGCACGTTCGCATTAAGTCGAGCATTTCCCGCCCGAGCGCCTACTATGGCCGCCCTGCAGCTAGCCTCGTCCAAGAAGATATTCCCGATACCAACATCGCGCTTGGCTCCCGAGTTCGCCACGGTAAGTTCGGCGAAGGAGTTGTGCTCAATTGCGAGGGACATGGCGCTAACGCAAGGGTCCAGGTGAACTTCTACGACTGTGGTAGCAAATGGCTAGTGCTGTCCTATGCTAAGCTCGAAGTATTGTAGCCAAGCTAGCTCAGGCTCACCGTGCTGCGACAAGCCCTCCCCATCTACCGACGGAACTAGAAGCGTAAAGGCGTATGCAATACTATTTGTGCACTCGCTCTAGGAGGAAGTGAACATGTTAGAAATATCGCTGAATGTGTCCATTCCCGATGAAGAGATCGAACTGAGCGCGATTCGTGCTCAAGGTGCCGGCGGGCAGAACGTCAACAAGGTCTCATCCGCCATCCACTTACGCTTCGACATCAAAGCCTCTTCACTACCCTATTTTTACAAACATAGGCTTTTGAATCTGAGCGACTCGCGGATCACGAAAGAAGGCGTAATAGTCATTAAAGCCCAGCAATTTAGGAATCAAGAGCAGAACCGCGAGGATGCGCTAAAGCGTTTAAAAGATTTGATTCGTGCTGCTGCCGTCGTACTCAAAACGCGCAGGCCTACCAAACCAAGCAAATCTGCAAAGCGAAAACGCGTCGATAAAAAGGTGCAACGTGGCCGCACCAAAGCACTACGCAGCTCGGTAACTGAATAAAACTTAAAGTACCTACTATTTGTTTGGAAGATCGATGCGTCGCGTGCGTCCGTTGTCATCGATAGCGACGAAGACGAAGTGTCCCTCCGCCACCTTACGTTGACCATGCTGGGTAATCGAGTTAGAGATCCAAACCTCGATGTTAATATGCATGGAGCTGCGCCCGATCTCGACGATGTCTGCGTAGCAACTGACGATTGAACCGACGCTTACTGGAAATAGGAAGGATACGTTCTTTATGGCCACAGTGGCGCTACGTCCTCGCGTCACTTGCTTCGTTGCGATTCCTGCCGCGAGATCCATCTGCGAGACCAACCAACCGCCAAAGATATCGCCATTGGCGTTCGTGTCACGAGGCATCGCGAGAGTTTGCAGTGCCAGTTCACCCACTGGTTGAGGCTCAAGATCTACGTCGTCCTTCTTCAATGCCATTTACACAGTCCTCTCTAAAATCTCGCGGAAGAATTCACTATTGCACAGACTAGCACAGTTGTTTGAATTCAATACATCATTCGCCAAGCACTGGATAACTGCCAACTTGTCAGCAACAGAAAACCCGTTGCGATGACGAACAGGAGTAGGAAACAATAATAGGCGAATCGCGACAAGCGTGTTTTTATCCTCGTCACAAATTTCATCTCGCTCTGCGCTCGCACTGGAACGTGGGCGAATAGGCTTATGAAGGAGCGCGCCATCGTCGCCCATGTAAAGAGGATTAGAGCTGGAATTAGCCCCAAGTCGTCCGCCTGTGAGCTAGAGACGAGCAGGACATAAATCCCGTAGGCCAGTGCCAGTAACGCTACAATGAGAAATACTCGGCTAAGGGGCCGTAGTGCGAGAGCGATTTTCTGTAGTTTATCTAACATAGGAATTCTGAGTTTCGCATTGCGCTGCGCTGCGGGTTAAAATGCTTGAACTAAAAATTGACTGGAA
>CAXBOY010000162.1:0-3695 GCA_963977405.1 uncultured Gammaproteobacteria bacterium
GGTGCCTAGCATCTCCACCGAGTCAGTCGATCTTATAGTCCACGCCCGCTGGGTACTTGGAGCCCAAGACAGCCATGCCCTACTGGACGAACACTGCGTCGTTATCAAAGGCGATCGCATCATCGACGTGATGCCCAGTGATGAGGCGGCCAAACTCTATAATGCCGCTTCGGAAATCTCTCTCGCGGAACATGTCTTAATGCCGGGCATGGTTAACGCCCACGGCCATGCCGCGATGAGCCTATTGCGCGGCGCCGCAGACGACCTACTTTTAAAATCTTGGCTTGAAGACTATATCTGGCCCCTCGAGGGACGTTGGGTAGCAGCAGAGTATGTTTACCACGGCACACAACTGGCAATCGCAGAGATGCTTCTGTCCGGCACCACTTGCTTCGCAGATATGTATTTCTTCCCGGATGAGTCCGCCCGTGCCGCTAGCGAGATCGGCATGCGTGCGCAAATGGCCTGTCCGATAATCGACTTCCCAACCGCTTGGGCACAAGACTCCGAAGAGTACATCAGCAAGGCCACCGCACTTAATGATCAATATAGGCATCACCCATTGATTAGCGTGGCCTTCGGCCCCCATGCCCCGTATACGGTCTCTGACGCGCCTCTATTGAAAATTGCCACCTTCGCCGAAGAACTAGACATCCCGATCCATATGCACGTACACGAGACCGCACAGGAAGTCAGCGATGCACTGGCAAGCAGCGGCAAACGCCCGATGCAACGCCTCGCAGAGCTAGGACTGATCTCCCCGCGACTACTTTGCGTACACGGAACTCAACTGAATGAGGCAGACATCGCGCTGCTGGGTGACAACGGCGCGAGCGTCGTTCATTGCCCCGAGTCGAACCTAAAACTAGCGAGCGGCTTCTGCCCAGTGGCGCAGTTGCAAGCCGCAGGCGTAAACGTGGCCTTAGGCACTGACGGCGCTGCGAGCAACAACGATCTGGACATGTTTGCAGAAATGCGCACCGCCGCCCTGCTTGCGAAAGCGGTCGCAGGCGACGCTAGTGCCTTGCCCGCACTGCAGGCACTGCGCATGGCCACTATAAATGGCGCGAAGGCGTTAGGACTGGACAGCCAAATTGGCTCACTAGAGGCAGGCAAGTGCGCGGACATGATTGCAGTGCGCATGAATAGCCTCAACTCGCTCCCACTTTATAACCCGCTATCACAGCTGGTCTATAGTACTGCTTCGCACCAGGTAAGCCACGTGTGGGTCGGCGCGAAGCTACTCGTAGATGGCGGCGCCCTGACTAGCATCGATGTAGACCAGTTGCGCAGCAATGTGCAGGTTTGGCAGCAGAGAATTCAAAAAGACACCCTCTCCTGAGCATCAGCCTCAGTATAAGGAAGCACATGAAACACGCAGAGAAGCAGACCGAGTTCAACAATCACGACGACGCCGAGATCCGTAAATTCGAGGCGCTAGCCTCGCGTTGGTGGGACCCCCACAGTGAGTTTAAACCGCTACACGAGATTAATCCGCTGCGCATGGGTTTCATTAGCAGCAAGATTAATCTTGCGGACAAGCGCGTGATCGATATTGGCTGTGGCGGCGGCATTCTCAGCGAAGCCATGGCACAACAGGGGGCAAAGGTCACCGCTATAGACCTAGCTGATGCCTCGTTAGCAGTTGCCAAGTTGCATAAGCTCGAGAGCGGGCTCGACATTCATTATGAAAAGATTTCCGCCGAGGCGATGGCCGAGCGCGAAGCGGCGAGCTTCGATGTGGTCACTTGCCTAGAGATGCTAGAACATGTGCCAGACCCAGAGGCGATCGTGCGTGCCTGCACTAAATTGGTCAAGCCTGGCGGGCATTTGTTCTTCTCCACCATCAATCGCAACCCGAAGGCCTATGTATTCGCCATCCTCGGCGCCGAATACATCTTGAACCTACTTCCCAAGGGCACTCACGACTATGCGAAATTTATCAAGCCCTCTGAGCTATTGGCTTGGACAAGACACAACGGGCTAGAGTCAGGAGAGTTAACTGGCATGGCTTACAACCCCATCAGCAAGCGTTACTCGCTTGAGAGCAATGTCGACGTCAACTATCTAGGGCATTTCACTAGCCCTGTCGATGCCAACACAAGTAGCCAAGCATGAGCAAAGCCTTTCCATTCCCAGCCAAGGCCGTGTTGTTCGACTTAGATGGAACACTGTTAGACACTGCGGCCGATTTCGCGGACGTAGTGCAGCAGATGACTGTGCAGGCTGCCCGTCCTTCCATTGAGTTCACAGCCATTCACAAGACCGTCTCCAACGGCGCTCGCGCCTTGGTTGAGCTGGCCTTCGAGATTCAGGCCGGTCACCCCGATTTCGAGGAGCGACTGGACACTCTTTTAGCTCTATACGCGCAACGCATACTCACAACCAAGGCCACGCTCTACCCCGGCATGGACGCTCTACTGTTGCAACTCGAGAACGCCGGCATCCCTTGGGGCATTGTAACCAATAAGCCGGAGCGCTATAGCCGCGCGCTACTAGAGAGCCTTGGCCTATCGACACGATGTAGCACGCTTATCTGCCCGGACCACGTTAGCCAGAGCAAACCCCACCCGGAGCCCCTGTTCTTGGCCTGCAAGCAACTGAATATCGATCCTCAGGATGCCATCTATGTCGGAGACCACCCCCGGGATATCGATGCAGGTCGCGCCGCAGGCATGTATACCATCGCAGTGCGCTATGGCTATCTACCCGACGCACCTCCGGTCGAGCAATGGCAGGCTGACCTGGTGGTCGATAACGCCGAACAAATCCGTCAGCGACTAGCTTAATAAATCATAGTTAATCGACTCAAACAGAGCAAAAGAAGGACTTCAACATGGAACAATACGTCGCCCCTGCCGAGCTATTAAAGGGTAAAACAATTCTAGTCACTGGCGCAGGCGATGGCATCGGCAAAGCTGCTGCGCTGAGTTTTGCAAAACATGGCGCCACCGTGATCCTTCTAGGCCGCACGACTAGTAAACTCGAGACGCTTTACGACGAGATAACCAGCGCTGGCTACCCCGAACCAATCATCCACCCGATGGATCTTCAACATGCTAGCGAAGAGGACTACAAGGTTCTGGGCAATAGCATCGTAGAGCAATTCGATTGCCTTGACGGCTTACTCCACAATGCCGCCGTCCTAGGCCCACGCGCCCCTATCGAGTTTTACCCACACGAGGCATGGATGAAGGTGATGCAGATCAATGTGAACGCCGCCTATGCACTGAGCCGCGCACTTCTCCCAGCGCTGCAAGCCGCCCCTAATGCCAGCGTGGTATTTACCTCCTCAAGCGTCGGGCGCAAGGGTCGAGCATATTGGGGTGCCTACTCGGTGAGCAAATTCGCAGTGGAAGGGCTGATGCAGGTATTAGCCGACGAGTTGAGGCAGACAAGCAAGGTCCGCGTCAACAGCATCGACCCCGGTGCCACGCGCACTAGCATGCGCAAGGATGCCTATCCTGCAGAGAATCCAGAAAACTTACCCAGCCCCGAAGACAAGTTGCCCCTCTATCTCTATCTAATGGGAAATGACAGCATAGGCATCACCGGAGAGGCGCTAAAAGCTTAGGCTGCAGCCCTCACGTCAACAATGTACGGCATATTGCGACCCTAAGCGCCAAAAAACCGACTATAGCCTAGCGGCAATCGCAATAAGCGACAAAAATTGCCGCTTTCTCCGGCGCAAGCGG
>CAXBOY010000163.1:0-3545 GCA_963977405.1 uncultured Gammaproteobacteria bacterium
CCTGCGCGCGGCTTCTGGCAATGTGCAGGCGCAACCTGGTTTCTATCTAAACACGGCTATCGGCGATCTATCTTCGAGCACCATCAACGATACTTTCCGGGTCAATGTCGACGGAATTCTGTCTGACTCCATTACCCTAGGTACCATCAGCAATACAACGCCTTCCGTGGTAGCTAGCTCAATGCAAGCAGCGATCAATAATAGCCCTGCGTTGATAGCGGCTGGTGTTTCTGTAGTTGTGGAATACGATACGAATACGGGTGGCTTCGGCATTATCTCTAATAGCACCGGCACTACGTCTAAGGTGGAGATTGGAGATCTGCAAGGAAACGCAGGCAGCATCTTTGGTTTTATCGCAGGCAAAGGCGCGGCGGGCAAAGCTGGCACTTCAGCTTCGGGATCAGCCGATGCCGCTACGGGTCTTCGAGTCCTTATTAGCGGTGGGGCGATAGGCTCACGTGGCTCGGTGAGCTATATCAAAGGTGTGGCGGAAAACCTCAGTGTATTGATGGACAGTTTTCTCGACTCTAGTGGCCTATTTGCAACTCGCACCAACTCCTTGACTGCAGAACTCGCGACTATCGAGGAAAAACGCACGGCGCTCGACGAGCGTATCGCGCGCTCCGAAGCAAGACTGCGCACCTCTTTCCTTGCTAATGACAAGATTATATCCCAACTCAATACGACGGCCGATTTTCTGACTTCGCAACTCGAAGCCCTAGAGGCATTGGCTAGTAGTCAGAGCAACAAATAAAAATTCCTGAATTTAACCCAGCAAATTTATATAGTATTACTGAACCTTGGAGAGTTTTATGTACGCAGCAAAAAGCGCATTAGCACAGTATAAGAAGATCAATACCGAAAGCGCGCTGGAAGGCGCTAGCCCGCACCAGCTCATTCAGATGCTAATCAATGGCGCCCTAGATCGACTGTCACAAGCGCGCGGCGCTATTCAACGCGGAGAGACAGCCCAGAAGGGATTGTTGATTGGCAAGGCGGTATCCATTCTGGGCGGTTTACAGGACAGCCTTGATAGCAGTGCGGACGAGCAGATTACCCAGAACCTCGATAATCTCTATGACTATATGCAGCGTCGTCTATTGGAAGCGAATCTGAAGAATGACGTTTCAATGCTGGACGAGGTCTCTGGCCTGCTTCTTACCATCAAGGAAGGCTGGGACGCAATTTCCCCCATCCCTGCGCCGATTGTAGAGCAAGAACAGCCTCAGATTGACTAATACGGTGTGGCGTTGTCTAATCGACACTAGTTTGAGGTGAGCTCTTTTTGTCCGAGGGCGACCGTTCTCGTACATTCTCACCCGTGACCAATAAATTCGAATTGTGCCCCGCGGCTCGCTTTTGACGTCGCGGTCTTAGCAATCGAAGCTAAAGTCGACTTCGCATAGATGGAACCGCACACGTTGAATATCGCCGATCAAGGGAAAATCCTGTTAATTGATGACGATACAAAGTCTTGCGAAGACCTGAATATCGTTTTGGGCTTTCTAGGCCAACAGGTTGCGGCCGCGTGCAGTAATAACTGGGAGGCTGCCGTTGCAGAGCAGTTCGAGTCTCCCAGCCAGATTAAATTGGCACTTATCGGCCCCTTCTCTTGCGAGATTCTGCAGGCACTTATCGATGCTCTAGCGGCGCTAGACCAAGGCCTGCCCGTGGTCGTACTGGGCTTAGATGATAGTGCTAAGAACCTTCCCGAAAGCCTGCTTAATGCAGTTACCGCCACGATTCCCTATCCCCTGAGTCATCAGCCAGTGCTAGACGCATTGCACAAGGCGGAAGTCTATCGACAGCATTACCGGCGCCTGAGTGAGGCGGGCAATGTGCGGGACTACAATATGTTCCGCTCGTTGGTAGGCAAGAGTGACGAAGTGCAGCGCATTCGCCACATCATGGGCCAGGTGGCAGACAAGGAAGTGACCATTCTCATTACTGGCGAGTCCGGCACTGGCAAGGAAGTGGTGGCTAGAAACCTGCACATGAATTCGCAGCGCGCGCACAAGCCCTTCGTTCCCATCAATTGCGGGGCCATACCGCCAGATTTGCTAGAGAGTGAGTTGTTCGGGCATGAGAAGGGCGCCTTTACCGGGGCTATCTCGACCCGCATTGGGCGCTTCGAAATGGCCGAGGGTGGCACGCTCTTCCTAGACGAGATCGGCGACATGCCGCTGCCAATGCAGGTCAAATTATTACGTGTTTTGCAGGAGCATTGTTACGAACGCGTTGGGGGCACCCGCACCCTACAGACCGATGTGCGCATTTTTGCCGCTACACATAAGAACCTTGAAAAGATGATCGAGCTTGGTAGTTTCCGCCAAGACCTCTATTACCGCGTCAATGTCTTTCCGATCGAGATGCCTTCATTAAGAGAACGGGCAGAGGATATTCCCTTTCTGCTCAATGAACTGATCAGTCGCTTAGAGAACGAGAAGCGCGGCTCCGTGCGCTTCAATAGCGTTGCCATCGAGTCCTTATGCCGACACCCTTGGCCTGGCAATGTGCGTGAGTTAGCCAATCTTGTGGAACGTATGGCGATCCTGCATCCCCACGGCATCGTCGGCGTCAACGACCTGCCCATGAAATTTCGGCACTTGGAAGATGAGGAGATCGCCAGCCTGCAGAATCTGCCACTGCCAGATGCAGCGCCTGCCGCGCCCCAAAACAGTGGCGCCTCGAGTCAGGCCTTACTGCCACTCAATGGCTTGGATTTGAAAGAGTATCTAGCGAATCTTGAGCGAGACTTAATAGAGCAAGCGCTAAACGATTGTGGTGGAGTGGTTGCGCGCGCCGCTGATCGGCTGAATATACGCCGCACGACACTGGTAGAGAAGATGCGCAAATACGATATGCAGCGCAAGAGTGAAGACGAATAAGGCCTAAATTCCCGTAATTGGCTCGCCGTCCATAGTGGCCGTGTCGATTGACAACTCGGTCTCGGTGCCAGAGCTCGAAACCTGCTCTAAACGCACTAGCAAATAATCCCAATCACTCGCAAGCCACACAGTTGTTCTACGGCGACTTTGGCTCGAACGGATACGCTCTATCTTCAAGGTGTTAAGTTTTCCCAATGGCGTATCCAATACTTCCGTGGCCGTGATCTGGTACAGGTAATCGTCGAATTGATTCTCGTCTAGCACTTCATACTGAAATTCTTCGAGGTCCTTGTTCAGGATGTCCTGCCCAATCTGTACACTGTAACTGAGCTTATCGAGCACGCCTGGACTAAGCTCTAGCTGCCAAGACTCGTCATCGCTGCGGCTATCGGCAAGGCCCTTTTCCCAATCGAAATCCACACTCTCGACACTCGCGCTTAAGCCGGTCTGTTCGTATTCATAATGCAATGGCACGATTGTGCCATCTTCCCATCGAAACTCACTGGTCTCGCTCACGCTGCCGACATTGGCGCCTAGTACGATGAGCGAGAGGCTGTTCTCTAGAGTGTAATGCTCCGGAGCTGTGAGGGTTTGGCGGCGAAAGGCGGTAGCGGAAAAACCCAGCGCCTTGGCCGTATAAGTTACGTCATAGGGGCG
>CAXBOY010000164.1:0-3541 GCA_963977405.1 uncultured Gammaproteobacteria bacterium
TGGGTGGCTCGGCAACACTAGTGTCTCGACCTTGTCATCCGGGTAGTTTGTCAGTGTGACCTTCAGGGGTCGCAAAACGCACATCGCACGGGGAGCAACTGCATCCAAGTCTTCGCGGATACTGTGTTCTAGCATCGCGACCTCGACGACACCAGCGCTGCGTGCCACACCGGCTCTTTCGCAAAAATTGCGAATAGATTCAGCAGTATAGCCTCGGCGACGCAGTCCAGAGATAGTGGGCATGCGCGGATCATCCCAGCCATTCACATGGCCGTCTGTTACTAATTCCTTAAGCTTACGCTTGCTCATCACGGTGTAATTGATGTTGAGCCGCGCAAACTCGATCTGCCTTGGCAACACATATTCTGCCACTGGCGCTGCGCTATCGCTGGCCGCGTGAAGACTGTCCCGATCGAGGCTCTCCAGAATCCACTCATATAGTGGGCGATGGTCCTCAAACTCAAGAGTACATAATGAATGCGTAATGCACTCCATCGCATCTGAGATGCAATGGGCGTAATCGTACATAGGATAGATCGGCCACTGATTACCTGTTTGGTGATGCTCCACATGACGGATGCGGTAAAGCACAGGGTCGCGCAGGTTGATATTCGGTGCCGCCATGTCGATCTTGGCACGAAGGCTATGGGCGCCATCGGGGAACTCTCCGGCACGCATACGCGCAAACAAATCGAGATTCTCCTCGATGCTGCGGTCACGGTATGGACTATCTTTGCCAGGGCTCGTTAGAGTGCCGCGATACTCGCGCGCCTCATCCGGAGATAGGCTGCAAACATAAGCCTTACCACTGTTTATCAACTGCACGGCGAAGTCGTGCAGAGATTCGAAATAAGATGAAGCAAAGCGCACCTCTCCACTCCACTGAAAGCCTAGCCACTCGATGTCGGCCTTAATTGAGTTAATAAACTCCTGACTCTCTTTCGCTGGATTGGTGTCATCGAAGCGTAAATTACACTGCCCATGATTGCTTTGTGCCACGCCAAAATTCAGGCAAATCGACTTCGCATGACCTATATGCAAATAGCCGTTCGGTTCGGGAGGAAAACGTGTCTGAACTCTCCCGTTATGCTTGCCGCTTTGCAAATCTTGCTCAATAATATGGCGAATAAAATTCGATGCGGGGGCAGACCCAGTAGCTGCGGTAGAGGGGGTGTTGCTTTTATCGTTAGCGCTCATGTCGTTGTTTTTCGCTTTCTCACAGGTGGCAAAGGACGTATTATAACCTCTCCACGTGTTTCTCATAAGAGGCGAGAGCCGCTTTATACTCAAGGTTGTGCGCAATGATTGTCTTTAAAACGAATTACGGTGATATCACTATCGAACTAGATTTCGATAAAGCCCCTGTTTCTGCAGCCAATTTTCTTGAGTATGCCAAGAGCGGTTTTTACGATAACACTATCTTCCACAGGGTTATCGACAACTTTATGATCCAGGGCGGCGGCTTCGAAACTGGCCTCGTTCAAAAGACCAACGGCAAACCAATCACCAACGAAGCCGACAATGGTCTACTCAATACCATCGGCACTGTGGCCATGGCCCGTACCTCCGATCCCCACTCCGCCACCTCCCAGTTCTTCATTAATGTCAGCAACAACACATTCTTGAACCACAAGAACAAGACAGCACAAGGCTGGGGTTATGCGGTGTTCGGTAAGATCAGCGCAGGTATGGAAGTAGTAAATAAGATGAAACAGTGCCGCACGACCTCCAAGTCGGGACATCAAGACGTTCCGGTTGACGAGATCATCATCACTGCGACTACTGTCAACATGCCGGAACCGGCACCTGAACAAGCCACTCAAAAATAAAAACGGCTAGAACATGTCTAACGCAGGGAAGACGCTCTTTATTTCGGATTTGCATCTCGATGCCGACTTACCGGCAATCACCCAATGCTTTCTGAACTATGTCGGTAACGCTGCCGGTAGCGACGCTCTCTATATCCTCGGAGATTTCTTCGAGATATGGGTGGGCGACGATGACCGCAATCAACTTACCGACACCGTGGCTCGAGCTCTGCAAACCCTCGCCGCGAGCGGCACCAAAGTCTACCTAATGCACGGCAATCGCGATTTTTTGCTCGGCAAAGCCTATGCAGAGCGCTGCGGTGCGCAACTTGTGGACGACCCAAGCGTTATCGACTGTTATGGGCAGAAGCTCGTTCTCATGCATGGCGACAGCCTGTGCACGCGGGACATCGAGTATATGAAGTTTCGCAAGATGGTGCGCTCGGAGCGCTGGCAGAGCGACTTCCTTGAACGCTCCTTGGTAGAGCGTCATATGATTGCCCAACAGACACGCCAGCAGAGTAAGGAACAAAGCAGCCACAAGGCCTCAGACATCATGGATGTGACTCCACAGGAAGTACTCGACGTCCTCTATGAGAAACAGGTCAATATCCTCGTGCATGGCCACACACACCGCCCCTCCGTGCATACCATACGCCTGCAACAGCCTATCAACGGCCAGAACGAAGCCCTGCGCATCGTCTTAGGTAGCTGGGATAGCAAGGGCTGGTCGCTCGAGTTTAGCGAGCAAGGCTATGAGCTAAAGCACTTCCCCCATTAAGACAGGCCGTCAACCAAGGCGAAGTAACGCTCGAAATGCGCATCGCATAATAGCAACAACTCCGTGTCCACTAGGTTCGCCAAGTCCTGATTCGATAGATGCGCCACAGCTGGCCTTTTGCCGATCCCGAAATCCGCCAATACCAACCGCTCTAAGGGCGCCTTCTGTAACAGCGTATTGATCCAGCAATAGGGAGAGAGCGCCGCATTGAACGGCAGTTTGAGTTGCGTCATACCTTGCTGCAGAGCCTCGACAGACTGGATGTGGAATTTGTCCTGCATGATCTGCAAGGTGAGTGCCTCGATACGACGCAATACAGCCTCTTTCTCCGGGTCTAGATATCCGTTCCAACGAATTACTTCGAACGCATAGCGTTTGCAGCCCCGGCAAATGCGGTCTCCAACTGAAGTCGTGGAGCACACCCCAATGCACGGAGTTCGGGTCAGGCTACTTTTCAATTTTAAAACCTTCGCTAACAAATGAGTGAATAGTCAAAGCCAGCACTGGCAGGAGCTGGGGCGCTTAGAGCTAGAGTTTTCGCGCCTGATCGACTATACTAAGCACCCAATTTTAACAGCTAATTGAATCACTAGCTGGGTTTTGATAAGCCTAAATCCGCAATAAATTAATCGATTTATTATTTAAATAGACCTATGAATTGCCACAACCCTCTATTCGCACTACTTGTGCAGGTTGTCTTTTCTAGACTGTCACCCGCTGCCTTATAGTCAATTGACGAGGGGAATACTGTGTTAGAAGCCTATCGTAAACATGTCACCGAGCGAGCCGAACAAGGTATCGTGCCGAAGCCACTAGACGCCGAGCAAGTTGCCGCACTGGTGGAACTAGTGAAGAGCCCACCAAAGGGCGAAGAAGAGTTTATCCTCGACCTTCTCTCCAACCGCGTGCCTGCGGGCGTAGACGAGGCCGCCTACGTTAAGGCCGGCTTCCT
>CAXBOY010000165.1:0-3414 GCA_963977405.1 uncultured Gammaproteobacteria bacterium
GAGTCTGTTGGCATCGGGATCGTTAAACAGTCCACGGCGAACAGTTTGAGTGTGCTACGCGCGACAACTGCATTGGCAGAACGGATTAGTGAAACTTTGCCACCCCATATGCAGTTGATTTCTTCATCGAGTGACGCGGCTTTCATCGAGAGTTCGATAGCTGCTGTGTATCAAACTATTTTCATGACAATGCTTTTGGTCAGCATCGTTATCTATATGTTCCTAGGCTCCTTCCGAGTGATGCTAATTCCGGTTGTGACGATTCCAGTGTGCCTGCTCGCTGCATTCTCTGTACTTGGCGCCTTAGGGATGTCCATTAACCTGATAACACTATTGGGCCTTGTGCTCTGTGTAGGCTTGATTGTCGACGACTCGATCGTTGTGCTTGAGAATATTCAACGCCGAGTAGAGGCAGGTGAGCCACCCTTACTCGCTGCTTTTAATGGGACAAGGCAGGTCGGTTTTGCTGTAATTGCGACAACTGCTGTGTTGATTGCAGTATTCGTACCTGTAGTCTTCATGGAAGGAAGTACAGGAATTATTTTCTATCAGTTGGCAGCCACGATTGGTGGCGCGGTTATTTTCTCAACGATACTTGCCTTGTCGTTAACTCCGATGATGGCATCTAAGTTGCTGACTACCCACGCCCATGAGAGTTGGTTAACCCGCTATGTCGATCGTTTTTTCCGTTGGCTACAGCGCGGCTATCACAACACTTTGGCACAGTGTCTGCGACATGCCCGTTGGGTATTCGCAGTATTGGGTTTTGTTGGTGTAGCGATTTATTTTCTTCTGCAGCAGCTGCCTTCTACTTTTGCTCCTTCAGAAGATCAAGGCGTTTTCTTTGCCAATTTCTCTGGCCCTGAGGGAGCCAGTCTAGAATTTATGAAGGAGCAGGCGACCCTTTTACAAGATGAGATAATGCCTTATCTCGATTCGGGTGCAGTAGAGAATGTGGTCATGCTCGTGCCGGGTTGGGGAGGCGGGGGAGGCGTCAACAGTGGAATCGCGATCGTGTCTCTTCCACAGTGGCAGGATCGAACGCTCTCGACCCAACAAGTAATGAATGAGCTTAATCAGAAGTGGTCTCAATATCCTGCCGTCCAAGTATTCACCTTCATGCGCTCAGGGCTCGTGCGTGGTGGCGGAGGACAGCCGATACAGTTTGTATTGGGAGGACGTGAATACGAGGAGCTAGCGCAATGGCGTGATGTGCTCATCGAGCGTGCGAATGAAAGTGGTTTATTTGCTCGAGTCCAGTCCGATTACGAGGAAACTAAACCTACTTTAACAATCACGGTGGATAAGCTGCGAGCTGCAGATCTTGGTGTGTCGATCCAATCCATCGGCCGAACTTTGCAGGCCATGATGAACGAGAGTCGTGTCACTACATTCTCAGATCGTGGTGAAGAGTATGATGTCATTCTACAGGCGGAAGACTCGCAGCGTGCCTCACCCGACGACCTAACGAATATCTATGTGCGCTCGGATAGCAGTGGCAGGCTAATACCTTTAGGTAATTTAATTACCGTGGACAACACGTCTGGCCCCGGTTCGCTTAACCGCTACAACCGTGTGCGCGCGATTACCATCAGTGCGGGATTGAGTGCGGATGCATCGCTAGAAGAGGGCCTAGCATTCTTAGAGAGCGTAGTTCGTGAGGAGTTGCCCGATTATGCGCAAGTCGACTACAAGGGGGAGTCCTTAGACCTGAAGGAATCAGGCGGTGGTCTAGCGTTAATCTTCGGGCTGGCGCTGCTGATGGTATTCCTCGTTTTAGCCGCACAGTTTGAGAGTTTTGTGCACCCTATGGTAATTATGACGACCGTGCCACTGGCTATATTCGGTGCACTACTCGGCCTCTTCCTTACCGACGGCAGTCTGAACCTGTATAGCAATATCGGGCTTATCGTACTGGTGGGGATAGCGAGTAAGAACGGAATTCTTATCGTGGAGTTTGCGAACCAATTGCGTGATGAAGGTAAGGAGTTCGGCGAGGCATTAATCGAGGCCTGTGACCTGCGTCTGCGCCCTGTACTAATGACAGCCTTGTCGACGATTATGGGGGCAATCCCGTTAATCATGTCTACTGGAGCGGGCTCAGAGAGTCGCATACTTCTAGGGGTGGTAATCTTCTCTGGTGTATTGATGACTACACTGATGACCCTTTTTGTAGTGCCAGTGGTATATCAATTGATTGCGAAGAACACCAGCTCACCAGAAGCCGTGGCGACCCTGCTCAAGAAAATGCAACGCACGCAGGATCAGCAGTTGGACACTCCGCCGGCTGGTGGCTTGCAGGTCTAAGTTGCTAGGTCCAGAACGGGGAGGGTGAGAAGGCTTATTGCGGTTGTAGTGCCTTGCTTCTCTCCCCCTTCTAGGCTGCCATTGCGCAGTTCGAAGGGGGCTTTTTTCTCTACCAACTCGCAGGGCAGTATCGCCAGAATCTCGAATTGCCCGGAGTCGGTTCGTGCCACACTCACTATTTCGCCGACACTCTGGCCTTGATGAAGCAGCAAAGAATCTACGCTGACAGGAAAGCCCTCTACGCTGGCGCGGAAAAGGCGTTTCTTGGCCGTGCCGCGGTAGTGCATCCGCGCCACGATCTCCTGCCCGGTATAGCAGCCTTTCTTAAAATCGATATGACCCAATAGGTCGTAGTTCAGCAACTGAGGAGTATAGGTTTCCTGAATATCTGGGTGGATATGCGCAATTCCTTGACGAATATCCGCAAGATCCCATTCTTCCAAATCATCGGTTACCCCTAGGCTTTGAATGCGCTCGATTAGGACTTCATTTGCAACTGCGACTAATAGCTCGAAACGGGCCTGGGCATCGGGCAATCGATAGACAATTGCGGTTCCAACGCTCAGCGATTCGCCGGCGTTTTGCGGTGCTGCGCCGAATAAGTCGATAACAGTGTTTGTTGCATCGGCGCCGTAGAGACCGTAGCGCTCGAACTGGGCGGTCTTGATAGATGTTTTGGCCTTAGAGAATACGATGTACTTGTCTAGGGTCTTGCGCAACGCGTTTCCCATGCCCGACTGGCACAGCAGCAATATATCTTGGTCGAGTAATAACACTCGCATGTCGCTGATTACACGGCCCTTTAGGTCGCAATAAGTGCCCAGTAGGGATTGCTGCGCGCTAAGCTTGCTAAGATTACAACTTAGCTGCCCCTGCAGGAACGTATTCGCGTCGTCGCCACTGACGGCGATTAGGTCGAAATTATTTAAGTCTGCTAGCGTACATGCCATGGATCGCGCCCGGATAAAATCAGTAAATTGGGTTATTATGAACAGGCTTTTATTCCTATTCAGGTTGCCACATGTTATCAGAAATTGAGTATAAGAAACTGGCTTGGCATAGCCGTCGCGGTATGCGCGAACTGGACTTGCTGTTGTTGCCTTTTGT
>CAXBOY010000166.1:0-3365 GCA_963977405.1 uncultured Gammaproteobacteria bacterium
AACACGCGATCGCTTGGCGCATCAAACAGTCACCACAGGCTGGCAAGGTTTTCGTTGCACCGGGCAATGCCGGAACGGCCTTAGAGGCCGGCGTCGAGAATGTCCCCATAGACACGCTCGATTTCCCCGCCCTAGTCGAATTCGCCAAGGCAAATGATGTCGGACTCACTATAGTGGGACCAGAGGCACCATTGGTAGAGGGCGTAGTCGATTTCTTCAGCGCTCAAGGCTTGCGTTGCTTCGGCCCGAAACAAAATGCCGCACAGCTTGAAGGCTCCAAAGCCTTCACCAAAGACTTCTTGAAACGCCATCAAGTGCCTTCGGCTGACTATCAGAACTTCACCGAAATCGAACCCGCTTGTGCCTATGTTCGAGCCCAAGGTGCGCCTATCGTTATCAAGGCCGATGGTCTTGCCGCGGGCAAAGGGGTGATCATCGCGCAGAGTGTTGCCGAGGCCGAAGAGGCGATTCACGACATGCTCGCTGGCAATAAGTTTGGCGATGCTGGTCATCGTGTCGTCATCGAACAATTTTTGCAGGGTGAAGAGGCGAGCTTCATCGTCATGGTCGACGGCAACAATGTATTGCCGTTTGCGACCTCACAAGATCACAAAGCGCGAGACGATGGCGACAAAGGCCCTAACACCGGCGGCATGGGAGCCTACTCTCCAGCCCCAGTAGTCACGCCAGAGCTGCACGATAAGATCATGGCACAAGTCATTATGCCAACCGTCAAAGGTATGCGCGAAGATGGCAATCCCTATGTGGGCTTCCTCTACGCTGGCCTAATGATCTCTCCAGACGGCGACATCAATGTGATCGAATACAACTGCCGCTTCGGCGACCCAGAGGCCCAGCCCGTCATGATGCGGCTGCAGTCCGACCTCATAGAGCTATGCAATCAGGCCCTAGACGGTCGCCTCGATCAAATCAGTGCGCAATGGGATCCTCGCCCAGCGGTGGGCGTGGTGCTTGCCAGCGGCGGTTATCCTGACAGCTATAACAAGGGCGATGTCATTAGCGGCCTAGAACAGAACCAAAGCGCAGATCGCAAAGTATTCCATGCAGGTACCCGCTTAGAGAACGGCCAGGTCCTCACTAATGGTGGTCGTGTCTTATGCGCCACTGCTTTGGGAGCGAACGTCACCGAGGCACAGGCGGCGGCCTATGACTTGCTCAAACAGATCGATTGGAATAATGTTTACTACCGACGTGATATCGCCTACCGCGCCATAGCGAGAGAAAATGTCTGAGCAACACAGCAAGCACAATAGCCTCGACCAACTGATCGTCCAATTCGATCAGGCACTGCGCACGCTTATCCCGGGTAGCAGCACTGCAAGGCGTGTCTCACCAGCTGTTAATGTTCCGGAGGCTGAACTGGATGCCAGCGAGCGCAAACGCGCCGCAGGTTTGATGCGAATCAATCACACCGGTGAGGTCTGCGCGCAGGCGCTCTATCAAGGACAAGCCCTTACAGCGAAACTGCCCGACATCCGTCAAGCAATGGAAGAGGCAGCGCAAGAGGAAGTCGATCACTTGGCCTGGTGCGAACAAAGGCTGCAAGACTTAGATAGCCGCGCGAGCCTTCTTAACCCTGCGTGGTATGCGATGTCTTTTGGTTTGGGTGCTGCTGCCGGACTAGCAGGCGACAAATGGAGCCTAGGTTTCGTCGCTGAAACTGAAGAGCAGGTGTGCGAGCATCTCAAAGAGCATTTGGAACGCTTGCCCGAGAACGATGAGAAAAGCAAAGCCGTGCTACAACAAATGCTAGTCGACGAGAAAGTTCATGGGGACACCGCCCGCCAAGCTGGCGGAGCCGCACTTCCCTTGCCCGTCAAACTCGGCATGCAAATGTTATCGGTCGTAATGAAAAGAACTGCCTACCGCCTCTAGCGCTAGGCTTCTACAATTTCGAAATCGTGTGTAATGTGCACCCCACCCTTCTCTAGCATGATCGTCGCGGAGCAGTATTTCTCGGCTGACAACGATACGGCTTTGGCCACCTGCTTTTCACTAAGGTCTTTACCGCTAACCTTAAAGTGCAGATGTATCTTTTCGAACACGGCCGGTACGCTATCCGCACGCTCGGCTTGGACTTCCGCAACACAACCGGTCACGTTCTGACGAGCCTTCTTTAAAATGCTGACGACATCGTAGGAGGAGCACCCCCCTACACCAATCAACAACATCTCCATAGGACGTATGCCGATATTATGACCACCGCTGGACTCTGGACCTTCCATTAGAACGGAATGGCCACTGCCAGACTCACCAAGGAACATTACTTCGTCTACCCAGCGTACTTTCGCTTTCATCATCGTCTCTCTCTTGCTAATGTCAGAACTATCTTTGCGGTCATTTTGTAGTGAGGCGGCAGATTACCACAGTCAATCGAGAAGGACGAAGTGGCAAACATTCACAGTATTCGTAGACTGTGGTATACAATTGCGATGTTTTCGAATTGAAGGCTCACACGAAGACTTAATGCGTACAGCGGAATGCTTTTTGGGGAAGGGGAAATAAAATATGGCGCTTTCGGCTATCACGCCACATATTAAGGACTTGGAAAATTTCTTAACCAACTGCCATCGACGACGCTACCCCAATCGCAGCACCATCATTTACGAAGGCGATACCTGCAACACGCTCTATTACATCATCGAAGGCTCTGTTTCCGTTGTACTCGAGGATGATGATGGTAAAGAAGTAGTCATCGCCTACCTAAATCCTGGTGACTTTTTCGGGGAAATGGGCCTGTTTGAACAGAAAGAGGCACGCAGCGCTTGGTGTCGTACTCGTAGTGCCTGCGAAATAGCGGAGATCAGCTACGCGAACTTCAACAGCTATATTCGCTCCCACCCCGAGATTGTCTTCACTATCGGCAAGCAGATGGCACATCGCCTGCGCAATACCACACGTAAAGTAGGGGATCTTGCCTTCTACGACGTGACAGGTCGTATCGCGCGCACACTTATAGAACTCAGCAAAGAACCGGACGCGATGACCCATCCAGACGGTATGCAAATTAAGATTACTCGACAGGAATTGGGACGCTTAGTTAATTGTTCGAGAGAAATGGCGGGGCGAGTTCTGAAAACCTTAGAGGAACAGGAGCTAATCCATGTCAAAGGCAAGACTATCGTCGTTTTCGGAACGCGGTAAACGCTTTCCAGTTTAGGCGGCCCGGTCAGTATAATATTCTTGACCATTCGCTTCCCGCGCCTCGCTATTTAGAATCTGCTGCTTACGCGAGAGAATCAGCTGCAACTTCTCCTCACCTTCTGGGCCTTTCAATGGCCCATTCAGAAGATAGCTCTCTGCCGCTCGATAATGGCTTAACGCCTTCTTCGAGTCGGCGCGAG
>CAXBOY010000167.1:0-3028 GCA_963977405.1 uncultured Gammaproteobacteria bacterium
AACCACTGGATTATTAGAATAATTCTGGGAACAGTTTTCTTCATTCAGGAATATAACTCAGAAAAGAACCAGACTCGGATTAGTGAACCAACCCCTTCCCTGCGTTCTTATTCAGTGCCAACCATCTATCAGCGCGTTGTTCTGCTGGGCAAACCACACGCAAAAAAAAGGCCTGCATAAATGCAGACCTTTTCTTTTCTTCGTATGGTGCGCCCGGCATGATTCGAACATGCGACCCCTTAGTTCGTAGCCAAGTACTCTATCCAGCTGAGCTACGGGCGCTTAAAGAGGTGCGTATTATATAGAAATTGACGCCAATGCAAAGGGGTATTTGCAACTCAATTTAGGGTATTTCTACAATTTTGGGCTTGCATGTTAAGATCAGGGCATTTCCCGGTCTAATCATCGGGGCCATTATTCAAACCTGAAAAGCAGCTAGGTTGTACGCACATGAATAGACACGTTTTACTCTCCTCCCTCCTTATCGCCGCGCTGGGCGCGCCTCTCAGTGCTTTCGCGGATATCGACGCGGGGCTCAAGGCCTTTGAAGAGCAAGACTATGCTACGGCATTGCGCGAGTTCACAGTCGACGCAGAGCGCGGTGTAGCGCTTGCTCAATACAATCTTGGCCTGATGTATTACTCCGCTTTAGGAACCGATCAGGACTTCGAGAAGGCTATGCAGCTATTTGCGCTGTCTGCCCAGCAGGGTGTTTCTAAGTCCCAGTACTATTTAGGCGCTATGTACGACAACGGCCAAGGCACTGCACAGGACTATAAAGAGGCCTATTACTGGTACGAGATGGCAGCAGAACAGGATGACCCAGCGGCACAGTATGCCGTGGGCACCATGAATTTCTATGGCCAGGGCAAAGAAGAGGACTACGGCGAGGCTATCTTCTGGTATGGCAAGGCCGCGGTGCAAGGCCATCGGGACTCACAATATAACTTGGGTGTGATGCACGCCAATGGCTTCGGTACGCCCCCAGATGCGGAGGAGGCCCATAAGTGGTTCCTCGCTGCGGGTGAGAGTGGTAGTGCGGACGCACAGTTCAATCTAGGCATCATGTATCAAGACGGCGTAGGCGTAGCGCCCGATATTCAGGCTTCAGTGCGCTGGTTTGTGCGCGCTGCACAGAATGGCATCCGTGAAGCACAGGCCCGTGTAGGCATCGCTTTTGCTTCTGGCAATGGTGTGGAGCGCGACTATGTACGCGCACGCGAGTGGTTCACACTGGCGGCAGAACAAGGGGACGTCCCTGCGCAGTCCTTCCTAGCCCGTTTGTATCTAGAGGGCTTAGGCATGGAAGAGCAAGACTTGGTGTCGGCCTATACGTGGTACAAGATCGCCAATACTAATGGCGATGTAGAGGCCGCCAAGGTCATCGCAACACTGCGTGGCTATATGGAGCCAGACGAGATCAGCGCTGCCGAGCAAAGGGTCGTAGCTTGGACGAGTGCACGCCGATGATCAATATAACGCGCGCACTGCGCCTTAGTGCCCTCCTCCTCGTTCTCGTTAGTACTAATACGCTAGCCCAAGAAACCCTTAGCGAGCTCGAGCAACTACGCAAATCGGCCGAGGCTGGCGATAGTGCGGCCCAGTTCGAACTCGGTAATCGTTATCTTTATGGCGATGGTGTGGTGGCCGACGATTTCGAGGCAGCGCGGCTGTTTCGCCAGGCGGCAGAACAAGACGAGAACAACGCGCAATACAACCTCGGTGTCATGCTGATGCAGGGCAAGGGCGTGATTGCCGACCTGCCGGAGGCTATCGAGTGGTTTCTCAGAGCTGCCAATCTGGGCGACGCGCCAGCTCAGTTCACCATGGCTACACTCTATGCTAATGGCCAAGGCGTACAACAAGATCCACTTCTGGCCCATATGTGGTTCACCATAGCTGCCTCTGGCGGACATAAAGCTGCTGCAGCGAATGTCGTTTTATATCAAGAGCTAATGAGCGACAGGCAGATCGTCGAAGCGCAGCGTCTGGCCACGGCATGGGTAGAAGATTTCAATGAGAAACGGGCAATGGAAGAGAACGCCGCGGCGAAGCGTGCAGGAGAGCAATGAGCCCTAAACGCCTACTACCCGCCCTGCTCTGCGCCCTTTTGAACACGGCCGTATATGCAGACTACGAGGAAGGAGTCACGGCCGCGCAGAACGGCGACTACGCCACTGCTTTGCACGAGTTTCAACTGGCGGCAGACGATGGGCTGGACCTAGCTCAATATAACCTAGCGATACTGTATTTCACGGGTCGAGGTGTCGAGCAAGATTACAGCCAGGCTTTGCACTGGACTACGAAGGCCGCGGAACAGGGCCATCTCAATGCGCAGTTCAACTTAGGCGCGCTCTACTATACCGGTACGGGCACCGCTGTCGATCTTGAGAAGTCCTTACTATGGTATACCCGTGCTGCCGAAGGACAGCACGGTGAGGCACAATACAATTTGGCAACGATGTATGAGCTTGGCGAAGGCACGCCAATGGACTTGGTCCGTGCGCATTTCTGGGCCAGTGCATCACAGTACAACGAATTCAGTGATGCGCCAGCCCTATTGCAATCACTCGCAGCAAAAATGACGCCGGAACAACTTAGTGAGGCGCGTGGGGCATTTGCTCGCTGGCGCTTGGAGCAGTAAGAACACCCTGCTCCTCGTCTACATCTGAATCGCTGAACAGACTCAAGAAGTCGTCCAGAATCAGGTATAAAGACGGAATCATCAGCAGCGTAAGAACGGTACCAAACAAGATACCCCAGCCAAGGGACAGCGTCATCGGAATCACCAGCTGCGCCTGCATGCTCGTCTCGAACATAATCGGCAACAAGCCTAAGAACGTCGTCATAGTGGTCAGCATGATCGCGCGGAATCGACTTGTGCCAGCGTCCACTACCGCATCATGCAGATTCTTACCTTCTAGGCGTCCCCGGTTCACGAAGTCCACCATAATCAGGCTGTCGTTTACCACCACACCAGAGAGCGCAACAAGCCCGAACAGCGACATCATGCTGAGTGTCGTATCGA
>CAXBOY010000168.1:0-2997 GCA_963977405.1 uncultured Gammaproteobacteria bacterium
GGCGGCGACTGAGCCCCCATGGATGGGTTTACGGCGTGTCCAGCAGCGAAGTACGTCGCAGTGCCACTCGTGCTACGGAGCTCTATGGGGTAGAGCTCTCTTTGCAGACATTCTCCAATCGTACCCATTCGCTTGCAGGGCAAGCTCCTACAGTCAGTGGGTTCTAGCAGGGCTAGGCAAATTCGAACCCACCGAACAATAGAGCGCTGATCCTTATCGCGCAGGCAATACAGCTCGTAGCTTTTCCGCCATCTCCAAGATACTTTTCTCGGTCTCTTCCCAATCGATACACGCATCAGTCACAGACACGCCATATTTCAATTGTGATAAGTCCTTAGGGATACTCTGATTACCGAAATTAATATTGCTCTCTAGCATCACCCCGATAATAGACTCGTTTCCTTCCAATATCTGATGCGAAACATCCTTCAGCACCAAAGACTGTATCGTTGGATCCTTATTCGAGTTCGCATGGCTGCAATCGATCATGATGTTGCTGCTCACCTTGCCTTTTTGCAGCGCTGCCTCACATTGAGCCACATGCACTGAATCGTAGTTAGGACCAGAAGACCCGCCACGTAATACCACGTGCGCGTAAGGATTGCCCTTCGTCGTAACTACAGACACCTGCCCCTGGCCATTGATACCCAAGAATCGGTGCGGGCTAGTAACTGATTGCATCGCATTAATCGCTACAGTTAAACCGCCATCCGTGCCGTTTTTAAAACCAACGGCAGACGATAGGCCACTCGACATCTCTCGGTGAGTCTGTGATTCAGTTGTACGCGCTCCGATTGCTGACCACGCGATGATGTCCTGTAGATACTGCGGAGAAATGGGGTCCAGTGCCTCTGTTGAGGTTGGCAACCCCACTGATGCGATATCCAACAAAAGCTTACGTCCCTTGAAGAGGCCCTCTTCTATTTTGAACGTATCGTCCATATAGGGATCATTGATCAAACCCTTCCAACCTACTGATGTACGCGGCTTCTCGAAATACACACGCATAACCAAGTACAGAGTGTCTTGTACTTTCTCGGCGAGCTTCTTGAGCCTACCCGCATACTCCATTGCAGCATCCACATCGTGGATAGAACAAGGCCCAATCACGACGAAAAGACGCTTATCCTTTCGGTCGAGAATATTGAAGATAGTCTGCCGCGCATTTTGAACCGACTCTAAGGCCGCTCCCTCTAGTGGCAATTGTTTTTTCAACTGCTCCGGCGTCATCAGGGCCTCAATGGAGGCGATGTTTAAATCATCTATGCTTGTGTTCGACATCATTTTATCTCGTTACTGTGAGCGAGCCCTGCGGCCCTTCGAATCGCTAGTATTAGACGTTTCGGTATAATTCTCTACCTGTCTTATTATACGTGTCCGCCATCTCTTCCATTCCAGAGCTTAGTGCTTGATCTATGTCGGCTATCTCCTTCGCAGCCGCATACTCGCGCACTTCCTGACTAATTTTCATCGAGCAGAATTTAGGTCCGCACATCGAGCAGAAGTGTGCGACCTTGCCGGATTGTTTAGGCAGAGTTTCGTCGTGGAAACTACGCGCTGTATCGGGGTCCAAGGCTAGATTGAACTGGTCCTCCCAACGGAACTCGAAACGAGCCTTCGAGAGCGCATTATCACGCAGCTGCGCACCAGGATGCCCTTTCGCGAGATCTGCCGCATGCGCGGCAATCTTATAGGCAATGAGCCCATCTTTAACGTCTTGCTTATTTGGCAGGCCCAAGTGTTCCTTCGGCGTTACATAGCACAGCATTGCACAACCGAACCAGCCAATCATTGCCGCTCCGATGCCAGAAGTGATGTGGTCGTAGCCAGGGGCGATGTCCGTAGTCAAAGGCCCTAGAGTATAGAATGGCGCCTCACCACACACTTCGAGCTGGAGATCCATGTTTTCTTTGATCATGTGCATTGGCACGTGGCCAGGTCCCTCGATCATGCATTGCACATCGTGCTTCCATGCGATCTTAGTTAGCTCACCTAGGGTTTCAAGTTCGCCGAACTGAGCCGCATCATTGGCATCTGCAATCGAACCTGGGCGCAGACCATCACCGAGAGAGAACGACACGTCATAGGCTTTCATGATCTCGCAAATATCTTCGAAATGAGTATAGAGGAAGTTCTCTTTATGATGCGCTAGACACCACTTCGCCATGATCGAACCACCGCGAGACACGATACCCGTGACGCGCTTAGCAGTCATCGGCACATAGCGCAGCAACACGCCGGCATGTATCGTGAAATAGTCTACGCCCTGCTCGGCTTGCTCGATCAAAGTGTCACGGAATATCTCCCAAGTAAGATCCTCTGCAACCCCGTCGACCTTCTCGAGCGCCTGATAGATCGGCACCGTACCGATCGGCAGCATGGAGTTACGAATGATCCACTCACGGGTCTCATGAATATTCTTGCCCGTGGAGAGATCCATAACCGTATCGGCGCCCCAGTGAGCCGACCAGGTTAGCTTCTCAACTTCCTCGTCTATAGATGAGGTAAGAGCAGAATTACCGATATTGGCATTGATCTTCACTAGGAAGTTACGGCCGATGATCATTGGTTCGATCTCGGGGTGATTGATATTCATAGGAATAATCGCTCGCCCACGGGCAACCTCTGAGCGCACAAACTCCGGTGTGATCTCCTTAGGAAGGGAGGCACCGAATGACTCGCCCGGGTGCTGACCACTCAGCTCGGCCTGTTCGCGGGCCTGCATATAGCTCATGTTCTCGCGGATGGCGATGTATTCCATCTCAGGTGTAATGATGCCCTGACGCGCATAATGCAGCTGAGTGACATTGCGACCTGCCTTGGCACGGCGAGGCGCGCGAAGATGCTCGAACCGCAAATGCTCGGTGCGCAAGTCGGCTTGACGCTGCTTGCCAAAGGTTGAGCTTACGCCGGGCAGTACTTCGGTGTCGTCTCGCTCTTCGATCCAAGCGGCACGGATTGCTGGAAGCCCTGCACGCAGGTCCACCTTAGCGGATT
>CAXBOY010000169.1:0-2940 GCA_963977405.1 uncultured Gammaproteobacteria bacterium
TGTGCTCGATGTCATAGGCATTCAGCCAGCAGCCGCCGTGAATAAAGACGATCAAGGCCTTAGGTGTCGCATCCTGCTCCAATACTGGGTTCCATAGCAGTGCGTATTGGAGTGGATCATCTCCATAAGCTAGCTTATGTTCGGCAGGACGAAAGGGGAGTGCCTCGACTTCCTCGTAGGGGACATCCGCCGCTACGGATGGAAAATCTATAGTCGACTCGGCAGCCAAAAGCGGCGCAGGAGCTAGGAAAAGGCGGAGAGCTAGAATCAGTGAAATACGCGTGGAAATGCCTAACAAAATATCCTCCGATAGCTAAAGCCAAAGTGTGTTCAGTGCCTCAAGATCAAGAGTGTAGTGCAAAAACTGTGGGAAAACACCGCATCTAACACTTCAGTACTGCGGTGGCTTTTGCGCGAGCGCTACGCTTATACTGCGGCGCAGAGAGATTCAAAATAAGAAAAACCCACTGGCGAGCAGGCGCTTGCGACCCAAGCGGGCAAAGGACGCAAGCTATGTTACTAGTGTTTATTCTACTCTGCATCGTCGGATTCATCGTCTTCGCAACGGCGAAGCTCAAGTTAAGCCCCTTCATCACCTTATTGCTTGCAGCGTTTATTGCGGCCTTTGCCTATGGGCTTCCTGCTAGGGAGATTGAGAGCACCATTCGCGGTGGTTTTGGTAATATCATGGGCAGTATTGGCCTCGTGATAGTGCTCGGTACGCTCATTGGCGTGATTCTAGAGCGTAGTGGCGCGGCCATCGTTATGGCAGAAACTATCATTCGAGTGTTCGGGAAACGCATGCCGACGCTTACGATGTCTATGGTAGGCTTCTTCGTTTCTATTCCCGTTTTCTGTGACTCAGGTTTCGTCATACTCAATAGCCTCAAGCGTTCGCTGGCTCGCACTTTGCACGCCTCGCCAGTTGCCCTCACCGTCGCTCTCTCCACGGGCTTGTTTGCTACCCATACACTAGTGCCTCCAACGCCAGGACCGATCGCTGCTGCGGGTAATCTGGGCCTAGGCGATAGCTTAGGTCTCGTCATCCTTGCGGGCTTCGGCTTCGCTTCTCTTGCCGCAATCACAGGCCTAGTGTGGGCCCGATTCTGTCGTGACCTTCCGAGCAATGAATTGGCAGAGGAGGAGTTAATCCCCGCAGAGCCGAGCGAAACGACAGCTCCACCTAAGAGTCTTAATGCCTTCGCGCCGATCTTCGTGCCGATTCTGCTAATCTGCCTAGGTACTGTTGCGAATTACCCAGCCGATTTACTCGGTCGAGGCGGCTTGTACGAGTTGTTTAATTTCCTGGGTAAGCCACTGAACGCGTTGATGGTCGGTTTGGCTTGCGCTCTCGTTCTGATCAAGGGGCCTGGCAAACTAGACAGATTCGGCGAACACTGCCAACAGTCCTTCTCGATTGCCGCCCCCATACTTTTAGTAACGGGGGCAGGTGGCGCGTTTGGCGCAGTATTGGCGGCTACCCCACTTGGGGAGTATCTGGGTAGCAGCCTCTCATCACTCGGTATTGGTGTGTTCATGCCTTTCCTAGTAGCTGCGGCGCTCAAGAGTGCCCAAGGTTCTTCCACAGTTGCGATGGTGGCGGGCTCGGCACTGGTTGCACCATTGTTGCCGCAGGTGGGATTGGATTCGGAATGGGGGCGGGTACTGACGGTGATGGCTGTTGGTGCAGGGGCGATGACAGTTTCTCATGCCAACGATAGTTATTTCTGGGTAGTGGCACAGTTCAGTAAGCTGGATGTCGCCACTGCCTATCGCGCCCATACAGGCGCGACTCTAGCAATGGGACTTGTGAGCATCATTGCAATTTGGGTTGTCTCGATGGTCATCCTCTAAATGTGACAGCGCCCATCATATTGGGAGCACACAATTGCATCATTTTTCGAGCGTAAAAGTCAGTCCTGCGTTCTTCTCGAGGCGCTTGATTAGGAGATCACCGAGTGCAGCACCCGGTGTCCAAATGCCGCCGCTAGCAGCCTCTGGATTCAACAACAAGCATACGGCGCTTTCCGCGATCATCTTCGAGGTTGAGCCATAGCCTGGGTCGCGATCTCCCTTTACACTCGCTTTCAAAATTTCGCCTTTCTTGCCGGTACCTGCGAACAAGACATCGTAGCTGCCATTGTCGCGTTCTTCCTTTGTTGGTCCGTCGCCTGGCTTTAAATCGCTGCTTGCCATAGAACGGTCGGCGGCAACGGCCTTAGCCGCGGCCTCGCCTTTCTCGCCGGGTCCTGTGAAGAGCATCTCGTCGTAGATAAAGTCATGACCGAAGGCGTGATTGAGCAGGAAGTTGGTACGATGCACGTTCTTGGTGTTGATAGTTGCCATGATGAACGGGGCCGACCAGCTGCCTAATTCCTCATCGTACTGCGGCACGCTTCCGGTCGGTTGCTGTGGGCCCGAAACACCCTCAGTCAAGGCAAAGGGGTCCTGTAGCACCTTAATGAGCTCGGGCTGTTTGGCGGCGCTTGCCATAGTGGCCTTTAGGCTCGCTAAAGTACCTCCTGAAAAACCACCCTTCATTACTCGTACACGACCTTTGACACTCGACATGGGTATGCCGAAGCGTTGTTTGGCCGCCTCTTGTAGGAACAAGACCCCGAGGTCGAATGGAATCGAGTCGAAGCCACACGAGAAGAGAATGCGTGCGCCACTTTGTTTCGCAGCGGCCTGGTGCTGAGCGATCATCTGATGCATCCAGCCAGGTTCTCCGCACAGGTCAACATAGTCAGTGCCGGCGGCGGCGCATTGGGCAACGAGTGCGGAGCCATATAGTTGATAAGGCCCTACCGTAGTCAGGACTACTTTAGTGTTCGCGACCATCGCCTTGATGGAGCGTAGGTCATCTGCATCGGCGAGTACTAGCGGTACGTTTGCGGGTATGCCCATCTCATCGCGTACTGCCTCTAGCTTGGCGCGACT
>CAXBOY010000170.1:0-2922 GCA_963977405.1 uncultured Gammaproteobacteria bacterium
CCCGCCACAGAAACTGCGGTGTTAGCACGCCTTAAAGCCATGGTCGCGCAGGACAAACCAGGCCGCTCCTTTATAGGACTTGGCTATTACGACACAATTACGCCCAACGTGATTCTACGCAATGTGTTGGAGAATCCAGGTTGGTACACAGCTTACACCCCTTATCAGCCCGAGATTTCTCAAGGTCGTCTGGAGAGCCTGCTAGCCTATCAGCAGATGGTTCTCGACCTGACCAGTATGGATTTAGCCAATGCCTCACTACTAGACGAAGCAACCGCAGCGGCAGAGGCAATGGCACTAGCTAAGCGGGTCGCCAAGAATAAGAGCAATCAATTTTTCGTCGACGAACAATGCTTTCCACAGACCATCGATGTACTGAAGACGCGCGCGAGTAATTTCGGTTACGAGCTCATCATAGGCGATCTATCGACTCTCGACAGCCACGATGTGTTCGGTGCGATCTATCAGTACCCAGCTGCATCGGGCACACTTAGTGATCTTGGCCCGAGCATCGAAGCTTTGCATTCCAAAGGCGCAATCGCCGTAGTTGCAGCAGACCTAATGAGCCTCGTAGTATTAAAATCCCCTGGCGAGATGGGTGCCGATGTAGTGCTCGGCAGCACCCAACGCTTCGGCGTACCCATGGGCTATGGCGGCCCCCATGCTGCCTATTTCGCGACAAAAAATGAATTTAAACGTGCAGTGCCAGGTCGCATCATTGGCGTCTCTATCGATGCCCGCGGCAAGCAAGCGTTCCGCATGTCTTTGCAAACTCGTGAACAACATATCCGCCGCGAGAAGGCCAATAGCAATATCTGCACCGCGCAAGTTTTGCTCGCTAATATCGCAGCAATGTATGCGATGTACCATGGCCCTGAGGGGCTGCAGACAATCTCTGAGCGCATTCACCGCCTCACAACGATTTTCGCAGCGGGCCTGCAAGCCAAAGGCGTTAGCTGCGCGAATGCCTGCTTCTTCGACACCGTTACTCTGGCAACGGATGCGCAGGCTCGCAGCGCTATCCTTGCACGCGCCGACGAGGCCGGCATCAATTTACGCATCGACTTGGCAAATAGTATCGGCATCAGTCTCGACGAGTGCACAAGCACTGCCGAGATAGAGACTCTCTGGAAGGTTATTCTTGGCGACAAGGCCGCTGGCCTTTCCGTTAGTGAACTCGACGCTCAGATTTGCGCGGGCGCTGGAAAGATCACAGGCATCCCCGATTCTTTAAAGCGCCAAAGCGCATTCTTAACGCACCCGTTCTTCAATCGCTACCACAGCGAGACAGACATGCTGCGTTACCTCAAGCGCCTAGAGAACAAGGACCTTTCGCTTACACATGCGATGATTCCGCTGGGCTCATGTACGATGAAGTTGAATGCTACAGCAGAGATGATCCCAATCACTTGGCCGGAGTTCAGCAAACCTCATCCATTCGTTCCAGTTGCGCAGACGCCTGGTTATCGAAACATGATTCAAGAGCTAGAAGACATGCTCGCCGAGATCACCGGCTTCGATGCCGTGAGCATGCAACCTAACTCCGGTGCTCAGGGTGAGTATGCAGGCCTTTTAGCCATCCGCAACTATCTCAACAGTATCGGTCAGAACCAACGCGATGTTTGTCTGATTCCAAGCTCGGCCCACGGTACGAACCCCGCTAGCGCCCACATGATTAGCATGAAGGTTGTTGTCGTCGCCTGCGATGATAACGGCAATATCGATGTCGAGGATTTGCGCGCCAAGGCTGCAGCTCATAAAGACACACTCGCCGCATTGATGATTACCTATCCGTCCACACATGGTGTGTACGAAGAGGGCGTGATGGAGATCTGTAAAATCGTGCACGATCACGGCGGACAGGTGTATATGGACGGCGCGAATCTTAACGCACAAGTAGGTGTGGCAAGACCTGGTGATATCGGCGCAGACGTCTCTCACGTTAATTTGCACAAGACCTTCTGCATTCCGCACGGCGGCGGCGGACCAGGTATGGGGCCAATCGGCATCAAGAAGCATTTGATCCCCTTTGTAGCCAACCACCCGCTCGTTACTCTCGACGGCCCTAATGTCGGCAACACCGCGGTCTCTGCAGCACCTTGGGGTAGCGCCGGCATTCTGCCTATCTCCTGGACCTATATCGCTCTTATGGGCGCTGAAGGCTTATTGAAGGCAACGCAGGTGGCGATACTCAATGCTAACTATATTGCCCGCAAATTAGAGCCCCATTACCCAGTGCTTTATACCGGTCGCAACGACATGGTGGCACACGAGTGCATCATCGACCTGCGCCCTCTCAAGGCTGCCTCTGGCATCTCCGAAGAAGATGTCGCGAAGCGCTTGATGGATTACGGCTTCCATGCGCCGACTATGTCATTCCCTGTCGCCGGCACATTGATGATCGAGCCCACAGAGAGCGAGTCTAAGAAAGAATTAGACCGGTTCATTGAGGCGATGATTAGCATTCGCAAAGAAATCGCCCGGGTAGAGTCTGGCGAACTGGATGCGGAAAACAATCCGCTGAAGCATGCGCCACACACTCTCGAAGACGTGATGGACAATAGCTGGGAGCGCCCTTACAGCAAGCAGGAAGCGGCATGGCCAGTACCGGCATTGAAGGAGAGCAAGTTCTGGCCTTCCGTCAATCGCATCGACAACGTCTACGGCGACCGTAACTTGTATTGTGCGTGTCCGCCGATGGAAGACTATATGTAAACAAGTCCCCCAGCGCGGTGTAGAAAATCCGCCGCGCTGTTAATTACATATAACCCTGTGCCTGCAAATTAAAGAGACGCGCGTACTGTCCCTCCAACGCTAGCAAGCTCGTGTGACTTCCTTCCTCTGTAATCTCTCCGCCATCGAGCACGATAATGTGATCGGCGATGCGCACTGTAGAGAAACGGTGCGAGATAATGATAGAGA
>CAXBOY010000171.1:0-2353 GCA_963977405.1 uncultured Gammaproteobacteria bacterium
CTGCATTGCCAAGCGCACCCTGGAAATCTGTGATCGCTACGGCTGCGGCCAGCCGATGCTGGATAAAGGTGTCACCTGGAACCTCGGCAAAGTGTATTTTGGTGAGGAGCAGGTATACGAATTCAACCTGCTACCGGAGGAGGATCACAAGGTACCCGCCTTCATTAACTTACAGCAGTACTACATGGAAGAGTACATGGTAAAACGCTGTATGGAGATGCCGGAAATCGACCTCCGGTGGCTGCACAAGGTCACCGCCGTAGTACGGGAGGAGATGAACCGCGCCGGCGCCATGGAAGTCTCCATGCCCGTAGTGCAATCTGCCGACCTATGGATAGAGTCTGGCCGCTGGGACAAGATGGGCCCAGAGTTACTGAGATTCGTGGATCGCCACGACCGCGACTTCTGCCTTGGTCCGACTCACGAAGAAGTCATCACAGACCTAATTCGCAACGAACTGAGCAGCTATCGTCAGCTACCCGCTAATTTTTATCAGATTCAGACGAAGTTCCGCGACGAGCGTCGCCCTCGTTTTGGGGTGATGCGGGCCCGCGAGTTCTTAATGAAGGACGCCTACTCCTTCCATACTAGCGAGGAATCCCTGCAACAGACCTATGATCTAATGCACGCCACTTACTGCAGAATCTTCGAGCGCCTCGGCCTCGAGTTCAGACCTGTACTGGCAGACTCTGGCAATATCGGCGGCAGCATGTCCCACGAGTTTCACGTCTTGGCCGATTCGGGCGAAGACGAGATCGTGTTCAGCTCCGACAGCCCCTATGCCGCAAATATCGAGATGGCCACTGGCCAGTTGGTCGACCTAGACTTCTCCAGCGGCGAGATAAAGAAGCCCAAGGCTAGCGCAGTCGACACCCCCGAGGCACATTCGATAGAAGAGGTCTCTTCGAGCCTAGGAATCGAAGCACGCCGCCTAGTCAAAACCATGGTAGTAAAAGGCGAATTGAGCGAATCCAATCCTAGTGGTCTGGTTGCGCTCGTCATCCGTGGCGATCAAAGCATCAACCCCATCAAGGCGGAGAAGCATCCTTTAGTGGCTTCCCCGTTCACGCTTGCGCAGGACGAAGAGATCGAAGCCGCACTCCATTGCAAGCCCGGTAGCATCGGCCCCATCGATCTAGCAATCCCCGTGCTCGCCGACGAGAGCGTCGTGACAATGGTCAACTTCGTCTGCGGCGCCAACAAAGACGGTCAACATCTTATTGACGCAAACTGGGGTAGCGACTGCCGATACGACAGCAGTACGGACATGCGCAAGGTTCAGGAAGGCGATATCAGCCCAGACGGTCAGGGCAACTTGCAGATCAAGCGTGGCATAGAAGTAGGCCATATCTTCCAGCTGGGCACCAAGTACAGCGAGGCCATGAATGCCAAGGTATTGGATGAAAACGGCAAGAGCATCACCATGATCATGGGCTGCTATGGCATCGGTGTCAGCCGCATCGTGGCCTCCTGCATCGAACAGCGTCACGACGACAATGGCATCATCTGGCCCGATATCATTGCGCCCCTCCATATCGCGATAATTCCAATGAATGCTCACAAGTCCGCCGCGGTAGTAGAGCTGAGTGAGTCCTTGGCCAAGCAATTGACCGAGGCGGGCTATGAAGTCCTGCTCGACGATCGCGACAAGAAGACCAGTGCCGGCGTCAAGTTTGCCGACATGGAGCTCATGGGTATTCCCCACCGGATTGTAGTATCCGATCGCGGCATCGAACAGAACGTTCTGGAATACAAATCCCGCAGCGCCCAGGACAATGAAATGATCCCGACAGACGACATCCTCCGCTTCCTAAGCGAAAATATCCGCCTTGACTAAGCCCATCGTCAGCGCGGCTTTCTAGTTGCGCTGACCGAACAGGACACAGCAAGATGAGCGAACAGAAAGTCACGATGGTGATGCGAGTAGAGAACTTAAAGGCTTGGTTAGAGCGTCACATGGTGCCGCCTTCCTCCGAAGACTCTAAGCTGCGCAGTTTCGGTTTGCGAGCCTTTCAGGTCGGATTCGCAGTAGCCCGCGATCTTGCACAGGGCCAACTAAGCCTGCGTGCGATGAGCCTGGTGTACTACACCGTCATCGCATTCATCCCGTTGCTTGCCCTCACTTTCTCTGTATTAAAGGGGCTTGGTGCGCACAACACCATGGAGCCCGCCCTCCTCAACCTGCTCTCGCCACTCGGTGAACGCAGTGTCGAGGTCACTCGTAACATCATCATGTTCGTTGAGAACGTCCGAGTAGATGTGCTGGGTTTTGTCAGCCTAGGGGTACTGCTCTACACAGTGCTCAATATGATGCAGAAAATAGAGGGTGCGTTTAATTTCATCTGGAGTGTGT
>CAXBOY010000172.1:0-2293 GCA_963977405.1 uncultured Gammaproteobacteria bacterium
AATTCAAACATCCGCACCATCGTGTTCTCCGCGCGCATTTTGCCATCGTCGGCCATGATGTAAATGAGTGTCTCGCCATTCGGCCCTAGGCGTGTATCGATGCTCTCGTACTTCTCATAAATTAACGGGGGGTCGATCTCTGCAATGGTCATGGGTTTAATGACTGCACCCGGCACCACGGATACCCTGTCGATGATTGAGATACGCAGGCGTCGATAGGCGCGTACACCTTCCTCGTCTGTGTGCACGGCGAGCTCTGCTAAAAGTAAATTGCCATCTGGCATCGTCGTTAGGCCAACGGGGAGGTGGAATTCCTCGCCTTCCAACTGTAGCCAGAATGTTCCACTGCCCGAAGGCTGATGCACATAGCTCTTTATCTGATCGTCTTCATTGCGAGCGTTCTCGGTAATGATGATGTAGTTATTTGGGCCACTCGACTCGATGGAGGAGTAACCAGCGCCGGTGGGTACGCCGTCTTCAAACTCTTGTGGTAAGGGAATGTTGCGAGCGGCTCCACCAATATCTTTATAGGCAAGCACGCGCAGATTGCTCTCAAAACCAACTAAGAACTCTTCGCCGTTGAAGCTGAGGGACTCGGCATCGCGATCTTCCCACCATTCGAATTCCTTACCGATTTCGTCCTTGAGCACGCCTACGCAGTTCACTTCAAATCCAGCAAGGTTGCCCGCCGCATTATAGTCGAGCGTTGCTTGCACCCAGTCGCCATCGCCTACAGCGGTAAGTGTTTGGCCGTCTTGGGTTATGTGAAGGCCGGAGTAAGCGCCGAACTTGGGGGCTTCGTGTTGAAGGTGGATGGCCCCACGGAATTTGAGTCGCCCGACTACTGTCTGGTTTGGGTCAGCTGGATTGAGGTGGAGAATCGGTACCGCCTTAATCTCCGGTAATAACGGTGCTGCACAGTCCTGTGCGCTAGCTTGGTTTGCTAAGGTGCTTGCACATAGCAAAGAGCTCAGTAGAAGCGGTGCGGTCATTCGTGGAAGTGCGTTCATCACAATATAGCCCCTGTCGTTTTTATTAGGTGAAAGCAGGCTGCGAAAAGTAAAAGGGCCGACTTTCTTGAGGCAATCGCTGTCCGTTTCTGGATTCTGGCGTTGCCTCTGCTCGGAAAGCTGCAGATGGGCGGTTGCCACAGTGATGGATCGCGAAAGTGTTTGAAACGGGGTCTAATATACCCGCTTTTGATGTGGGATCAACCCAATGACCCGTTGATAAAACGAGGGTGAAACAACTCGTTTGAATAATCGGCAAGGGGAAGAGGTGTTAGCGCGTCGCTTCTTTACGCTCGAGCTCATATTGGTCGAAAGACTTATTGGTGTCCTTCATGCATTGCTGATATTGGACTGGGGGGAGTTTCGTGCACTCGTAGCGGCGGTTAGCTTGAAGGCTTTCGTATATGCCACGATTGGAGCAGGCGCTAATTGTAAGAAAAGCCAGAACCAAGAGTGTCGCTTTCATTGCTGACTCCAAATATTGTTCTATTTGTTTTAAATCTTATTTGAGATTGGATTTTCGCTCAAGCGAAGAACCAGTAACAAGCGGCTATGGCGGTGACGATGCCGGCGACATCGGCGGCTAGGCCGCAGGCGATCGCGTGGCGTGTCTTGCGGATGCCGACGCTGCCGAAGTATACGGCTAGCACGTAGAAGGTGGTCTCGGTGCTGCCTTGTAAGGTGGCCGCAACTCGCGCTGGGAAGGAGTCTACGCCGTAGGTGTTCATGGTCTCTAGCATCATGGCGCGCGCGCCGCTGCCACTAAGTGGTTTCATGAACGCGGTGGGCAGTGCCTCGACGAAGTCGGTGTTGAAGCCGAGCATAGAGAAGGTCCAGCGCACGCCATCGAGGATGATGTCTAGGCAGCCGCTGGCACGGAACACGCCGATGCCGACGAGCATGGCGAGCAGGAAGGGGATAATCTTGATGGCGACGGTGAAACCTTCTTTAGCGCCTTCGATGAACAGCGAATAGCAGTCTAGCTTACGTTGTACGCCCGAGATTAGGAAAAGCACTATGATGCTAAATAACAACAAATTGCCGATCAGGGCGGAGCGAGTGGCGAGTAAATCGGTAGGCTGGGAGACGATCCAACTAAGTGCCGCCGCGAGAAATAGGGCGAAACCGGCGAACCAGGCCATCAGTACCGGATCGCGTAATTTGAGCTTCTGTACCCAGGCCACGCTCATCAAGCCGACAAGAGTCGAGGCGGAGGTCGCCATGAGGATGGGCAGGAACACGGCGGCGGGTTCGAGCGAGCCTTGCTGGGCGCGGTAGAGGAA
>CAXBOY010000173.1:0-2157 GCA_963977405.1 uncultured Gammaproteobacteria bacterium
TGGCGCGCGTCGATAAACTCGACCTGAAACCCAAATGAGTCTTTCTGATAGCTGGTATTCAATAGGGTTTGAAAAGTCACTACCTCGTCGTTCTTGCTACTGCCTAGCCGAACATTATTGCTTAGGGTTTCCGCCCGCGTGCGTTGCGTGCCACTAATGCTAAAGCCCTCCGGCAAACCCAAGGCTTCAGTCAAACGCCACGGACCATCCGCTCCATGACTCTGCACGGCAAGGCTCATAAAAGTGACAAACAGGCTTAGTGAGATTCTTCCTATTGGCATTGGGTGCACTCCATTGATTGCGTTCACAGCAAAAGCGAGGGCAAGATTGTACTGGAAAGAGACAGCGAGCAGGGGACTAAAAAAGACACAAAGTGTAATCGAAGCAATTGCAGCCCTGGAACAACTGCCAATACAGCAAAGCGTGTAAACTTAATGCGCTAACCAATCCGCAAGAAATGAATGAATAACCAATATGCTTAAAATACTCACCACAGGCCGCCTCGCCCCACAATTCTGCGTAGCACTAGAGGCCAGCGAGATACGGGTGCAAGCGAGATACGTAGAGCACGCGCAGCAAAACGACATCGACTGGGCAGACTGTTTGGCTAGCTTTCCCGTCTCCTCAACACTCACCCTCAAGGGACTCAAGTGGATCCATAGCTTCGGCGCAGGTATCGACGGCTTCGTGACGCGCAAAGACCTTGGCCCGCATCTGCGCTTGTCGCGCACCACCGGCGACCTCGGTCAGAAGATGGGGGAATTCTGCCTCTGCCACGTGCTCAACTTCCTGCAGAACTACCATGCGGTAGCCAAGGACAATACAGCCAGCCGTTGGCAACAGAGGCCGGGGCAGAGTATTCGCGACCAGACCATTTTGATCCTTGGCACTGGCAAAATGGCCCAAGGCGTGGCGCAGACACTTAGTTCGCTGGGCGCAATCGTCATTGGGGTCAACAACAGCGGCCAAGCGGATGCCCCATACTTCCAGCGCTGCGTGACGATGGCGGCAGTGCCCGCTCTCGCCGCTAATGTAAGCTGCATCATCAACACCCTGCCCCTACACGAGAATACGCAGCGGCTTATCGACCTGCCGTGGCTGTGTCATCTTAATGAGGCACTACTGATCAATGTTGGCCGCGGGGCGACGCTTGTGACCGATGATCTCCAGCCCGCGTTCGCCAAGCGCTACCTCGCCTATGCGGTACTAGATGTCTTCGACATAGAGCCGCTCCCGCAGGACTCTTGGCTTTGGCAGCACCCTCAGGTATTCGTCTCGCCCCACCAAGCCGCAATCACCGACGTTCACGACGTGATGAAGAGTTTCACCCAAGCCCTGCAGGCCTATGAGCTTAATCTCCAAAGTGATGTCTTCGCAGATCTTAGCCGCGGATATTAAGATTTTTTAACAGTGTCTATTGCGTAGCCAAATAACTTCGCATATAGTGAAGCCAAATGACTACGCATCAGCACGGACACTATTATGAAGCTACGCCGCGACCCCTTCCAAGCTATAGCGGACCCCACGCGCCGCGCGATACTTATCCTGCTAGCCTCTCAGACCATGACCGCGGGTGCCATCGCCAGCAATTTCGATGTGGCACGCCCCACGATCTCTAAACACATTCAAATCCTCAGTGAATGCGAGTTGATCCAATCCAACCGGCAAGGCCGAGAGATCATCTACGAACTGCAGATCGAGAACTTGAATGAGATAGACCGCTGGATAGAAAAATGCAGGAGTAACTGGGCAAACCGCTTCGATCAACTAGACACTTTAATTGCCACTTTGGAGGGCCAAGATAAATGAGCAACGCACTTAGATTCGACTTCATCGTCGACAAAGACACCCACAGCCTACACATAAAAAGAGAGTTCGCGGGCAAGCGCCAAACGGTGTGGGACTGCTACACCAAGCAGGAACTACTCGATCGCTGGTATGCCCCGAAGCCACTTCGAACAGTCACCAAGAGCATGGACTTCCGCGAAGGCGGACACTGGGTGTTCGCGATGATCGACCCGAGTGGCACAGAATATTGGAGCCGCACGGACTATAAAACGATCAGCCCTATCGACTCCTTCACAGGCATAGATAGTTTCTGTGACAACAAGGGTGAGCTAAATCCACACCTGCCCAGCTCAGAGATGGAGGTGAAAT